>JACIWJ010000051.1 GCA_014361015.1 Candidatus Bipolaricaulota bacterium | reverse complement strand
TTCCCCCTTTGAGGCACAGGAGCCGCAGGGAGGATAAACCCCCTGTGGTGCCCTGCAATGATATCCGTTGTTTACGTAGTGCAAGAGACTTCTCTTGCCTCAATTCGTGGCCGGCCTGGGGCCGGCTCCGACCCGCGGCACGAGCACTCCAGCGCGAACAGGACCCGGAACGTGACGACGAACAGGGGCTCCGCCCCCAGGCCGTAGAGCGTCTTCCCGATCACCCCGAGGGTGGACCAGAAGAGCACCGCCGCGAGGACGAGGGTCACGGAAGGGGATACGCGAGGACGAGCACGTACCGGAAGTAAGGGAGGGGGGCGAGCCCGTGCCGGGCAAAGGTCTCGACACGGCGCTCGTCCGGCACCATCGCCGCCAGGTACTCCATCCCCTTCTCGCGAGCCCAGGCGTGGGCGAAGGAGAGGAGCGCGTTCTGGGCTTCCTCGTCTCCGTCCAGGAAGCCGATCGCCGCGAAGGACGCCGGAGCGTAGGGGTCGGGCTGGAGGACGAGGAGCCCCCGCATCGGATCTCCGCACGCGAAGACCGCCCGTTGGACGACGAGGTCGGCAAGCCGCTCCGGGGTGAGCGCGGGGAACCGCCAGCCCCAGGCGAGAAGGCCGCGGGCCGCGCGGTACGCGGGCGATGCTTGAATAAACGTCCAGGCTGGCTCGACGTCGTGCACGGGAGTGACCCCTAAGGGCGCAGGCTCGTCCCGCACCGGGCCTTCGACGTAGGTGAACCGGGCGATTTCCCTGAACCCTTGCTTTCCGGCGATGTGGAGGCTTTCGGCGTTCACCTCGGCCGTGGCGAACCCGATCGAGCGGGGCTTCAGGGCCAGCGCAGCTTCCAGCTGATGCCGAGCGATCGCCTTGGCCACGCCCTTCCCGCGGTGGGCCGGATCGACCCGTAGCCCTTCCAGCCACACCTCACCGGGAGCAAGCACGGTGAGCTTGCCCAGGCCAGCGACGACGCCGTCGAGCTCGGCCACGACGAGGCCGCCCTCGGCGAGCCAGTCGTCGAGGACGAGGGGGATGTAGTCCTCGCCCTCCCAGATCTGGGAGGAGATCGCGAGGATCGCCTCCCGGTCCTCAACCCGTGCCGACCGCAGCGCGATCAAGAGAGCCCTCCAAACGTCGGCGAATCTCCTCGATGTGGAACGCCTCGTGCCACAGCGCCCGCCGGAGGACCTTCCGGAGCGTCCACCCCTCGGTGAACGCCCCCGACCACGTCCGCTCGGGCACGTCCACCACTTTCTCCGAGGCGGTGGCGAACAGCTCGCGCAAGACGGGCTCGGCGGCGGCCCGGACTGCGGACAGGAGGGCGAACACGTCGCGCGGCTCCTCTCCGGGGAGCTGAACTTGGGTGGGGATCCGCGTGAGGTACCAGTACTCCGCCCCGGCGATGTGGCGGAGGACCCGGCGGACGCTCGGAGCGCGGAGATCGTGGATGTCCGGTCCCTCCTCCCCCGCGTCGAGGGCTGCCGGGGGCAGGCCCTCCACGAGCGAGAGGAGGGTCTGCCGGTGGTAGGCCATCCACCGCAGGTCCCGCTCGAACTCCTCCCCGGTGGGGGCAGAGCAGTCCCAGGCGAACAGGGCCCGGGTGTCCCCCTTCCTCACCGGACAGCCTGGATCGCGAACCTCCGCCACGACCTCGATCGCGCGCTCGCTGCGCGGGACGGGCTCGAACCCGGACAGCCAGCCCAGGTAACGCTCGATGCGCGACGGGAGGACCCCTAGCGCTGCCTCCGGCGACGCTCCCCGCGAGAAGCACCCCGGGAGATCGAGGACCCACGCGTAGGTCCACCCCCCCTCTCCCACTTCAAGCGCCACAGAGCAGTCCATCGCTCCTCTCCTTCAGACTCAACCGGTCGCGTTTCAGTGCATGGTCCGCACAGCCAGGAGGCCGCCTGGTGGAGAAACCAGACCTCGGAGAAGGCGGAGGAACTCCTCGACCGTGAGGTCGGCGGCATCCAGAATGTGCGACAGTGCGCCCGTGTCTACCGCGCCGTGATCCGGGACGACCACCTGAGCAAAGGGGACATCGCGACGCAGGACGATGTGACTACCCCGCTGCCGCTTGAGGTAGAAGCCAGCTTTCTCCAAAGCACGTCTCACCTCTTGACCCGACAACCCGCGGGGGAGCTTGGTCATCGCCTCCGGACCTGAAGCTCTACGAACTCCTTCCCCTCCTCCGTGGGCAGCGGAAGGCCGTCCTCGAGACGGGCGTCGACGTAGGCCTCGATCGCCTCGCGAACGTTGCGAAGGGCCTCGTCCCGTGTCTCTCCCTGCGACACGTCCCCCCGCAGCACAGGCACCGAGGCCACGTACCCCGATTCCCGTCCCTTCTCGATGACCACACGGTCTCCAGCTTCGATCCGATTATAGCGACGCCCCTGCCACCACCGCAGAACCGTCGCCTCAGTGCATGGTCTGCATGTCGAGGAGGCCGCGGCGGTGGGCGATCCGCTCCGCCCAGCGGAAGAACAGGACCGACGCGACCGCAAGCACAACGGTGGACAGGGCGAGGATCAGCACCACGGTCCCCGTGGGGAGCGCCCGCAGCGCCTCGTTCCCCCCGTCGCCGAGGAGGGCCCGCCGCACGGCCTCCAGCCAGTACGTGACCGGAAGACTCTTCCCCACCCACCGCAGCCCCTGCGGGAGGACGTCGAGGGGGAACACCACGCCGGAGAGGAGGTACAGCGCGCCGGCCACGCCCTGGCCGACGAAGTAGTTGTGCCGCGCGGTGAGCAAGGTCGCCCCGCCGAGGAGGAGCCCCAGGAACGCCAGCGCCGCGAGCCCGAGGACGAGCGCCCCGGCGAGCAACCCCCAGTCCACCCCTCCCGGCGGGATCTTGATTCCCAGGGCTCCGACGCCGAACAGGAGCGTGATCGCCGTCGCCACGGTGGCGATCGCGGTCTGGGCGACCCCGCGGCCGACGAGGTAGGTGCAGATGTTCAGGGGCGCGGCGTACAGGTACTTGAGCATCCCGTAGTGCTCGCGGTCATCGATGACCGCCCAGCTCACGCCGAGCAAAACGCCATTCACATAGATGTAGAACGCGTTCCCTACGAAGATGTACGGGAAGAGGGGGTTCGCGAGTCCCCCGCGGGCGACGACGAGGTACATGAACACGAGGATGAGCGCCCCCGCCACCGGCTTCACCACGGAGTAGACCGCGAACAGGAACGGATCCGTCCAGTTCGACTCGATCTGCCACCCGAGCCACGCCGCCACCTTGAGGCTCCGCCAGCTCTCGGCCAGCCGTGACGGGCGAGCCGTGACCCGTTCTCCGTGGCCCATCCGCGCTTCACCCATCACCGGCACCGCCTCACTGCCCGCGCAGCGTGAGGCGGCCCTCGCGGCGGGCGAGGTTCTCGAAGAACCGGAGCGCCCGGTGGGCGAAGAACAGGAACCCCACGCCCAACACGGCCAACGCCCCCAGCTCCACCCCCACGGGGAGGAACCGGAACCCCTCCATCATCTGGGGATAGAGAAGCTGCCGCATCGCATCGAGCCCGAGCGTGATCGGGACGATCGACGCGCCAAGCGCGACGAGGAACCCCAGCGCCCGCACCGGGAAGTAGAACCCCGACACGAGGAACACCGGCTCCTGGAAAAGGTTCGCGATGTGCCACGCCTGCCGCCCCCAGAGGAGGAAGAGGGACGCCATGAGCATCCCCATCCCGTACAGGGCCACCAGGGTGAGGAGGAAGACCCCGATCAGGGCGGGCACGCTCGTCGGGGCCATCGGCACGCGGAACACGAGGATCCCCGCGAGGAGCACGCCCAGCGCCCGGATCGTGGTGGCGAAGATCCCCCCGACCGCCATCCCGAGGAGGATCGCCATCCGCGACGTGGGGGCGATGATGAAGAGCTCGAGGTTCCCCGTCTCCTTCTCCCAGTAGAGCTGGCTCGCCATGCTCCACAGGATGTTCATCCAGTACGCGGTCATCGCCCCCCCGAGGACGACGAACCCCGTGAACTCCGGTGGAGCCCCGATCGCGCGGTAGATGTACACGTACGCCGCCACCTGAAGGAGGGGGAGGAACACGTCGAACAACATCCAGCTCTTCTCCCGCTGCATGCCGACCACGCGGGGGTAGGCGCGGCCCCATGCCGTGCGCAGGAACGTCAGCGTCTCAGCGCGGAGGTTCACCGCCACCCTCGCTTACCTCTGTCAAGCTGCGCCCGACGAGGCGGAGGAACACGTCCTCCAGGGTCGGCTCCCGCTTCTCCAGGGACAGGAGCCGCGCCCCCGCCCCTTGGATCGCGGTCAGCACGGGGACGAGGGCGTTCTCGTCGGCGAGGATGAGGTCGAGCTCGGTGTGCCCGTCCCGGGCGGCGTGGGCGAACCGCTGGACCCCATCTACCCTCCCGAGGAGGGGGCCGAGATCGCGGTCCCCATCCACCGTGAGGCGGAACACGGCCTCGCCCTGGAGGCCCCGCTTGAGCGCGGCCGGCGCGTCGCAGGCGAGCACCCGCCCCTGGTCGATGATCGCCACCCGGTCGCACAGCTCGTCCGCCTCGTACATGTAGTGGGTGGTGAGGAGGATCGTCCGGTCGGGGTGGTCGTCGATCCACCCCCGGGTGAAGGTGCGCAGGGTGCGGGCCGTCTGAACGTCAAGGCCGATCGTCGGCTCGTCGAGGAACAGGACCTCCGGGTCGGTGAGGAACCCGCGGGCGAAGTTCATCTTCTGCCGCATCCCGGTCGAGAGGTGGTAGATCTTCGTCTTCGCCCGGTCGGCGAGGCCGACGACCTCGAGGAGCTCTCTGATCCGCTTCTTCGCCTCCCCGCTTCGCATCCCGTAGAACTGGGAGAACATCCACAGGTTCTCCTCCACAGTGAGGAGGCCGTACCCGGACGACTCGCCGCCCGAGACCATCCCGATGTGGCGGCGCACCTCCCATGGGTTCTCGACCACGTCCACCCCGGCCACGCGCGCCGTGCCCGCGGTCGGGGAGAGGAGGGTGGCGAGGATCTTGATGAGCGTCGTCTTCCCCGCCCCGTTCGGCCCGAGGACGCCGAACAGCTCCCCCCGCTCGACGGCGAGGGTCGCCCGGTCGAGGGCGACGACCTCCCGCGTCTGGCCGCGCGCCTCGCGGCGCTTGACCCGGAACACGCGGGTGAGGTCCTGCGTTTCGATGGAGAACTCCCGAGCTCCCACAACCCCTCCCGAGACCAGCCCCACAAAGGTGGGCACAGATCTAAAGTGTACCCGCTCCGATCTGGTCGTTCCGACCCTGGCGAGATTCCCCTTCGCTCAGGCTACACTTGGGGCCGGAGGCTACAGAGATGCGCAGGTTCATCTTTCGCGCCCACGACGGCGAGATCGAAGAGGAAGGGCGGAAGCTCCTCGCCGCGCTTGACGTCGAAGACGTGGACGTCATCCGCGACGAGACGGTGGCCGAGGCGTGGCTCGACGACCTCGAGGCCCGGCGCACGATCTACGGCCTGCAGGAGATCCGCGAGTACCTGGAGCGGCTCGTCAAGGGCTGAGCCCCCGCTCACGTACCGTGGAGGACCTTCCCTCTCTCTCCCGGGCACTCAGATCGGCCTGGCCGGACGGGTGCTATACTCGCCTTTGGTGCGGCTTCAGCGCACAGCGGTCGCTGGCGCGCGCGGCGCCTGGCCGAGTCGCCAGACGCGAGACCACAGACACGAAGGGGGGAGACGATGAGCGGTGTGACCGGGAAGATCCTGGTGGCGGACCTCTCGCAGGGGAAAACGGCGGCGGAGAAGCTGCCCGATCAGGTGTACCGCCTGTTCCTGGGCGGGTTCGGGTTGGGCGCCCACCTCGCCTGGACCCGGATCCCGAAGGGGGCCGATCCCCTCGGGGCCCAGAACGTCGTGGCGATGGTCCCCGGCCTGCTCACGGGCGACGGGATCTCCACCGCGTCGAAGACCACGTTCACCTTCCGCTCCCCCCTCACCGGGACGCTCGCCCGGTCCGTGGCCGGGGCGTGGGCCGGGATCGCGCTCCGTAAGGCGGGATGGGACGCCCTCCTCCTCAGCGGGGCGAGCAAGAGCCCCGTCGTCCTGATCATCGAGGACGGCCAGGCCCGGTTCGAGGACGCCTCCGACCTGTGGGGGCTCGACACCCGTGCCACGGCCCGCGCCCTCCGCGACCGGTTCGGCGAAGGCTACCGCACCGCTGTCATCGGCCCCGCCGGGGAGGCCCTCTCCCGCATCTCCACGATCGAGTGCGACGGACGCCAGGCCGGCCGCGGCGGCGGAGGCGCCGTGTTCGGAGCTAAGAAACTGAAGGCGATCCTCGTCAAGGGGACTGGCCCCGTTCCCGTGCACGACCGGGAGCACCTGAAGAAGCTCGTCGCCCACTGGCAGACGATCATCCGCGACCACCCGGTGACGAAGGCCGACATGGCCTACGGAAGCGGGGAGTTCCTCGACTGGATGAACAAGGAGCCGGGCACGTTCCCCTCCAAGAACTGGCAGTGGGGGTTCTTCAAGAGCGCCTACGCCCGGGCCAAGGACGGGAAGATCGAGCTCGACCCCTACTACTGGGCCCCGAAGTACGTGGCGAAGAACGTCGCCTGCCCGACCTGCACCAAGCCGTGCGGGCAGCTGTTCCAGATCAAGGACGGAAAGTACGCCGGCACGGAGGTGGACGGGCCGGAGTACGAGACCCTGTACTCCCTCGGCGGGTGCCCGGAGGTGGCCTCGATCGAGGCCGTGGCCAAGGCAAACGAGATCTGCGACGTCCTGGGACTGGACACGATCTCGGCCGGGGTGACCGTGGCGTGGGCGATGGAGGCCGTGGAGCGGGGGCTCCTCACGAAGAAGGACTTGGACGGGATCGACCTCAAGTTCGGGGACGGGGACGCGATGCTCGCCGTGCTGGAGAGGATGGGCCGCCGGGAGGGGAAGACGGGGGCGCTCCTCGCCGACGGGACGAAGGCCGCCTGCGAGCGGCTGGGGAAGGGCGCCTCGTTCGCGATCCACATCAAGGGGATGGAGCTTCCCGCCTACGACATCCGCGGTTCGAAGGGCGTCGCGCTCGCGTTCGCGGTGGCGTTCCGCGGTGGGGACCACCTCACGGGCGGCGTGTACGGCCTCGAGTACGGCGGGTCGTGGTGGAAGCTCACCGCGGACCGGCACTCCCTGCGCGGCAAGGGGTTCGAGGTCAAGCTTCTCGAGGACCTGATGGCGGTCTACGACACGCTCGGCGTGTGCAAGTTCACCCGCCACATCTACTTCCTGGAGGGGTTGCCGGAGATGGTGGCCGCCCAGACCGGCCTCGAGCTCACCGCGGCGGAGCTCCTGTCGATCGGGGAGCGGGCGTCCAACCTCGCCCGGGCGTTCAACGTCCGGGAGGGGTTCGCCCGCAAGGACGACCACCTCCCCCCGCGGGTGATGGAGCTCCCGATCCCGGAGGGGCCGTCGGCCGGGGATCGGGTGAGCCTCGAGGAGCTCCAGGCGCTCCTCGACGACTACTACGAGGCCCGCGGGTGGAGCCGGGACGGGGTGCCCCTCAAGGGGCGCCTGGCGGCGCTCGATCTTCCCGACGTGGCCGACGCGGTCGGCGCGAGCGGTCCGTAGGGTGGCGTGGAGCCCCGGGCAATCCCTGGCTGAAGCGGTCTAGGACTGCGCCCCCGCGCCACGGGCCTCGAGCCTCTGGCGCAGGACCTCGCCCTCATCGGGCGGGGTCGTGCCCCCAGCCCTCCAGAACCGGAGGAGCCAGAACACCTCCCGCCAGGCCCAGTGGAGCTGGACGTTCTCGATCCGGTCCCACGGGAGGAGGTGGAACGGGGGACGGAACCGGTACAGGCTGTTCACCTTCACCAGCCTCCGCCCGAGCCACCCCGCCCGGCGGGCCTCGGACAGCCCCTCGTCCCCGACCACGAGCGTGGCCCCGGGCTTGGCGACCCGCACCATCTCCGCCAGGGCCTGGGCGCGGTCCCCGAACAGGTTCACCCCACCGAAGTGGAGCACGGCGTCGAACGCCCCGTCCGCGAACGGGAGGCGCAAGGCATCCCCCCGCACGAGGTACACCGGGCACGGGAGGGACCGGGCTCGCCTCCGGGCCACGCTGAGCATCGCCGCCGACAGGTCGAGGCCGACCAGGCGCCCCTCCGGCCCCACCCCACGGGCAAGGTACGGGAGGTTGGCGCCCGTCCCCACCGACACCTCGAGCACACGCATCCCGGGCCGGAGGTCGAGCAGATCCGCGATCTTCCGTCGTTCCCGCGGCTCCCAGCACCCGAGGAGCAGGCTCAACAGGCGCACCAACCGGTCGTAGGAGCGGGCGTCCGCCTCCGTGTACTGGCGCTGGAAGTCACGATCGAGCGCGGAGATCGTGCCCTCGTCGAGCAACCACGGCACCCCGTCCACGACGCGGTAGGTCCGGCCCCCCTCGGCGGCGAGCACGTCGCCTTCGACCCGCAGGCCGCTCTGGGTGTACCGACAACGCAGGATTTCGAGCAGCTCCGGTGGGACGGGCATCGTCTATCCCCCCGAGCTACGAGCCCAGAGTCCGGAACCGGCCCTCGAGGTCGGAGAGCGACTTCCGGAACGCGCTGTACTCGAGCTCGGTCATCGGGAGCATCGCCGCGCCCACGAACCCCTGCTCCCGCATCCACTCCCCCTTCTGCTGCGCCTTCCGCCGCACGTGATCCCAGACGGGGTTCCCGAACACATCGACCCCCGCCGAGAGCACCCCGTCTCGGTTCACGGAGTAGACGACGCACGCCACGAGGGGCAGGCAGTACGGGCCGGTGACCGGGGTGTTGATCGCCACCGGCATGAGGGGCATGGTGTGGCTCCCCCGCGCGCCGCCGGCCACGTACGGAGCTACCACAAACGGGCTCACGACCTCCTCCGGGGCTGGGAAGATCCCCTGGGTCCGGACGATCGCCACGGGATCGTCCTTGCCCTTGTACTCCCCGGCGATCGTGTGCAGCCGGTCCGTGGAGACGGCCACCACCTGCTGCCCAGGGTGGAGGCGGGAGTGGATCGCCTGAATCCCGAACCGGTTCTCGTCCCGGAGGAGAATCGCGAGGTCCACGTGCTCCTCGGGGGAGACGAGGTCGATCACCCGGTCCCCGTGGGCGTGCTCCATATCGATCACGCGGAACGTGAACCCCTTCCGCATGGCAGGGAGCATGAGCCCCCCGTTGTAGAGCGGGCTCGTGAACACCGCCCACAGGGGGAAGTTGAACGCCCCGGGGCCGCACTTGTCGGCGGTGAACACGAGGAACGCCTCGGCCTTCCGCTCCGGGGCCCCCTCGTCGAACGTGATCTCCGCCGCGCCGGGGCCCGCGCCCCGCACGTTCCCGCTCGGGGCGTCCTTGAGGAGATCCTAGCCCGCCGCGTACAGCCCCTCGCCCCGGGCGATCTCCGTGCAACGCTTGAACACGTCCCACGCCAGGTTGTGGACCTCCGCGTTCCCGCTCCCGTGGCGATGGGTCATGAGAAGGCACAGGTCGTCGCCCGTGTAGTTGACCGCGAAGTCGCAGAGAAGCCTTTGCTTCACGGCGTCCCGCAGCGCGGCAGTCACGACCTCGACCATCCGCGCCGACGGGCACGTGTGGCCGCCGATGCTACCGATGTCCGCCTTGACCGCACTGATCGTGAGCACCCACCCCTCCTAGCCACTCTGTGACCGCGGGGTGCTGCCCAGCTGTCGCTACAGCGAAGCACCCCGGGAC
>JACIWJ010000050.1 GCA_014361015.1 Candidatus Bipolaricaulota bacterium | reverse complement strand
CGGCTCCTCCAGCAGGAGAGGTCCGGTCCCGTCAAGAAGCGCCCACAGCAGTCCCACGAGCCGCAGGGTTCCGTCGGAGAACTGCCGCTCATCCTGCCAGGCGCCCTTGGGTCGCCAGTGGACGTAGCGTCCCTTAAGGTGGTAGGTTCCCGTCTGGTCTGGCTCGAGTTGAATGTCCCTGAGTTGGGGGACCGCGGGCTTCAGAGCCCGCTCGATCCTCCGCAGCCGTTTTTCGCGTTCGCGCTTGGATGTTGTCGCCACTTGTTGGATGAAGTCCGCTCCGAACGGGTCTCCCGTTGGCCCCTGGTAGCGCTGTGGCTCACGGATGAGGTGAGGGACGACATGGAGATACCGGACCGAGGAGAGGAACTCTGCAAGGTCGCGGAACTCGCGGTTCATCGTCACCTGCTCGAGGTGGGTCTGGGAGAGGAGGGCGGGGTCGCCCTTGTCTGCGCCCGTCGGTCGCTGGACGATCTCCTCACCTTCGTGCTCAACGCGCTCGGTCACCACCCGAGCGCGGCCATTTCTCCCGCTGCTGAACGTGAGGCTGTACCTCCAGACCGACGTGCCGTCAACAGGTCCAACTCTCACGCTAACGGTGATGTCGGGCTCTCGCCGTGCCGCCAGACACCTGATCGGTCCCACCCCTCCGCGCAGGCGGACTGCTTCCTGAAGTCCTCCGCGGCTGACGATGTCGCGCAAAAACCGGAACGCATCCTGAAGGTTCGTCTTGCCAGAGGCGTTGGGCCCCACGAGAAACACCCGTTGCCCAAGGCCCACGTCAACAGCAGGGAAGTTCTTCCAGTTCTGCAGCGCCAGGCTTGTGAAGGTCCACGTCCCCCGACTCAACTGTCTGCCCTCCCCCGAGCCTTTCCCGCTCCGCATCATGATAGCACCCGCTGTCGATCGTGCCCAGGCATCCGGTCGCCCCGTATCCCCATTCGGTTCAGTGCGGACCTTCGGCCCGCTTGAGAAGCTCGGCAAAGTACAAGTTCACGCTCGCCCCGTTGAAGTCCACGGTCACGCCGCTGCGCTCGAACGGCCGCCGCACGTAGTGCACCCGGTGCTCACGCTCTCCGAAGAACTCGACGATCGCCAGGATGTAGTCGTCGGGCTTGTTCAGGCTCGTCAGGACCTCATTCTTCGTGACGGTGATCGTGTCAGCACCGGCAGCGCGGCCCTTGACCTCGATGAACCGGAGCCTTCCTGTCCGTGGGTCCTTGCTCTCGATGTCGTAGCCGAGCTTCTCGTCCTCCCGATCTACAGGAAGGAACCCGAGCTTGCGCTCGACCTCGATCACGATCGCCCGCGCTGCCGCGGCCACCTTCTGCCGATCTACCTCTTCTCGGTCGTCGACCATGGGCTTACCCGCGACCTTCGCCAGGAGCCCGAGGGGCACGACGAGCACCCCTCCCCCCACCACCGGCGGCAGGGCCGTAATCTGTTCCTCCCGCTTCAGCTCATCCATCCGTCGCTCGAGCCGGGCCTGCAGCTCGTCGGCCCGCCGGCGGGCCTCCTGCCAGTTCAGCCGTGCCCCCACCTTGCCGGCCTCCTCGTCGAGCTTGAGCTGGGCTGCCCGGTTGTCCCAGTGCAAGATCTCCTTCGCGAGCCGGTCCTTCACCTCGGCGCGCGTCTTCGCTACCCACGCCAGCCGTCGCTCCCGCACCTCCCGCAGGTGCTCGGGCACCACGGTGGCCACAGCATGTTCGATCACGCGGACCTCCAACCCCGCCTGAACCCATTCGCACTCCGGACTCGCAAGGATCGCGTCCACCCCGGGCTCGTCGGGGCGGAGGGGCCGGTAGTCGAGGTACGGAGCGTGGTAGAGGTGGCGCGCTTGGCCAGCCGCGTCGATCTCTACGTACAGGACGCGCCGGGAGATCACGCGGTGCTCGCCGCTCGGTAGGACGCTCCCATCCTGAATCGCGTGCTCGACGAAGAACAACGCCCGTGGGGTCGTCCCAAGGTCCGCTTCGTCCACCAGCACCGTCCCCCGCTTGAGAAGGTCCCGGTGGGCCTCCAGGGTGAGGTCCACCACCGCGTCCAACAAGGGATGCCCCGGGCACACGAACGCGGCCAGGGGTTGTCCCGGTGGCGCGATGAGTTCCTTCTCGAACGTGATCCTCTCGTACCGCGGCAGGATGGGATCGCCGATTCCGGTCTGCCGGTCGCGGCGGCGGATCGCGGCGGGGACATGGGTGATCTCGTACCGCCGCGGCTCCCGCTGTCGGGCCGACCCACCCAGGCGCCGGAGCGCTTCGAGGAAGAACGCCTCGACGTAGTGGGGCTGCAGCCGCCGCGCTTCGGCCCGCTCCATGTCCTCCCGGATCCGGCCCAGCCGTGCCGGGTCCATCACCTCGTGGGCAAGGGCCTTGTTCTCGACCAAACTCTGAACGTGCTCGGGGTCAAAAGCATCGGCGATCGCCTGGCTCAGCTTCGCCCGCACCTCGGGCCGCTCGCCGTAGCGAACAGCCTCGATGAGGAGGTCGCGCAGGGGACGTCCCTCGAACTGGAGCTTCCCGAGGACGTCGAACACCTGGCCCCCCAACCGCTGCCGCACCTGCTCGATCTTGTCGAGCAGGGTGCGATACACGTCTCCCTCGCGGGTCTCGACCGCGACGAGGTTCCACAGGTGGCAGACCTCGGTCTGGCCGATGCGGTGGATTCGACCGAAGCGCTGCTCGATCCGGTTCGGGTTCCATGGGAGGTCGTAGTTGACCATGAGGTGGGCGCGCTGGAGGTTGATCCCCTCGCCTGCGGCGTCGGTGGCCACGAGCACCTGAACCTGGGGGTCGTACAGGAAGGATTCCTGGGCCTTCCGACGTTCCTCCCGGCCCATTCCGCCGTGGATCGTCACCACCGCCTCGGGGCGCCCGAGGAGCGTGCTGATCCGTTGTTCGAGGTAAGCGAGGGTGTCGCGGTGCTCGGTGAAGACGAGGAGCTTCTGTCGGGGTGAGGCCACGGGCTTGGGCAGGGGGTCCTCGCTGTAGGCAGGGCGGGGCTCGCCCACCTGGGGGGCAAGGGCGGCGGGGGTGAAGATCTCCCCGAGCAGGCTCGCCAGCTCTCGCCACTTGCGGTCCTCGCCGCTCGCGCGCACGCGCAGCGCGAGCTCCTCGAGCCGCTTCAGGGTCTCGATTTCAACCTGCAGCTCGTCCAGTGTCCGCGCGGCCGTCGCGCGGTCGAGGATCTCCTCCTCCGCCTGGGCGACTTCGGTGTCGGGCGCGTCCTCGAGGTCCTCAAGGGTCTCGGCGTCCAGGGCTGGCGTGACGAGATTGGCTACGGACGCACCTCGCTGCAGGACCTCGAGCTCGCGGAGCTGGCGCTCGATCCTCTCCTTCCGTCGGCGAAGAGACTGGTAGATCGCCTCGGGTGAGGAGGCAAGCCGGCGTTGGAGAATCGTGAGGGCGAACCCGACCGTGCCGGCGCGGCGGTTGTCGGCGAGGGCCTCGGCGCGGTTGAACTCCTCGCGCACGTACTCCGTGACCTCCTTGTAGAGCTGCGCCTCCAGGTCTGATAGCCGGTACGGGACGGTGTACGCGATCCTCTCGGGGAACAGGGGCGTACCGTCGAACTTGACGAGCTTCTCCTTCACCATCCGGCGCATCAGGTCCGAGACGTCCACCTGGTGTACGCCATCGCGAAACCGCCCTTCGAACCGGTCGCCATCGAGGAGGGCCATGAACAGCTGGAACTCCTCTTCCTTTCCGTTGTGCGGGGTCGCGGTGAGGAGGAGAAAGTGCCGGGTCAACCTGGAGAGAAGCTGGCCCAGTTGATGGCGCTTCGTGTACTTGATCTCGCCGCCGAAAAACGTCGCCGACATCTTGTGCGCCTCGTCGACCACGATGAGGTCCCACCGACACTCCGGGGCAGCGAGCCTCGCCTGTACGTGCTCGTCGCGGGCGCACTTGTCGAGCCGGGCGATGACGAGTGGCGTCTCGGCGAACCAGTTGCCCGTCCGTGCGGCCTCCAGCTTGTCGTTCGTCATGATCTCGAACGGAAGATGGAACCGCTGGTACAGCTCGTCCTGCCACTGCTCGATGAGGCTGCCGGGGCAGACGATCAGGCATCGCTCGATGTCGCCACGGACGATCAGCTCCTTGATGAGAAGGCCGGCCATGATCGTCTTGCCGGCGCCCGGGTCGTCGGCGAGAAGGAACCGCAGCGGCTGTCGGGGGAGCATCGCCTCGTAGACCGCCGTGATCTGGTGGGGCAGGGGCTCGACAAGCGACGTGTGCACGGCAAGGAGAGGATCGAACAGGTGTGCAAGACGAATCCGGTACGCCTCGGCAGTCAGGCGGAACAGTGCCCCGTCCGCATCGAAGCTCCACGGCCGGCCCCGGGTGACGATCGACAGCCGTTCCTCGTCGCTCCGGAACAGGAGTTGCGAGGCCACACGGCCGGAGGGGTCCTTGAACGTGACCTCGACCGCCTCCGAGCCAAGCCACTGCGCCTGAACCACGGTGGCTGGGCTGTCAAGGATGAGCCCGTGGATCACCGCCCCCGGGTGCAGGTCCTCGAGCCGTGTCATCTCAGTTCCACCGCGGAGCTGAGCATCCGGTCCCTCCCCTTGAAGCTAACGGATTGTAGCCAAACACCTCGCAGAACCCCAACTCGTCGGAGGTTCCCGCACCAGAGTTGCGCTGGCATGGGCCCGGAGCGACGCCTGCGCGTCTGCTCATGCAGCGTGGGCCCGCCTCGGGTTCGGGGGCACGCGGCGCAGGTCCGGGGTGGCCGCGAGGTGCGGGGCTCGGATCACTGCAACGGGCCGCCCGGCCCGGATCCCAGGGTGCGCGAGCACCCCTCCGGCCTGCCTGCACCGTGAAACCACCGGGGCTTCGGCCCGGTATCATCTATGCGAGGTGGAGGCGACGATGACCACCCGTGAGCGTTGCCCAACCGCGCGTGCTTCACGACCAGCCCTGGCCTCTCTCTCGGAGGCGGACCGGCTGCGCCATCGGTTGGGGGCAGCGGCGGCTCCCAGAGGTGCGGTGGCGGGGCGGGTTCTGGCAACGATGGGCCCACCCCGCCCGGGAGGAGGTGATGGCGGCATGACCGCGACCGCGCTTCGTGAGCGCAGCGTCGGCTCGACCGTGCGGCTCACCCGGGAAGACGAGGTCGAGCTCGCCAAGCGGATCGGACGGGGCGACAAGGCCGCGCGCGAGCAGCTGATCATGGCCAACCAGGGGCTCATCCGGCACGTCCTCCGCACGGAGTTTCGCGGGTTCATCCACCTCTGGGACGACCTGTTCCAGGAGGGCCAGGTCGGGCTCATCAAGGCGGTGGATCGGTTCGACTGGCGCAGGGGCTGCAAGTTCAGCTCGTACGCCGTGTGGTGGATCCGCCGCGAGATCCAGCTCGCCCTCGGTCGGTGGTGGACGGGGGCGGCCCGCATCCCGGAGTCGCGGCTGAAGGAGCTGCGGGCGTTCAACCTGGCGACCCAGAAGCTCGCGGACCGGCTGAGTCGCCCCCCGACTCCGGAGGAGATCGCGGGTGAACTGGGGGTCCCCCTCGACAACGTGTACGACCTCCTGAAGGTGATGGTCGCCGGCCGCCGGCTCGTGTCGCTTGAGGCCCTGGAGGAGAGGGGCCGGAGCGTGATGCACCTCGTCGCGGACGAGAGCCTGCCCGATGCGGCGGAGGGCCTCGAACCGCGGCTCCAGCACACCCTGCGGCGGGTGATCGGGATGTCGCTGACCGAGAAACAGCGCCAGGTGATCTGCCTCCGCTACGGGCTCGACCTCGACGGTGAACCCCTCCGACCGCTCTCGCAACGGGAGATCGCGCAGCAGATGGACATCACCCCCCAGGCGGTGTCGCGGATCGAGGAGCGGGCCCTGGCCCGGATCCGGGCGGAGATGGACCTCATCACGCAGCACCTCGGCCGCGTGGAGTGAGCCCCGGCGGTCCCTCGCCCCGTCCCAATCCCCGACCCCTGGTCCCCGGGTTGACACGGCCCCGCGGAGGGACTATAGTCTTTTTGCAAAATCTTTTTCAAAATGCGCGACGATACGGTCTTCGCGGTGCTGCGGAAGCTATGGACCCCCGACGGGGCAACCCGCCGGGAGATCGAGTCGTCGCTCAACCTCTCGCGGCCGACGGTGGACAAGGCCCTGGCCGAGCTCATGGGTCGGGGACTCGTCGCCCCGGTGGGGACGCGTGCCTACCGGGGCGGGCGCCCGGCCACGGTGTTCCGCGTGAGCGCGGACGTCTGTTCGGTGGTCGGGGTCGACCTCGAGCTTCCCCAACTCGACTGTGTCCTCGCGGATCTGTGGGGGAATCCGCTCCACCGCCTCACCCTGTCGGTGGAGGCTGGGTCGGCTGACCCGATCGCGCTGCTGCGCGAGGTGGGAGAGAGGATCGCCGGCTGGCTGGAGAGCCTCGCCGCCACCTGCCCGCAGGTGGGGGGGGTGGGGGTGGCTGTGCCCGCGTTCGTCACCGAGGGTGTGGCAAGCTTCGCGGGGGCGACGATGCCCTCTTGGCGAGGGGTTGCGATCGCGGGCATCCTGGAACGGGAGATCCCCGCGCCGGTTCACGTCCACCACGACACGCACCTCATGGCCCTCGCCGAAGCGCGGGCCCGCCAGCTGGACGGGGAGGTGCTCCTCTACCTCGCACTTCGGCCGGGCCTGTCCGGCGAGGTGCGGTTCGGGGCGAGCCTCCTCGTGGGGGGTCGCCCGTACCGGGGGGGCCACGGCCACGGCGGTTCCCTGTTCCGGGCGTTCGTGGGGAGGGAGGAGTTGGACGGCCTCCCGCCCGAGGACCGCGTCGTTCTCCTCGTGGACCGGGCAGTCGGGTTCCTCGTCCACGCCGTGACCCTGCTCGATCCAGAGCGCATCGCGATCCACGCCGCCTTGCTGGGGGACGAGGAGGAGGCATTTATCGCCGGGTGCCAGCGGCAGCTCCGCGCGGCCCTCGCCGGGGGGGTCCCTGCGTTGCCCGAGGTGACCCGCGCGGTGGAGCGCGGTCCGGCTGCGGCCCTCGGCGCGGCCATGGTGGTGATCCAGCACTTGCGCGACAACCCCCAACCGTTGTTCGCGCACCAAGGGGGTGAGAGCAGGAACAGAGTCGCAGGACATACCGTTTACCAGGCGGAACTGAGGAGAAAAGGAGGCGACACATGACGAAGCGAGTGCTTGTTGGTCTGTTGTTGGCGGGTCTTGTGGCGGGCCTCGCCCAAGGTGCGGTGACGATCATGGTCCTGTGGAGCGGCGACGAGTTGGCCGCGTTCCAGAAGGTGGTGGACGCGTTCCAGGCCAAGACGGGGATCACGGTCCGGGTGGAGAGCGTCGGCCGCGACCTCCCGACGATCCTCGCCACCCGCGTGGCGGCGGGGAACCCCCCCGACCTCGCGGGGATGCCCAACCCCGGCCAGATGGCGGAGTTCGTGGCCCGGGGGGCAGTAATCCCCATCGGGGGGATCGTGGACCTCGGGCAGTTCCCGAAGGCGTTCGTGGACTTGGCGACCGTGGATGGGAAGGTCTACGGGATCTTCATCTCCGCGGACCTGAAGAGCCTCGTGTGGTACAACCCCGATGCCCTCTACGCGGAGGGGGTAGCCCCGGCGACCAGCTGGAACGAGCTTGTGTACATCACTCAACAGCTTGCCGGTCGCGGCAAGACCCCGTGGGCGGTGGGCCTCGAGTCGGGTGCTGCCTCCGGCTGGGCTGGTACGGACTGGATCGAGGACATCATGCTCCGCACCGCGGGGCCTGACCTCTACGACCAGTGGGTGGCCCACGAGATCCCCTGGACCCACCCCGCGGTGAAGCGGGCGTTCGAGCTGTTTGGGTCCATCGTCCGCAACGATGCCTACGTGTATGGCGGGACCACCGGCGTTCTGTCCATCAACTTCGGCGACTCGCCCGCTATCCTGTGGGACCCCGTCCCTGGGGCGTACCTCCACCGTCAAGCGACGTTCATCAAGAGCTTCATCGCCGGTGCCCACCCCCAGCTCGTCCTCGATCGGGACGTGGGGTTCTTCGTGTTCCCGCCGATCGACCCGCAGTGGGGGACGCCGCTCCTCGGGGCGGGGGACCTCATCAGCGCGTTCCGCGACACGCCCGATGTGCGGGCGTTCCTCCAGTACCTCGCCTCCGCGGAGGCCCAGGCGATCTGGTGCGGGGCGCTGGGGAAGCTCGCCACGAACGTGAACGTGGATCCGGGAATCTACCCTGATCGGCTCACGGCCCAGGCGGCGGAGATCCTGAAGGGCGCCGAGATCTTCCGGTTCGACGCCTCGGACCTCATGCCGGCTGCGGTGGGGTCGGGCGCGTTCTGGAAGGGCGTGCTCGACTACGTGTCGGGCGTCCCGCTCGATCAGGTGCTCCAGGAGATCGAGGCCGCGGCCCAAGCTGCCTACTGAGGCGGCTAGCCCGTACGCGCCGGGGCGGGGCTGACCCCCGCCCCGGCGTATACTCCTTCCCCAAGGAGACGAACATGAACATGGGACGAGCCCACTGGCTGTACCTCGCTCCCGCCCTCCTCCTCCTCGGGGTGTTCCTCGTCTACCCGAGCGCGGAGACGATCCGGCTCAGCTTCTTCGGCCCGCGGTCGGAGACGTTCGTCGGCGTCCAGAACTACGTCCGCGCCTTCACGTCCCGGCCGATGCTGATCGCGTTCCGCAACAACCTCCTCTGGCTCGGGGTGTTCACCCTGTTCACGGTCGGGATGGGTCTCGTCCTCGCCGTGCTTCTCGATCGGGTGCGCTACGAGGCGGTGATCAAGTCGGTGATCTTCCTCCCGATGGCCATCTCCTACGTGGCGGCGGGGGTGATCTGGCGGTTCGTGTACGCGTTCCGGCCGGCGGTGGCGCCCCAGATCGGCCTCCTCAACGCGATCGTGGTCGGGTTGGGGGGGCAGCCGGTGGGATGGCTGATCGAGCGGCCGTGGGTGAACAACATCGCCCTCATCGTGGTCGGGGTGTGGGTGTGGACGGGGTTCTGCATGGTCATCATCTCCGCCGCGTACAAGGGGATCCCCAGGGAAATGCAGGAGGCGGCCCGCATCGACGGGGCCAACGAGTGGCAGGTGTTCCGGCACGTGACGATCCCGTTCCTCAAGTCGACCCTCGCTGTGGTGACCACGACGATGATCGTGTTCGTGCTCAAGGTGTTCGACATCGTGTACATGATGACCAACGGCGCGTACGACACCGACGTGATCGCGAACCGGATGTACAACGAGATGTTCCAGTTCAGCAACTACGGGATGGCGAGCGCGATCGCGGTGATCCTGTTCCTGGCCATCATCCCCTTCCTCGTCATCAACGTGCGCCGGTTCCGGGTCCAGGAGGCGGTCCGATGAAACGAAAGCTCCTGCTCAAGCGGCTGCCCGTGCACCTCATCGTCATCGCCCTCGCCGTGGTCTGGCTCGCCCCGTCGCTCGGGCTCCTCGTGAGCTCGTTCCGGCCACGCCAGGACCTCCTCTCGTCGGGGTGGTGGACGGCGGTCATCACCCCCAGCCAGTGGAGCCGGTTCACGACCGCCAACTACCGCGATGTTCTCACCCAGCAGGGGATGGGACGGGCCTTCCTCAACAGCTTCCTCATCACCGTCCCCACGACGCTGATCACCCTCACCATCGCTGCCCTCGCCGCGTACGCCCTGGCGTGGATGAACTTTCGCGGACGGCAGCTCCTGCTCATGACCGTGATCGGGCTGATCGTGATCCCCCTCCAGATGACGCTCATCCCCGTCCTGCGGATGTTCAATGCCTTCCGCCTCTCCGGGACGTTCCCCGGGATCTGGCTGGCCCATGCGGGGTACGGTCTTCCCCTCATGATCTACCTCCTGCGCAACTTCTTCGGGGCCCTCCCCCGCGAGCTGTTCGAGTCCGCGTTCATCGATGGGGCGACCCCGTTCCGGGCGTTCGTCCGGCTGGTGCTTCCCCTCTCCGTCCCCGTGCTGGCGTCGGCGGCGATCTTCCAGTTCCTGTGGGTGTGGAACGACCTGTTGGTGGCGTTGGTGTACCTGGGGGGGTTCGAGGAGGTCGCACCGCTCACGTTGAGGCTCTCGCTCCTCGTGGGGTCCCGTGGCCAGGACTGGCACCTCCTCACCGCGGCCGCGTTCGTGTCGATGATCGTCCCGATGATCGTGTTCCTGTCTCTGCAACGCTACTTCGTGCGCGGGATCCTCGCCGGGGCGATCAAGGGGTGACGGTGGAGCCCGAGCGGTGGGCGCGGCTGCGGGAGCAAGGGGAGCAAGCGTTCCAGCGCCTGGCGACGGAGGTCACGGTGGGGGGGGAGCGGTTCGCGCTCGCC
>JACIWJ010000005.1 GCA_014361015.1 Candidatus Bipolaricaulota bacterium | reverse complement strand
AGGCGAGGATCGTGGCCACGTTGCCGGAGTCCGCCCCCCCGGCGTAGGACACGGGGAGGTCGCCCCCGAACTCCTCCTCCAGGCGGTGGAACAGGGTCATCGTGATCGGGTACAGGGCCCGCCCCGACATGTACACCTCGTCCCCGGGGAGGTAGCGCTTGTGGTTCGCCATGGCGAGGGTGTTCGAGAGCTTGACCCCGAACGCGAGCCCCCGCTTCGCAGCGACGTTCCGCAAAGACTGAATGAGCTCCACCGCCCGGTCGTACTGGAGGTCGTGGTCGAACACCCGGTCCGGGATCTCGATCTCCCGGAACCCGAGCCGGTCGTGGAGGATCCCCAGGACCTCGTCCTTCCCGAGGAGCGTCGGGTTGAGCTTGATGTACGTGTGCAGCCCGCGCTCCTCGAGGAGGTACCGTCCGATCCTCTCGATCTCGTCGGGCGGGCAGCCGTGCATCGTGGACAGGGTCACGCTGTCCGCGATCCGCCCTGGGATCTCGACGTCGGCAAACTGCGGCCACCGGCTGGCGATCACCTCCCGCAGGGCCGCGATCCCGTCCGCGGCGTCGGTCAGGCGGTCCATGAACGCCGTCATCCGCCCGCTCCGGATCCCATCCAGGTTGTAGCCCACGCTCATGTTGAACACCGTGCCGACCGGCCCCCGGAACCCGAGGTGGCGGTGGAGGACGTGGACGAGGACCCACGCCTTCACGTACTCCCCTGCGGACTGGTCGAGCTTGAGCTCCTGGGACCACTCGACGTTGTACCCCTCGTCCTCCATGTCGATGCACGGGCGGGGGATCTCCAGCTCGTCCATGATTTGGACGGTCTTGAGCTCGATGAACCGTCCCCCGCAGAGCCAGGCGGCGACGATGTTCTGGGCGAGCTGGGTGTGGGGCCCCGCCGCTGGGCCGATCGGGGTGAGGAGCGGCTGGGCAAACACCTCCGATCGGTACGGGACGTCGGAGGAGGGGACCCAGAACGCCTCCCGGGGGATCCCGTAGATCGCCCCAGCGCGGTCAAGCTCGTCCAGGGCCCACGAGAGGAGCGTCTCGGCCGGGAGCGGGCGCACCCTAGATCCTCCCCCACAGGGCCCGCGCCGCCTGCGCTGCGGCGGCGAGGGCGGCGCGCTCGTCGAGGCCCGTCACCACCCCATCCCGAAAGCGGGGCACCCCGGCGACGAGCACCGTCCGCGGCCGGATCCCCTCGGAGATCGAACCGAACAGGAGGTGGGAGAGGAGGCTTCCCGCGTCGACCGGGGTCGGCGGGACGTAGTCCCACACCACGACGTCCGCGGCAAACCCCGGGGCGATCTTCCCCATCGGCACCCCGAACGCCCGCTCGGCGAGGTTGTAGTTCTCCCGGAGGAGGGCGAGGAGCTGGGGGTCGGGGAGCGACGTTGGGTCGCCCGAGGCATGGTGGGCAAGGAGCCGGGCGGTGAGGGCCTCGGTGAGCAGATCCGAGCCGAACCCGTCTGTCCCCAGGGCAACGCGGATCCCCTTGGCGAGCATCGCCGGTACCGGGGCGACGCCGACAGCGTTGTTCATGTTCGAGCGGGGGTTGTGGACGACCGTCCCCCCCCGCGCGGCGAGGAACTCGACCTCGGCCCCCGAGAGCTGGATCCCGTGGACCAGGAGCGACCCCTCCCCGAGGACCCCGAACCGGTCCAACCGCTCCGCCGTGCGAACGCCGTGCTTCTGCAGGGCATCGATCGGGTCTTCCTTCCCCTCGGCGAGGTGGACGTGGTACCCGAGGCCCAGTTCCTCCGCCGCGGCCCGCGCCCGGCCGAGCGTCTCGTCGGACAGGGTGAACGAGGCGTGGAGCCCCATGTGGGCAGAGAAGAACCCCGGCACCCGGCCCTCGCGGGCGAACCGGACGTTCTCCGCGATCCCCTCGTCCCGCTCGCTCTCCCCGCCCCGGTCCGTGACCTCGTAGCAGAGGTCGGCGCGCAGCCCGACCTCGGACAGGGCCCGCTTGAGCTGGGAGAGGGACCCCTCGATCGCGGTGGGCGAGGCGTGGTGGTCGAACAGGGCCGTCACCCCGGCCCGGAGGTGGCCGAGGGCCCCCACGACGCCGGAGTGGTACACGCCGTCCAGGTCCAGGGCCCGATCGAGCTTCCACCACAGCTGCTCCAGGATCTCCCTGAACGAGGTCGGGTCGAACCGCCGGAGGGGAATCCCCCGCGCGAGGGCAGAGTAGAGGTGGGCATGGGCGTTGACGAGCCCCGGTGTCACCAGCCGCCCGCCGGCGTCGAGGACCTCCGCGCCCGGAACGTCCGGGGCCGGTCCGGGCCCGGCGCGGGCGATCCGATCCCCCTCCAGCACGACGTGGCCGCTCTCCCAGTAGGTCCCGAATAGGTCGCCGACCCGCGCGCTTGTGATCACGTGCATCATGGCCTGAGTGTACCTCCCCCTACACGAACAGGGACACGATCTCCCCTCGTTCGACGTCCACCAACCCGCGGTCCGTGACCCGCAACGCGGGGATCACGGGCAGGGCGAGGAGCGACAGCGTCATGAGGGCGTCGGCGAGCCTCACCCCACACCCGTGAAGGGCCCCGCGCACCGCTGCCAGCCCCGCTGCCACCTCGGCCGCCTCCCGTTCGGACAGGATCCCCGCGATCGGAAGGGGAAGGAAAGCGAGCACCTGTTGGCCCCGGACCACCCCAATCCCCCCGCCGGCCTCAGCCACGGTGTTCCCCGCCTGGGCCATCGCTGCGGGATCCGTCCCCACGATGAGGAGGTGATGGCTGTCGTGGGCCACGGTGCTCGCCACCGCACACCCCGGTTCGAGCCCCAGGCCCACGAGGAGTCCCTGCCCAATGCGTCCGGACCCTTGGTGTCGCTCGACGACGGCCACCCGGGCGACCCCGGGCCCGACCTCAACCTGACCGTCCCAAACAGGAAGCCGGACCCGCCCCTCCCGCGTTGGGGCCTGGTGCTCGACGAGCTCGATCACCCGGACCTCGACCTCTCCCTCGTCCACCGGGGCTCGGATCGCGCAGTCCGCGGGCGAAAGGGGCCGAGCGAGCCGGACCGTCCCCTGGGCCCAATCCGGGTACGGGAACGGGGGGAACCTGACCCGCAGCGCCCCTCCCTCGGCGACGACCCGCCCGGAGGCGACGACGGTGTCGACCGTGAACCGCTCAAGGTCGGACACGATCAGGAGGTCGGCGATCCGGCCCGGGGCGATCGCCCCCACATCGCGATCGACCCCAAAGTGCTCCGCCGTGTTCAGGGTGGCCATCGCGATCGCCACGACCGGAGCCACGCCTGCCGCGATCGCGATCCGGACGACGTCGTCCATGTGCCCCTTCCCGAGGAGGGTCTCCGCGTCGCGGTCGTCGGTGGCGAGGAGAACGTGGCGTGGGTTGAGCCCGAGCTCGGTCACCGCCCGCAGGCCCTCGGCGAGGTCCCGCCATGCTGACCCCTGGCGCAGGATCGCCCGCATTCCCTGCCGAACCCGGGCCACGGCATCCGCGGCCCGGGTTCCCTCGTGGCAGTCAGCAGGCCCTCCCGCGGCGTAGGCGTGGAACGGCCGGCCGAGGTCCGGGGATGCGTAGTGGCCCCCCACGACCTTCCCCGCGCGGAGGGCAGCGGCGATCTTGGCGTGGACCTCCTCCTCGCCCGCGACTACGCCGCGGTAGTCCATCACCTCCCCCAGGCCGATCACCCCGGGCCAGGCCAGCGCCTCGTCCACCTCCGCCGGGCCGATCTCCGCCCCGGGGGTATCCAAACCCCGCACCGCTGGCACGCACGATGGAACCTGGAGGAAGACCTTGAGCGGGAGCCCGTGCGCCTCGTCGAGGAAGAGCTTCACGCCGCGCAGACCGAGGACGTTCGCGATCTCGTGGGGGTCGGCGAACACACCGGTCGTCCCCCGCGGGAGGACGGCCCGGGCGAACTCGGTTGGGGTGAGCATCGAACTTTCGATGTGGACGTGGGCATCGAGGAGGCCGGGGACAAGGTACCGGCCCGCGGCGTCGATCACGTGTGTGTCCGGCCCGATCGCTGGGCCGGCGTCGGGGCCGCAGTACGCGATCCGGTCCCCGAGGATGGCGACGTCGGTCCCGGGGAGGATCTCCCCCGAGCTCACGTTGACCCAGCGGCCGTTCCGGATCACGAGATCGGCCGGCCGCCGGCCGGAGGCCACGGCGACGAGTCGCCGCGTCACGTCAGCCCAGGAAGCCATGAGGACAAGAACCAGGGCGGCTGCCTGTGGCAGCCGCCCTGGTCTTCCTTCGACCTACGGCTCACCCGGCCAGGGGCCGACGACCCCGTCGGCCGCCCACTCCATGGTGATGAGGTGGTCGTAGCTCATCCACATTCCAGCGGGAACGACGAGGTTCCCCTTCCGGTCGTACACCGGTCCCTCGAACGGGTCGAAGGTGATCCCCGGGTCCGCCATCTGGTTGTAGCGGACGAACACGAGGTCGTACACGGAGATCCGGCCGAAGGTGGGATGGTCGATCACGTACCCCTGGAGCGGAGCCACGTACTGCGGGTTCACCGGCATCCCGATCTCCGCCCCGAGCTCCGCCGCCTTCTGGGCCAAGAGCCACCAGTAGTCCACGTGGGTCAGGTTCTTGTTGGTGTAGACCCCCTCGTGGACCTTGACGAGGAAGTCGTCGTAGATCACTTCCCAGTGCACGAGCTGCCCGGAAACGACGTAGTCCGGGGCGAACGCGTACATCGGCGAGTAGTGGGCGAACGATGCCAACCCCCGCTCTGCCGCCACCTGGATCACCGTCGGCGAGTCCTCGGTGAACGCGAACACATCGCACCCCTCGGCGATCAAGGCTTCAGTGGCCTCCTTCGCCGCCGCCGGGTTGTACCACTCGTAGATCCAGCGCACGTGCACCTCGGCGGTGGGGTTCACCTCCCGCACCCCGATCGTGAACGCGCTGATGTGCCGCTTCAGCTCGGGAATCGGGAACGCTCCGACGTACCCGATCTTCCCCGTCTTGGTCAGCGCCCCCGCCATCAGGCCGTTCAGGTAGTACACCTGGTAGAAGTCGGCCATGTAGGTCGCCATGTTCGGGGCTCGCTTGAACCCGGACGCGTGGGCGAAGATCACGTTCGGGTAACGCTGGGCGGCAGCGAACGTCCCATCGATGAACCCGAAGCTCGTGGTGAAGATCACGTTGCAGCCCTGTCGCACCAACTGGTCGATGTAGGTTTCGACCTCGCCCTCGGGCACGCTCTCGATGTACACCGTCTCAAGCCAGTCGTACTGCTCGTCCACGATCCGCCGGGCCACGTCGTGGGCGTGGGTCCAGCCGTAGTCCCCAATCGGGCCCACGTAGATGAACCCGGCCTTGATCTTGTCCGCTCCCATCGCCAGGAGCCCCCCCATGACCAACGCTGCTACGAGCAACCACAGCTTCCGCACGTTCATCTGTCACCTCCAGAGGTCATCCTGCTGCGGATGTATGGGACGCGCACATCGTTTCGACCCAGCTCTCACCCCCCGTTCATCTCTCACCCCGCACGTACGGGATCCCGAGGGAACCTGGCGCCCGTCGGCGCCACCGCGCCCCGCCGAACCCACTCACTGCCAGCACCAGTATAGCGAACGCGTAGGGCATGAGCTTGAGGAGCTCCGGGGACACGTACGCCTGGAGGCGGAACGACAGATGGTACAGGGCGCCGAAGAAGAACGCGCCCCAGATCGCTCGGAGGGGGTCCCACGACGCGAAGATGGTGAGCGCGATCACGATCCACCCCATCCCCGCCGTCATCCCCTCCGTCCACGACGGGCGGTAGGCCACCGAGAGGTACCCTCCCCCGACCCCGGCGAGGAGGCCCCCCAACGCCACGCACAAGTAGCGGACCAGGGTCACGTTGATCCCCAACGAGTCAGCGGTGGCTGGGGATTCTCCCACCGAGCGGATCACGACCCCCCACCGGGTGCGAAACAGGACCACCCACAGGATCACGGCAAGGAGGACCCCGAGGTAGGTGAGGATCGTCTGGTCCACGAACAGCATCGGCCCCAGCACGGGAATCTCGGCGAGGCCGGGGACGGTGATCGCCCCCAGCGGGACCCGGAGGGGCTTTCCCTCCCAGCCCCGCCCGAGGAGCCCCGCCAGCCCCAGCCCGAACAAGGTGAGGGCGAGGCCCGATACGTACTGGTTCGCACGGAGGGTGACCGTGAGGAACGCGTGCCAAAGCGCCGCGGCCGCTCCCACGACGGCTGCGGCGAGGAGGCCCAGCGCGGGGACGCCCACCGTCTGGGCCACGGCGAAGCCGGCGTAGGCCCCGAGGATCATCATCCCCTCCACCCCGAGGTTCACAACGCCAGACCGCTCGGCGTAGATCTCGCCGAGCGTGCCCCACAGGAGGGGAACCCCGAACGCCAGGGCCCGGCTGACCGTGCTCACGAGCCAACCTAGGTCCATGCTTCCCCCTTCTTGCCCCAGCGGATCCGCCAGTACATGAGGAGATCCGAGCTAATGAGAGAGAAGAGGATCAACCCGTTGAACACCCCGGTGATCTGGAACGGAAGCCCCAGCGTGGATTTCATGAGATCGCCGGCGGCGAAGATGAGGCCGAACAGGAGCGCGGTAAGGATCGCGGCAACGGGGCTTCCCCGGGCGAGCCAGGCGACGATGATCGCCGTGTACCCGTAGCCCATCGAGATATGGGACGGGCTGCGCAACCGCCAGTGGATCCCCGCCACCTCTCCCACCCCGGCGAGGGCGGCCAGCCCCCCGGAGACGACCATCGTCAGGGCGAGGACCGTGGTGAAACTGATCCCCGCATAGCGGGCGGCATCTGGGCTCTGCCCCACCACCCGTACCTCGTACCCCAACCGGGTCCGGGAGAGGATCAGCCCCACGACGAGCGCTGCCGCGACGCCCACCGCCAGCGTCGGCCAGTGGACCCTCGTCCCGGCGATCAGGGGGAGGCGGGCTGCGACCGGGAACATGTCCGTGTACGCGAACCCCCGCATCGTGGGGCCCTTCCACGGCCCGTGGACGAGCCACTCCACGATGTAGGCCATGATGTAGTTCATCATCAGGGTTGAGATGACCTCGTTCACCTGGAGCTTGACCCGGAGGAGGGCCGGGATCACCGCCCATACGGCTCCCGCGCCGAACCCGGCGAGGAACACCAGGGGGAGCCTCAGCACATCGGGAACGCGGAGGAACAGGGCCACCCCACTCGCCGCCACCGCCCCCGCCAGGAGCTGGCCCTCGGCCCCGATGTTCCAAAACTGTGCCCGGAACGCGAGCGTCAGCCCAACCCCGCAGAGGATGAGCGGGATCGCCCGACGGACGATGTCGGACAGCCCCCCCACCGTCCCCAGCGTCCCGCGGCCGATCTCGGCGTACGCCCGCCACGGGCTCACCCCGTAGGCCCAGAAAACGAGGGCGGCCAGCAGAAGGGCGACCACCACCGCGAGCACCGACACCCCGAACACAACGTGGCGCGGTGGGGCGAGCCTCCGCTCCACAATGAGGGGACCGATGCGCTTCATCCCCGCACCCGCTCCTCTCCCGCCATCATCAGCCCGATCTCCTCGCGGTCCGCCTCCCCCCCTGCCACGACCCCGGTGATCTCGCCGCGGAACATGACCGCGATCCGATCGGCGAGCTCCATCACCTCCTCGAGGTCCTCCGACACGAGGAGGACCGCGGCCCCTCCTGCCCGCTGGCGGAGGAGGAGGTCCCGGATCTGCTCCGTGGCCCCCACATCGAGGCCGTAGGTCGGATGGGCAGCGAGGACGAGGGCTGGCTGGCCGGACAGCTCCCGCGCCAGGATCAGCTTTTGGATGTTCCCTCCCGAGAGGAGCTTGGCGGGCGTGTTGGGACTGGAGGTCACGATTCCGTACTCCTCGATCACCCCCTGGGCGAACCTCCGTACGGACGCCAGATGGAGGAGCCCGGCCCGGCAGAACGGGGGCCGGTGGTGGCGTTTCAGGATCAGGTTCTCCTCGACGGAGAGCCCGGGGACAATCCCCATGCGGATCCGTTCCTCGGGGACATGGGCCACGCCGATGTCAGCCAGGAAGCGTGGGGAGCGGTTGGTCACCTCGTTCCCGAGGATCCTCACCTTCCCCTGCTCGATCCGGCGGAGGCCGGTCAGCGCCTCCACCAGCTCCCGTTGGCCGTTCCCCGCGATCCCCGCGATCCCGAAGATCTCCCCCCGGCAGACGTGGAAGGTCGCCCCCCGCACCGCTGGGAGCCCCCGATCGTTACGGACATGGATCCCCTCCACGCTGAGCGCCGCCTCCCCCGGAGTGCAGGCCGCCTTGGTGAGGCGGAACACGACCTCCCGACCGACCATCATCCGAGCCAGCATCGGCTTGTTCGCCTCCGCGGCGGCGACCGTCCCCACGACGCGCCCCCGGCGCATGACCGTGATCCGATCCGCCACCTCGAGCACCTCGGTCAGCTTGTGGGAGATGAAGATCACCCCGTGCCCCTCCTCCCGCATCCGGGACAGGACCTTGAACAGCTCGCCCGTCTCCTGCGGAGTGAGGACGCTCGTGGGCTCATCGAGGATGAGGACCTGCGCTCCCCGGAGGAGGGCTTTCAGAATCTCCACCCGCTGCTGCTCCCCCGCGGAGAGCTCCCACACCCGCCGGTCCGGATCGACGGGCAGGCCGTAGCGCTCCGCGAGCGCGCACAGCCTGCGCCCGACGTCGCGTGCCGGGGCCCAAAACGGGGTCCCCGGCAACCCCAGGGCGGCGTTCTCCGCCACGGTGTGGGGGAGGACGAGCTTGAAGTGCTGGTGGACCATCCCGACCCCGAGGGCGATCGCTTCGCGGGGCGAACGGATCGCGACCCGCCGCCCGCGGACCACGATCGAGCCGGAGTCGGGGCGGTACAGGCCGTAGAGGATGTTCACCAGCGTGGTCTTGCCCGCCCCGTTCTCCCCGAGCAGGGCGTGGACCTCACCGGGCCGGACCTCAAACGTCACGCGGTCGTTGGCGGTGACCCCGGGGAAGGACTTCGTGACCTCCTCAAGGCGAATGAGATGAGGGGATTCCGGCGGTCCGTCCGGGTGGCCCGAGCCGGCAGCAGCCCTCATGGCGGGCAGTATAACGGCGGGCCGCTGCGCTGGTCAAGTTGTCTGACAGGTTCCCCCGCTGCTATACTCGGGCCGGTGAACGGGATGCACGGAGGGCGGGTCCGCCGGTTTCACTTCGCCCGCGACGTGGAGGAAGCCCTGTCCCTGCTCGCCGCCTACGGTAGCCGGGGGGCGGTCCTCGCCGGGGGAGTCGACCTCCTCCGCTCCCCCCGCGGGGACGTCGAGGGTCTGGTGGACATCACGCGGATCGGGCTCTCCTCCGTCAGGGAGACCGGGGGGGGAGTGGCGATCGGGGCGACGACGACCCTCAGCGGGGTCCTGGAGAGCCAGGCGGGTCATGACTACGCCGGGGGGATCCTCCCCGAGGTGCTGCGCGCGGTGGCGTCCCTCCCGTTGCGGAACATGGCCACGCTGGGCGGGGCGGTCGTATCCGCTCACCCGTGGGCCGACATCCCGACCGCCCTCGTCGCCCTGGGGGCGGAGGTGCGCTGGCAAGGGGAGCGGGAGGGGAGATCGCTCGTCGAGGAGCTGTACCGCACACCATTCCGCGGCCTGTTCCGGAGCGCCGTGGTGACCGAGGTTCGGTTTCCCCCGTGGAACGGGGCGTTCGCCTACGAGAAGGTGGGCCGAACCCGCTACGACATCGCCCTCCTCAACGCGTGCTGTGGAGTGGGAGTCGAGGATGGGAGGATCGCCTGGGCCCGGGTGGCCGTCGGGGCGCGACCGACCCGCGGCGAGCGGCTCCCCTGGGCCGAGGAGGCGCTCGTGGGCCGGGTGCCAGGGGAACCGTTGTGGAACGAAGTTCGCCGTTTGGTGGAGGAGCGGATCGAGGTCGGGGAAGACCGTCGGGCGAGCGGGGAGTGGCGGAGGACGGTGGCGGGGGTCCTCGTGGCGCGGGCCGTCGCCCGGGCCGCGAGGAAGGCGAGCGCATGAAGATCTCATTCGAACTGAATGGGGAGCTGAAGTACCTCGAGGTCGACCCCGGGGAGCGCCTCGCGGCCCTCCTCCGCCGGCTGGGGATGAAGTCGATCAAGGAGGGGTGCGGCACGGGGGACTGCGGGGCGTGCACCGTGCTCGTGGACGGCCGCGCCGTGCGCTCGTGCCTCATGGTCGCCCCCCAGGTCCAGGGGAGAAGGGTCATGACCGTCGAGGGACTCGGTACGCTCGACGATCCCCATCCCCTGCAGCGGGCGTTCCTCGACAGTGGGGCGGTGCAGTGCGGGTTCTGCACCCCGGGGATGATCCTCGTCGCCCACGAGCTCCTCACCCGTAACTCGAGCCCGACGCCCGATCAGGTGAGGGAGGCGATCTCCGGCAACCTCTGCCGGTGCACGGGGTACGTCAAGATCGTGGACGCGGTCCTCCTCGCTGCTCGTTGGAAGCGGGAGGGGAAATGGCGGTAGAGACCCGCCAGAGAGTGGCGGTCGGGAGGAGCGTGACGAAGGTCGATGGGCCGTCCCTCGTGGCGGGGAAGCCGGTGTTCACGCTCGACCTCGACCTCCCCGGGGCCCTGGTGGGGAAGATCCTCCCCTCGCCTCACGCCCACGCCGCGATCGTCTCGGTCGACACCTCCGAGGCCGAGGCCGTGCCCGGGGTCCGAGCGGTCCTCCACCACGGGAACGTCCCCCGCGTCCCCTACACCACCGCCGGCCAGGGCTGGCCGGAGCCCTCCCCCTACGACACCGTCCTGTTCGACCGGAAGGTCCGGTTCGTCGGGGACCGGGTGGCGGCGGTGGCCGCGGAGACGGAGGAAGCCGCGGAGGAAGCCCTGGCGAAGATCCGCGTCGAGTACGATGTCCTTCCCGCCGTCCTCTCCCCCGAGGACGCCCAGGCCGACGGCGCTCCGGTGATCCACGACGAGCCCGATGCCGAGGGGATCTACGACGCCCAGCACAACATCGCCGCGGCAGTGGACATCCCGGTGGGGAACGTCGCGCGGGCCCTCGCCGAGGCGGACGTGGCGGTGGAGGCGACGTGCGAGATCCCGTACTCCCAGCACGCGGCGATCGAGCCCCACTGCGTGCTCGCGTACTTCGACGAGGCAGGCCGACTCGTCCTGCGCACCTCGACCCAGGTCCCGTTCCACGTCCGGCGGATCGTGGCCCGGGTGGTGGGCCTCGATCCAGCCCGCATCCGCGTGATCAAACCGCGGATCGGTGGGGGCTTCGGCTCCAAGCAGGAGATCGTCCTCGAACCGGTGGCGGCGCTCCTCGCCCTGCGCACCGGGCGGCCGGTGCGGATGGCGTACACCCGGCAGGAGGTGTTCGTCGCCAGCCGTACCCGACACCCGATGAGGGTCAACGTGAAGCTGGGGGCGAGGGAGGACGGTGTCCTTCAGGCCATCGACATGGAGGTCCTCTCCAACACCGGCGCCTACGGGGCCCACGCCTTGACCGTCCTGTCCAACGTGGGGTCGAAGACCCTCCCCCTGTACAACAAGGCCCCCCACCTCCGGTTCCACGGGAAGGCGGTGTACACGAACCTCCCCGTGGCCGGGGCGTACCGGGGGTACGGGGCGACGCAGGGCTACTTCGCCCTCGAGGTGGCGATGGACGTCCTGGCCGAGAAACTGGGGATCGATCCGGTCGAGCTCCGACGGCGGAACCACATTCGGGTCGGGGAGACATCGCCCATCTTCGAGAAGATCGGCGAGGGGCGGGAGGGGACGGCCCAGATCATCCGGTCGTGTGCCCTGGGGGAGTGCCTCCGCATCGGCGCCGACCGGATCGGGTGGAAGGAGAACCGGGGGCGACGCCGCGAGGACGGGCCATGGGTCCACGGCCTTGGGATGGCGTGCGCGATGCAGGGATCGGGGATCACGGGGGTGGACATGGCCGCGGCGACCCTCGTGATGCAGGACGACGGGAGCTTCCGCCTCCTCGTCGGGGCGACCGACCTCGGGACCGGCTCGGACACGATCCTCGCCCAGATCGCGGCCGAGGAGCTGGGGGTCCCAGTGGACCGGGTCCTCGTTTACTCCTCGGACACGGACTTCACCCCGTTCGACACCGGCGCCTACGCCTCGAGCACCACGTACGTGTCCGGCAACGCCGTCCTCCGCGCAGCGCAGGAAGTGCACCGCCAGATCCTCGCTGTGGCTGCCGAGGCGCTTGAGGAGAGGGCCGCCGACCTCGAGCTCACCGCCGGCGCTGTGCAGAGCCGGAAGACGGGCAAACGCCTTTCTCTGAGCGAGATCGGACACCGGGCGACCTACGTCACTGACCAGCGCCAGATCGCGGCCACCGCCTCGTTCGCCTGCCCCGAGTCGCCACCCCCGTTCGCCGCGTTCTTCTGCGAGGTCGCCGTGGACCGGGAGACCGGCGTGGTGCGGGTGGAGCGGTTCGTGGTTGCCGCCGACTGCGGAACGGCGATCCATCCGCAGGCGGCCGAGGGCCAGCTCGAGGGGGCGATCCTCCAGGGGATCGGCCACGCCCTGTACGAGGAGATGCTGTTCGCCAACAGCGGCCGCTGCGTGAACGCGGGGTTCTTCGACTACAAGCTCCCGTCGTCCCTCGACGCGCCCCAGATCGAGGCGATCCTCGTCCCGAGCGAGGAACCGACCGGGCCGTGGGGGGCAAAATCGATCTCCGAGATCGGGATCAACGGTCCGCTCCCCGCGATCTCCAACGCGATCCACGACGCGATGGGGGTCCGTCTTACCCAGGCTCCGTTCACCCCGGAGCGGGTCCTCCTCTCCCGGCGCGCCGCAGGGAAATGAGCTTGCGCTCGCGACCGGCACGCGCCATGTTCCGTTCCTGGCGACCCTGGCCGATGTGGGTGGCGGTGTCCATCCTCGCGGTGGGGTTGAGCGCCCCTGGCGCTGGGTCCGCGTTCTGGGACGCGCCGCCCCCGCGGGGCCTGCACAGGCCCACCGCCTACGTCCTCCCGCGGGGCAAGGTCGAGGTCCAGTTCTTCGCGTTCGCCTCCCCCACGAATCCGCTGGAGTTCTTTCAGTTCGAGTTCGGGCTGACCGACTCGGTTCAGGTGGGGATGCGTCCCCTATCCGCCCTGTTCGGCGATGTACAGGCGTGGGGCAAGGCCCAAGTGGGGACCAGCGGGCCCGTGTCCTTGGCGATCCCGTTCGGGCTCCAGCTCCTCATCCCCATCCCGGCGTGGAGCCTCCACGGCGGATGGGTGCTGAGCTGGCGGGTGCTCCCGTTCCTCTCCCTCCACCCCGGGATCTCCCTCGTGTTCTACCCCGCGCTGAGGATGGAGCCGTACGCCGGCGTCCACCTCGACGTGGGGCGGAACGTCAAGCTCGTCCTGGAGGGGGGCGTGGGGCCTCCCCACTTCAGCGCCGGCATCCTTGTGTGGGCGTTCGACTCCGTGCGGCTGCAGATCGACACACCTCTCCCCACCGTCCACCTGCGGATCAGCGTCACAGGTCGGTTCTAGCCGCCTCACCGCTACTGGCGCAGGTACGCCGGACGGCCGTAGCGAGACCGGGGAGAGGTGATGCGCGACGTGGGGGCGCGGACCGGCTGGGTGCGAGCGGAGAGATGCGCTGCCCCGTAGTCGAACCCCGGAACGCGCCGCGACTCGATCGGCTTGCCCACCGCTTTTTCCACCCAACTTCGGCGCAGGCGGTCTGTCGGCGCCGACAGAGTCAGCGCTTGCCCGGACTTCGCCACCCGGCCGGTGCGACCCACACGGTGGGTGTAGGCATCGACGCTGTCCGGCATGTCGAAGTTGATGACGTGGGTGATGTCCTCCACGTCGATCCCGCGCGCCGCGACATCGGTCGCGACGAGGATGTCGTACCTCCCAGAGCGGAACCCGTCGAGCGCTCCCTGTCGGTCCCGCTGAGCCATGTCGCCCTCGATCGCCGCCACGTTGAACCCCGCCTTGCCCAAGAAACAGGCCAGGCCCTGGGCGCGGTGCTTGGTGCGCGTGAACACGAGGACGCGCCCCGTGGCCGGCCCCCGGAGGAGGGCGAGAAGGAGGTCGCGCTTGCGGCCCTCGGTGATCGGGTAGAACGCGTGGGACACCGTCTTCGCTGGGGCAGCGGCGTCCACCTCGACCGTGGCCGGATCACGGAGGATGCCCTCCGCCAGCCGCCGGACCTCAGGGGGCATCGTCGCCGAGAAGAACAGGGTCTGCCGATTCTTGGGCAGGAGCGCGAGGATGCGCCGAATGTCAGGGAGGAACCCCATGTCGCACATCCGGTCTGCCTCATCGAGGACGAGAACCTCCACGTGTGAAAGGTCGATCGCCCGGTCTCCGTGGAGGTCAAGGAGCCGGCCCGGGCAGGCGATGACCACCTCCGCACCGCGGCGGAGCGCCACGGCCTGGGGCCGCTTCTTCACCCCACCGTAGGCAGCGACGCTGCGGATGCCGAGCTCCTTGCCAAGCGCGCACGTCACCTGGTGGATCTGCTCGGCGAGCTCCCGCGTTGGGGCGAGGACGAGGGCCTCCACACGGTCCCTCTTCCCCTCGGCGATGCGCTGGAGGATGGGGAGCACGAACGCGGCCGTCTTCCCAGTGCCAGTCTGGGCCACGCCGATCAGGTCGCGGCCTTCGAGGACAACGGGGATCGCCTTCTCTTGGATTGGGGTGGGGTGAACGTAGCCAACGGCCTGGATCCCGGACCTAATCCGGGGGTGAAACGGGAACTCCTGGAAATCCACGGAAAGCCTCCTTGGCTCTCGTGAGCCAAGTCGCACTCTCAGCTCAAGGTCTCTGCCAGCAACCCCGCGATTGGGGCGTGCGATGCGGTCTTTGGTCTTGTGATCACAGTGTACCCCCGGGGTCGCTGTGGCGCCAGGAGGATGAGCCGGGGGAGAAGGGTGCGGGTTCGATGGGGAACGCACCGATCCAGGGTGAGAACCCTCACCTCGCCTGTCCGCGCCCGTAGGCTGAGAGCGCGGCCGTCACGACGACCAGGCAGAAGACCCCGCCCACAACGATGTACGCCCACCCGATCGATCGCTCCGGCGATGGATCGCGCACCAGGGGGATGCCCTCGGACGGCAGGTCGTCCAGGGCACGTCTGGCTGCTCCTCGGTGCCGGATTCCGAGACCCTGATCCGACCAACGGCGGTTCTTGGGCCAGGTGGGAGGCCCACCGCGGCCACGCGGCCCTACGTGGACCGAGCTGGGCCCTCGGCGGCGAGGCGGGCGAGGCGGTCCGCGCGCTCGTTCTCCGCGTGTCCGGCGTGGCCAGCGAGCCAGTGGAAGCGGACCCTGTGAACCCGAACCAGCTCGTCGAGCTCTCGCCACAGGTCCTCGTTCGCCACCGGCAGGAGGCGCTTCCCCCCGCGACGCTTCCAGCCCTGCTCCTTCCAGCGGGGGAGCCACTCCGTGATCCCGCGCTTGAGGTAGGCGGAGTCGGTGTACAGGTCCACTTCGGCGGGCTCACGCAGGGCACGCAAAGCCTCGATCGCGGACCGGAGCTCCATCCTGTTGTTCGTCGTCCGGTCCTCCCGGCCGGAGATCTCCTTGCGGTGAGGTCCCGAGAGGAGGACCGCCCCCCACCCGCCGGGACCGGGATTCCCGATGCACGCACCGTCGGTGTAGATACGCACCCGCTTCACAGGGGGAGGTATAGCCGGTTGCCCCTCGCCTGTCGAGGTGGACCGACGCGGAGCCCCCAGGTACGCTCCGGGCGCATGAGCACCTCGACGTTCGAGGATCTCCGCCGGGCCCTCTTCCGCGCCCACGGTGAGGGGCGATATGAAGAGGCCCTCGCCGCCGCTCGGGAGGCGTGGAGACGTTTCCCGGAGCATGAAGCGCGGACTGCCTACTGGGTGGCGTGCCTCCTCTGTCGGGTGGGAGATCCCGCGGGAGCCCTGCGCGTTCTCCTCACGGCGCGGAGCCGCGGACACTGGTGGGGAGAGGGACTGTTGCTGAAGGACCCCGACCTGGAGCCGCTGTGGGGTCGCACGGAGTTCCTGAGGTTGGCGGAGGAGTGCCAACGAGTTCACCGAGCCGCCCAGGCTGCAGCGAAGCCGCGGGTGCTCGTCCTGCGCCCGGACGTTCTGCTTCCCGCCCTCCCTCACCCGTTGCTCCTCGCCCTCCACAGCCGGGGCGGGAGCGCGGCCGAGTGCGCCCCGCACTTCGCTTCAGCGGCCTCCTGGGGGTGGATCGTGGCCCTAGCCCAGGGAACGCAGCTTGAGGGAGATGAGATGTACACCTGGGACGAACCGGCCCAGGCGGAGCGGGACGTGGCGTGGGCCTACGCCGATGTGGTTCAGTCACAACCCGTAGACCGAGGGCGAGCCGTCCTCGCCGGGGTGTCGCAGGGCGGGGAGCTCGCGATTGGCCTCGCACTAACGGGCGCGCCCATCCCAGCTTGCGGGTTCATCGCCGTTGTGCCCTCTTCGAGGGGTACGGAGGCAGCGCTCGCCCTTGCGCCTCATGCCGCGCGGCGCGGGGTGCGCGGGTGGATCCTTACCGGAGACAAGGACCCGCGCGTGGGCAAGGTGCGGGACCTCCACGAGCTGCTCGTTCACGCCGGCTTGACCTGCCAGCTCACGGTGGTCCCCGGCCTGGGCCACGAGATCCCGGAGGACCTTCCGGCACGGCTTGCTTGGGCGCTGGAGTTCGTGACGAGCCTCTGAAATCGGTTCGGCACTCGAACCCGAGCCCCTACAAGCCAGCGAGAGGCCCGGACCCGATCCTGGAGGCTGCACAGGGGTGAGACCGAGAGAGACGGGGAGAGCAGCAGCGATCCAGCGTCGCCACCACGTGGCGAGGTGGATGACCTGGGCAGGCTCTTGGTCGATGATCACGCGCAGGACCGTGATCACGTCGGACTCCCCCGTGAGCAGGATGCGGCAGGAGCCGATGACCAACCGTGGACCTCCGGCCCGTGAATGCCTTCCAGGCGCCATCGACCAGGCAAGCCCTGGGGCAACGGTCCCGCGAGGACCCCCACACAGGGCACGGAGGAAGCGCGGGGAGACGGCCAGATTCCCTTGAGCCCTCGAGGCGAGCCGGACGTCCAACCGCGGCTTGGCTGATCGCCTCGTCCAGCGAGACCACACGACCCGCGGCTGCGTCTCCCGCCGCCTCGTCGAGAGCCCTACGCAGGTTGGGCGCGTGGAGCACCACAAGGGCGTCCAGATCCGCCACGCTCAGACCGCGGAGCACAGGCTTCCCGGTAGTGGGCATCGGGAGCGCCGCCCGCCGAGGTTGCCGCCCCTCCCGGGAGGATCCAGCGCCTGGTCCGGGTGGGGAAGTTCCTTGACAGGGCAGTCGGCGCGACATACCATCGACGTGTGACCAAAATGGAATCTATGGTCAGACGGTCAGAACTATGCCACGAGCCTTGACAGAAACGGAGCGAGAGGCGATCCGGGCCCGGCTGGTCGAAGCCGGGCGGGAGCTCTTCGCCCGCTACGGGCTCAGGAAGACCACGGTGGAGGAACTGGCCCGTGCGGCCGGAATCGCCAAAGGCACGTTCTACCTCTTCTTCGCGTCCAAGGAGGACCTCTACGTCGAGCTCCTCCTTCAGGAGCTGCCACGCCTGGTTCAACGCCTCCTGGAGCGGTCGTTCCACTCCACCGCCGACGTCAACGAAGCCCTGGTGCTGTTCCAGAGGGAACTCGTGACCTTGATCGAGGAAGACGACCTGGTCAGGGCTGTGGTTATGGACCTTCAGGAGTACACCTCCCCCCTCACGGGCCACCTCGATGTCCACGAGGTCCCAACGATGGCGATGAGCGCCCTGGCCCCCCTGGTCGCGGAGATCCAGGGAGCGCAACGGCGGAGGGAGATCATCGACGGAGACGTGCTGGAGATCCTCGGAGTGCTCGGCATGATCAAAGCACTTCCGTTCAGCAAGAGGCAAATCGACCCCCAGCTCTATCCCAGACTTGTGACCCGAATGAGCCAGGTGATCGCCGACGGGCTCACCTGCCCGGCAAGGAGGGCGGGATGAACGCAGCCTTCCGCATCGCGTGGCGGAACCTGTGGCGGCACCCCCAGCGGACGCTCCTCATGACGGTGATCGTCGCGTTCGGGAGCCTCGTGATCCTCGTCCTGTTCGGGATCGTCGACGGTTTCGTCGGCTCGATGACCGCGGCGCATGTCGCGGAGGACCAGGGGAGCTTCCAACTCCGGACCGCCGCGTACGCGGCCGACCCCGCCTTGGAGCACGCCCTCTCCCCTGAGCAGCTCGCGCAGCTCGGAGTGGCCCTCAACGGGATGCGGCTCGCCGGGATCGCGCCGCGCCTCGAAGCCGGGGCGATGCTGCGCAGCGCCTACGGGACGGACGGAGTGGCCCTGCGGGGGATCGACCCGGTCGCCGAGCGGACGGTGACGCGGCTACCGGAGATGGTCGTCGCCGGGAGCTACCTGACGGGAAGCGGGGAGATCCTCCTCTCCGTCGCGCTTGCGGCGGAGCTCGACGTGCGCGTTGGGGAACGGGTCGTCGTCGTGGTGAGCGGGAGCGCGGGGGTGAAGTCGCGGGGGTTCGTGACCGTCGGCCTGTTCTCCCCGACGGTGGTGGAGATGGAACGGGTGGCGGTCGCTTCGATCGAGGATGTGCGGGAGCTGACAGGGGTTCAGGGGGCGACCTCCCTCGCGGTGGGGCTTCCCCACGGGACGCCATCTGAACGGGCAGTGGCGGAGGCACGCCGGCGGCTCGCCGACCACCCCGACCTCGAGGTGGCAGGGTACTTCGATCTGAACCCCCTGGCCCGGGTGATGATCTCGGGCTCGACGATCAAACTGATCCCGTTCGTGATCATGATCGGCCTCCTCGCCGGGTTCGGCGTAGCCAACACGACGTTCTACTCAGTGGTCGAGCGCACGCGGGAGTTCGGGGTGATGAGGGCGGTCGGGATGAGCGGGAAGACCCTCGCCGGGGTCGTCCTCCTCGAGGCCACGTTCGTCGGGGCGATGGGGTTCGCGATCGGCGGAGGTATTGGGTACGCGGGGCTCCTCTACTTCGGCAGGAACGGCCTCGACTTTTCGTCGTTCGTGCGGGACGTGAGCGGATCCTTGGGGATGCCGACGGTGATCTACGCCGCGGCCTCGGGGTGGTACTGGATGGCGGCGTTCAGCGTGGTCGTATTCACGGCGCTCGTCGCCGCGTGGTACCCCGCGCGGCGGGCAAACCGGCTGGAGCCGGTGACCGCGATCCGCGAGGGATAAGGAGAAGACGATGGGCCGAGTGCGAGCGTTCCTTGGGATGCTCCTCATCGCGGCGGGCGCGGGCTGGGTATCCGCTGCGGACGAACCCCTCGATGCCGCCATGATCCTGGAACAGGTGCGCGCGGGTTGGCGCGGGGAGAGCTTCCACGCCTTGGTCGAGATCGAGATCACGGTCTCGGGAACGACCCGCCGCCACCTGGTGGAGGTGTGGACGTGCGGTGAGGACCGGGCCCTCGTCCGCATCGTCGAGCCGGAGGCCGAGGCGGGGTCGGGCTACCTCCAGCTCGGCGATGCCCTGTGGTACTACAGCCCAGCCCTGGGAACCGCGATCGCGCTTCCCGCGATGGGGCTCACGCAGGCGCTGTTCGGGGCGGGGCCCTCGCTGGGGGACCTCGCCCAGGGGACGCTGTCCCGCGACCACGACGTTCAGGCGGAAGCGGTCACCGGCGCGGACGGCGCGCTCGTGGGGTACCTACTTACGCTCCTCCCGCGGCCGGGCGCGCCGGTCGTCTACGGAAAGCTCGCGGTCACAGTGACGGCGGACTACGTTCTCTCCAAAATCGTGTACTACGACCAACGGGGCGCCGTGCTCCGCACCGCGGCGTTTGAGGAAGTGGTCCGTATCGGGGAAATCCTCTTCCCGACGAAGGTCGTGGTCGTGGACGCGAACGGTGATCGCGCCGTCCAGCGGATCCTCGATCCGGAGTTCGGCATCGCGCTCGACCCGTCGTTCTTCACCGTGGAGCGGCTGGAGGCGGGCGAGTGAGGGTCGCGCTACGGCACCTCGTTCGGAACCGGCGGCGGACCCTCCTCACGCTGCTCGCGGTCCTGATCCCGGTGTACTTCCTCGTGTTCATGTTCGGGTTCGCCAACGCGAACCTCCAGGACATGTTCGAGACCGCGACGCGGTTCGACACGGGCCACGCCCAGATCCGCGCTGTGGCTACACGGCCGATGGGAGGAGCGATCCCGCTCATGCGCGACCCGGCCGATGCGCTGGCCGTTCTGGCCACGATCGAGGGGATCGAGGGGTGGACGGTGCGGCTCGATCTCCCGGCGATGGCGAGTGCAGGGGACCGGTCGCGGGCGGTCCACGTGCGGGGCGTCGTGCCCGAGGAGGTCGCGCCGGTCGGTGGGCTGGCCGATCGGATCGTCGCCGGGGAGCCCCTGGCGACCGGCAGGGGCGGGGTCGTGGTGGGCGAGGAGCTCGCCCGGCTGCTCAAGCTGGAGGTGGGTGACGAGGTCGCCCTCCTCGGCGCGCACCCGGAGGCGGCGTTCGGCGCGATCCGGGCGCCGGTGACCGGGGTGTACCGCGCCCCGGAGGCGACGCTCGGCCGCACGGTGATCTACGCGGACCTGGAGACAGCGCGGCGGCTGGCGCGGAGCGAGGCTGCTGCCACAGCGATCGTGATCCGCGTGGCGAGCGTGGCGAGCCCACGGGATCAGGCCACCCTCGACCGGGTGGTGCAGGAGGTGCGCGCCGCGCTCCCCGCGGGGTACGAGGTGCAGGATTGGCTGGAGCTGGCCCCGCTGGTGGCAACGTACATGGGGATCCTGACCCCGGCCCTCCTGATCGTGGGGGGGATCTTCTTCGCCCTCGGGGGGCTCGTGGTCCTGAACACGATCTACCTCTCCGTGCTCGAACGCACGCGCGAGCTCGGGCTCATCCTCTCGCTCGGCGCCGCGCGGCGCCGGGTGGTGTGGATGGTCCTCGCCGAGGCGGGGGCGATCGCCGTCGTCGGTGCCGCAGGCGGAGCGGTCACTGGAGTCGCGCTGATCCTGGGGGTGGAGGCGTTCGGCGGGATCCCCCTGTGGGGCGCGGCGGCGGAGTTCATGCGGGAGATGGGGATGTCGTCCGTGCTCCACCTGACCGTGGACCGGGGACAGGTCGCGCTGGCGACGGGGGCAATGGCCGCGGTGGCCCTGCTCGCCGCGTGGTGGCCAGCACGTCGGGCGTCGAGGCTGGAACCAATGGAGGCCATGCGATATGTCGACTAGCGCCGTGATCCGGACCGAAGGCCTGTGGAAGGTCTACCGGACGGGGGTGACCGAAACGCCGGCACTGCGGGGCGTCGATCTGGAACTCGAGGAGCGGGAGTTCACGGCGACCGCCGGGCCATCGGGTTCGGGGAAGTCCACGCTCCTCCACCTCCTTGGCGGGCTCGATCGGCCGACGGGCGGCGAGATCTACCTCGCTGGCCAACCGATGTCCGGCCTCTCCAAGGACGAGCTGGCCCGGCTGCGGCTGACGCGGATTGGGTTCGTCTTCCAGGCCTACAACCTGATCCCGGTGCTCACGGTGCTGGAGAACACCGCGTTCGTCCTCGAACTGCAGGGCGTTCGCTGGCGAGAGCGGCTCCGCCGGGCCCGGGCGATCCTCGCCGAACTGGGGGTCGAGAAGTACGCGCACCAGTTCCCGAACCGCCTCTCCGGTGGGGAACAGCAGCGGGTAGCCGTGGCTCGAGCCGTGGTCTCCGAGCCGGCGATCGTCCTCGCCGACGAACCGACGGCGAACCTCGACACGAAGACGGGCCTCGACCTCATCGACCTCATGCGGCGGATGAACGAGGAGCACGCGACGACGTTCCTCTTCGCCACCCACGACACGCGGCTCCTCGACCGCGTCGACCGGGTGATCGGCCTCGAGGACGGCCGCGTCGTCCGCGACGAGCGGGTACGATAGAGGATATCGTTCTTGGCCCGGAGCGGGCCTCCGCATCCGGTCGAGGAGAGAGACATGAGAGGATGGGCTTTGTTCTTGTTGCTGACAGTGATCGGGCTCGGGCCCTCTGCATCGGAGATCGGTCAGGACCCCCCGTTCGATCTCACGGGGACGTGGGCCGTGATGCAGGTGACCTCGGACATCGTTGTCTACCCGTTCGTGGGCGAGAAGACGCGCACCACGACCCTCATCCTCCGCGTCGAGATGAGGCAGCAGGGAACGGAAGTCCAGGTCTACGAGTCCCACTGCCTGGTGGACACCGACACCGGAACAACCATGGTCACAACGGAGATCCCCGAGGCGTTCCTCCGTTCTCTGGGCGTGGTCGAACGGACGGCGACCCTCGAGGCCACCGCGGATGGGTGGCGGTTCGTCGAACCGTGGCCGACCGAGATCCACGGGGCGCGCCTCGCCGATCCAGTGAACGATCCCCTCCCCACCGCGGCCGATGATCCCCGCGTGTTCGATCAGGATGGGGACGGCAAGCCGGGGATCACAGTGCGAGTGACCGTCCTGGGTCTCATCTCGGGAGAGGTGTACGCAGTGCAACGCCTGTCGAAGCTCCTCGAGGGGCAGGTGGTGACCCCTGATCTCATCCGCGGCCTGATCACGTGGTCCAACGAGCAGGTCACGATTGGGGCGAGCAACCCCTTCCTCAACACGAGCGGCAATGCCCAGGTCGACCCGGTGCGCGAACGGAGCTACTTCGTGGCGATTCGGGTTCCGGCGGGAACGACCTGCGATGACCTCAAGGAGAACTGGCGGGCCCTGTTCGGCCGGTGAGCGGGCCATGGGTTCCTGACCTGCCCCGCCCCCATCGGCATGCGACCTCCAGCGGTGACCCTCTCCCCGTGTGGGGGAGGGCAGGGTGAGGGGGGATTCCCTAACGGTTGCCCACGTGAATCCCCCGCCCCTTCCAGGTGCCCCTCTGCCAGAGGTGCCACAGGAGCGACCGGAACGCGATCCCCGTGACGAGGAGGACCGTCACCGGATAGAGGGGGATCTGAACGAGGGGCAGTCGGAACCGCACTGCGGCAAGCGCCCACGTGAGGAGCGACAACCCGACTGTCACCGCCGCTGGCACCACGATTCCCTCGAGAACAGCGCTTCGCGTGACATGCAGCACGAGGACGACGAGCGGTTGCCACGCCAGCCACAGGAGCCACGTCCACACGAACAGGAACAGGGGGATGTTGTAGTGGAACACGGGAAACAGGTTCTTCGCCAGTCCCCGTGCCGTCTCCCTCCACCCGTGGTACATCCGCGTCGTCACCCGCCGCGAGCCGTCGAGGAACGCCCAGCCGTGGCCCGCCCGGTGCACGTTGTGGGCCAAGGCGAGGTCGTCCAACACCTCCGCCCTCACCGCCTTGTGTCCGCCCACCGCCGCATAGACGTCCCGGCGGAACAGCATGAACTGCCCGACCGCGGTCGGTGCCCGCCGCGGGAGGAGGAACGGCACGAACGTGTGAAGGGTCCAGCTCAGGATCGGGATCACGAGGATTTCGCCCGGGCTCCCCACCACCTGCCGGGGGAGGGCGCTCAAGGCGCCTGCGCCCTCGGCCTCCAACGCGGCCACGGCGTCCCGCAGAGCGGATGGGTGGTGCACGGTGTCCGCGTCCGTGAACAGGAGGAGTTCCCCGTGGGCGGCTTGGGCGAGCTGGTGACAGGCCCAGTGCTTGCCGAGCCAGCCCGGGGGCACGGGTGCGCCGCGGATCACCCTCAGACGGCCTTGGGATCGCGCCTCGATCACCTGGAGCAGCCGGCCCGTCCCATCGCGGGAGTCGTCGTCGAGCACGATCACCTCGAACTGGGGGTAGTCCTGGCGGAGGAGCGACTCCACGCACGCCACGATGTTCCGTTCCTCATCGCGGGCGGGGACGAGGACCGAGACCGCGGGGCACTCGGGCAGAACAGGGTGCCTGCCGAGCCGCCGCATCGCCACCAAGTTCGTGAGGGCGATCGTGGCCAACACCGACATGAACACGACCAAGCTCCACTCGTGGGAGACGAGGAAGCTCACGGGGACCCCTTTCTGGGGCGCCACCGCGGGGGCGAGCGGAGGCCGTGGCGGTGGGTCCACACGAGGAGAACGAGGTTCGCCCCCCAGGTGGCAAGAAGCCACGGCTCCGCCCCCCGGAGGGCGAGGAACAGGGCCACGACGGGGAGGGCGAGGACGACCGTCCACGCGTCCACCGCCTGCACGGTTCGGAGGAGGGCGAACGAGAGACCAAGCACGGTTGGGACTTCCCAGTACGTCAGAGCGGACCACACGCCGAACGTCGATGCGACGGCCTTCCCTCCCCGGAACCCGAGCCACGGCGAGAACGCGTGGCCGAGGAGGGGCGCGACGGCGACGGGAAGAAGCGCCCATCCCCAGAGGTTCCCAAGCGACCGGGCGAGCGCCACGGGCAGAGCGCCCTTGGTCACGTCGAGGATGAGAGAGAGAAGCCCAATCCGCCACCCCCCGGCGCGCCAGGCGTTCGCCGCACCGGGGTTCCCGTCGCCGTGGCGGCGGATGTCAGCCTTGGCCCCAATCCTTCCCAACCAGACCGAGAACGGGAGCGATCCCAATGCGAAGCCGAGGAGGGAGAAGAGGAAGAACTTCACGCCCACCTCGACGAGAGAGGCGACCGCAACCAGCCGTCCACGGGTGAAGTCTACGCGATGATGCGCTGGGAGAGACAAACCCTTGTCCCCTGGCCACGCGCAGGCTATGCTCATCACCTACTAGGGCGTAGCCAAGCGGTAAGGCAGCGGCCTTTGGAGCCGCCATTCGGAGGTTCGAATCCTCCCGCCCTAGCAACCCCATCGGATCCCGGTGGGGTGCACCGCAGGCCAGGGACAGCCCGACTACGCTGGGGGGCGGAACCTTGGCGGAGGTGTGCACAGGAGGGCGCCCACGTCTCGGCCAATGAAGCGTGCGTTCAGCATTCCAGCGCTGACAGGCGAGGGGGCGACACGATCGGCCTCCGCCGGCCGGTGGAAGTCCTTCTTCGCAAGCGCACGGCCACGATGCACATCGCGCTACGCGACGCGGATCGTGCCCATGTGATGACCCAAGCGGGGACAGGGCTCTTGACAGGGATCCCAGGGCGTCGTATTTGAAAGTGTGATGGAAGAGATGATCATGAGCGGGGGGGTGATCGCCGGGAAGTCGAGCTTCTACGGGTATTGGTTCGCATAGGGGCGCGACCTCCTCCGCTCGTGGGGAGAGGTGCGCCCGGAGACCGCAAGCAGGACGCTTGCGGGTTTTTCTTTGTCGAGGAGGAACAGATGAAGGTTGCACTCGCAGTACTGCTCATGGTGTGCGCGGCCAGTGCCGTCGGCCAACCGATCGTGATCGGGATCACCCAGATCGTTGAGCACCAGGCGCTTAACGCTGTCCGGGACGGCATTATCTCCGCCCTGGCCGAGGCGGGGTACGTGGAAGGGGAAAACGTGCGGTACGTCCTGGCGAATGCCCAGGGGGACTTCTCTCTGGCGATCGCCATTGCTCAGGAGTTCCGGGCCCGCGGGGTCGACCTGGTGGTGGCCATCGCTACCCCCACCGCCCTCGCCGCCGTCCAAGTCTTCGCTGGGACAGACGTCCCCGTGGTCTACAGCGCGGTCACGGCCCCCGAGGAGTACGGCCTCACTGGCCACCCCAACGTCACCGGGGTCTCCGACCTCATCGAGCCCGCGTTGGACCTGGCGTTGCTCAAGGCCCTGTCCCCCGCCATCCGTCGGGTGGGCATCGTGTACAACCCCGGGGAAGCGAACTCCGACTATCTGACGAAGGTGGCCCAGGAGGCGGCCGGTGGGCTGGGCCTTCAGATCGTGACCGCTGCCGCGGAGAGCACGGCCATGGTGATGCTGGCCGCGCAGTCCCTCATCGGGCGTGTGGACGCCTTCTACGCGACCACGGACAACACTGTCGCCGCGGGAATCGAAGGGGTCGTGCAGGTCGCGAACGCTGAGCGGATCCCGTTCCTCATGGCCGACCCGTTCAGCATCGGACGGGGACCACTGCTCTGTGCGGGGTGGGACTACTACAGCCACGGTCTATTGACCGGAAAGGTTGTGCTCGATCTCCTCACGGGCAAGAGACCCGATCAGATCCAGCTCATCTACCAGAAGGACACGGAATTTGGGAAGCGCGAGGTCCTGCTCAACCTGGACACGGCGCAGGCGATCGGGTTCACCTTCCCGCAGGCGGTGCTGGACCAAGCGACGGGGATCCTCATCGGCGGCCGTCGGTTCGTTTCCGGAGAGTGAGCGCGTCGGCATGAGCATCGTCATGGCAGCGGTCGAGCAGGGGCTCATCTATGGCCTGATGGCCCTCGGGGTGTACATCTCGTTCCGCATCCTCTCGTTCCCCGATCTGTCCGTGGACGGGACGTTCCCCCTCGGGGCGGCGGTGGGGGCGACGCTGATCGTGGGGGGATGGAACCCGTACGCAGCGCTCGGGATCGCGTTCGTCGCTGGGGCCGTGGGCGGGGCATTCACCGGGGTGCTCGCCACCAAGCTCCGCATCCAGGGGCTTCTGGCGGGGGTGCTGACGATGATCATGCTCTACTCCCTGAACCTGCGCATCATGGGGAGGCCCAACCTTCCCCTGCTCGGCCGCCCATCCGTGTTCCGTCTCGCCGCCCAGTGGGGGGGGATCCCCCTGCCGTCGGCCAACCTCGCTGTGGCGGCGTCGCTCATGCTGGGAGCGATCTTCCTCCTTCACCTTCTGTTTCGGACCGAGGTCGGCCTGACCCTCCGCGCCACGGGGGACAACCCTGGGATGGTGAGGGCCTACGGCACAAGCCCTGAGGGGATGGTCATCTTGGGCCTCGCGCTCGCCAACGGGCTCGTCGCCCTGTCCGGCGCCCTGGCTGCCCAGCACTCCGGGTTCGCCGACGTCGGGCTCGGAGTGGGGACGATTGTCGCAGGACTGGCGTCGGTGATCGTCGGGGAGATCCTCCTCCGTCCGCGCTCGATCCTGTGGGCGTTGGGAGCGGTGATGGTCGGGTCGTGCCTGTACCGGGGAGCGATCCTCGTCGCGTTGCGCTATGGGGCAGCCGTGGGGTTCACCGCCTCCGACCTGAGGCTCCTCACCGCCCTCGTCGTGCTCGGGGCCCTCGTGGCCCCGGCGTGGCGGCTGCACCGGGAGGAGGCAAGATGATCCTTGAGCTTGTGGGGGTACGGAAGTCGTACGCGGTCGGTGCCCAGCTCGTCTCCGCTTTGGCGGGGGTGGAGTTCGCCCTCGCCGAGCGGGAGTTCGTGACGGTCATCGGCTCCAACGGAGCGGGGAAGACCACCCTGCTGAACGTGATCGCAGGAGGTGCACGCCCGGACCAGGGGAAGGTCTACCTGCTCGGTCGAGACGTGACGGGTTGGCCGACCCACCGCCGGGCCCGTTGGATCGGACGCGTGTTTCAGGATCCGCGGCAGGGGGCCGCGCCCTCCCTCACCGTCGCCGAGAACCTCGCCCTCGCCTCGCGCAAAGGGAAGAGGGGGCTTCGCTTCCCGTTGACCCGCCGCCGCCGCACGGTGGTGCAGCAAGCGCTGGCTGGGCTCGGCATGGGGCTGGAGGAGAGGCTCTCCGAGCGGGTCGCCTGCCTATCCGGTGGGGAGCGGCAGGCGCTTGCCGTGCTCATGGCCACCCTGGCCCAGCCACGGCTGCTCCTCCTCGACGAACACACGGCGGCCCTCGATCCGGCCAATGCCGAGCGCGTGCTCGCGGTCACGGAGGACCTCGTCCGCGCAGGGGGCTTGGCCACGCTCATGGTCACCCACCGCATGGACCAAGCATTGGCTTGCGGAGACCGGCTCGTGATGCTCCATCGGGGCCGGATCCTCCTCGACCTTCCTTCCACGGAGAAACGGGCGTTGGCTGTGGATGACCTGGTCAGGCTTTTCCGGCAGGAAGGGTGTGCCGAGGACGAGCTCCTCCTCTCCGCGACCCACAGTCCACCGTCATAGCACGCGACGTCGGCCCTTTCCCCGCGAGCTCCCAGCGGCGTCCCTTCGCTCGAGACCGGGTATGTGGGGGAGGAGGTACCGTGAGCGTTCACACGACTTCGCGGAGGGGGGAAGGTTCTCCCGGCGGGAAGGCTGCCCGGTGTGCCCTGGCCGGAGCCCGAGGATCGCGTGACGATCTGGGAGTCCCCCACGTCGTGGCCCGTCGCCCATCCCCGCCGGACGCCGAAGGCCGTGACCGGCGCGGTGAAGATCGACTCCGAGATCCACGGGAACACCATCCCCCACCTGCACATGCACCTCTTCGATGACCCGTCCCCCGGGGCGCCGATCGACCTCCGCCGGGTGGAACCACCTGTCGAGAACGAGGGCGCGTGCGGCGCGCTCCCGCCCGGCCGACAGCCCTGGGGTGGGAAAGCCCCCGTCCCCCCCTGTGGACCCACGGCGAGGCAGGAAAGGTTGATCCATCCTCACGATCCGAGGACCTGGGCCACCAGCCGAACGAACCTCGGGTCTGACCGCACCGGATCGACGAACGAGGTTGTGAGCGCGGTGAGAAGCCACTCATCTCGCTCAGCGTACGCGCGCTCGAGCCAGGCAAGGGCTCGCTCCAGGTCGCCGACCGCCAGGTAGCACGCGGCGAAGCAGGTCGGGGGGACGTGGCCTCGTGCGGCCCGGCCCTCGAGTTCCCGCAGCGCGGCGGCCACCGCCCCCCGCTCTCCGCTCATCTCGCGGAGGCAGCCCGCGATCACCGCTGGCCACGGCGACCCCCCGCTCACGGACCGCTCCCCCTCCACCGCAGCCAGCGCGTGCTGCAGGTCGCCCTTCTGCACGTACGCAAGGGCGAGGTTGACGCGGGTCATCGGGAACGAAGGATCGAGGGCCAACACCCTCTCCAACGCCGCGATCGCCTCATCGGTCCGACGGCCAGCAAGGAGGATCCGGCCGAGGTTCCGGTTCACGACGAGGGACAACGGGTCGAGCTCCAGCGCCCGGTCGATGGCGCGCCGGGCTTCGTCCAACCGGTGGGTGTACATGAGCACGAGCGCGTACCAGTGGTGGGCGGTGGCGTAGTTGGGGTTGAGCTCGATCGCCCGCTGCAGCTCGCGCTGCGCCGCGCCGAAGTCGAACGACTGATGGGCGCAGATCATGCCCAGGGATGCGTGTGCCTCGGCCAGGGACTCGTCCAGCTCCAGCGCGCGGAGGGCGGCCGCGCGGGCCTGGGGGTGGGCATCCCGCGGCGATAGGGTCCCGTACTCGGGGAGAAGGGCGTAGGCATCGGCCAGTCCCACGTGGGCGAGGGCGAAGCGTGGGTCGAGCTCGGTCGCCCTCGCGAAGCAACCGATCGCCGCCCGCAGGTCGGCCTCGGTGCGGCGGTTCCAGAGGTAACGCCCCTTGAGGTAGAGCGTGTAGGCGTCGAGGTTGCGTGTCGGCTCTCGCCGCACCGGGTGCGCCCCTCCCTCCACGAGCAGGAGCTCCAGGGCCCGCGCCACCTGGGAAGCGACGTCGGCCTGGAACGCGAACACGTCGCCGAGCACCCCATCGTAGGCCCGCGCCCAAAGGTGTTCCTCGCTGTAGGGGTCGATGAGCTGGAGGGAAATCCGGATGCGCTCGCCCACCTTGCGGACGCTGCCCTCGACGATCGTCCCCACCCCGAGCTCCTCCCGGATCTCGGCGATGGACTTCGTGGTTCCCCTGTAGCGGAGTACAGACGTGTGGGCAATCACCTTCAGTTCGGGATGTTGGGCCAGCGTACAGATGAGCTCGTCGGTCATCCCGTCCGTGAAGTAGGCGTCGGCGGGATCGGGGCTCACGTTCACCAGGGGGAGGACGGCGATCCGCCGCCGGTCGGCTCCCCGATCGGCGGGGAGGCGGGGATCCCCGGTGCGGGCGACGCGGTAGATCTTGGTGGGGTGCTCCAGCCCCTTCAGCGACTCCGTTCCCGCGTAGACGAGGCGTTCCTCGGTCTTGTTCCAGACCTGATCGTAGACCTGCTGAGACGCACAGACCCCTCCTGGCGGGGCGAGGGGCTCGATGCGGGCGACGAGGTTCACCCCGTCCCCGAACAGGTCACCCCCTCGGTCCACGACGTCGCCCAGGTGCAGCCCGATCCGAAGGTGGAACGTGTCCTCCTCGGGCACAGAGGCGTTGCGACGGTCGACCGCCCGTTGGATCGCGACGGCGCACTCCAGGGCGGCCAGGGCGCTGGGGAACTCGACCAGGTACCCGTCGCCCGTGCACTTGACCTCCCGACCACCGTGACGGGCAACCTCCGCGCGGACGATCCGCGACTGATCGCGGAGGATCTCCAGGGCGAGGTTCTCGTTGCGCTGACAGAGGGACGTGTAGCCCACCAGGTCGGTGAGCATCAGCGCGGCGAGCCTGCGCCGGTCCTCATCCACCACCGTCCACCTCCCGTCGGAACCGGGGACACCCGGCCGGGCGGATGCATTGTACAGCTCCCGAGACGCCAGCTGCCGACGGCTGTCGAGTTCGGTTGTGGATCCGGCGGCAGTCCCATCGGCCCGTGGAGGCCCCCCGGGGCTGCTCCCCGGGTAGACTCGACCCGGACAAAGGAGGCACCTTGCACCAACGGTTGGGGGTGATCGCGGTCGCGCTGGTTGGGGTCATCGCCTGTGCCCGGCCGCCGGTGGAGCTGTTCGACTACCTCGACGCGGCAGCGGGAACGGCGGTCTGGGAGGTGGTGGGAGCCGAGGCGGTTGGAGCGGGCCGGATCACGGAGGTCCGCCTCCGGTCCCAGGTCTGGCGGGGGATCCCCTGGGACCACGTGCTCCACGTGTGCGATCCGGGGAGCGTGCTCGTCCAGGACGTGATGGTGGTGTACATCACGGGAGGGCAGGGCCGGGCCGACGCCCTCCTTGGGCTGACGATGGCGTCGCTCGCGGGCCTGCGGGTGGCGGTCTTGGGCGGAGTCCCCAACCAGCCCCTGTTCGGCCTCCGCGAGGACGCGCTCATCGCCCACACGTTCGAGCGGTACCTCGAGGAAGGGGACCCGGACTGGCCGCTCCTCCTCCCCATGACCCGGAGCGCCCACGCGGCGATGGAGGCCCTGGAGGCGCTTGCCCCCGAGCTGTGGGGGGCGGAGCTGCGGGGGTTCGTGGTCACGGGCGCGTCGAAGCGGGGCTGGACGGCGTACCTCGCCGCGGCCACCGCGCCGGGGCGCGTGCTCGGGATGATCCCGATCGTGTTCGACTTCCTGAACATCCCGGCCCAGCTCGTCCAGCAGGAGGAGTTCCTCGGCGGCCCATCGCCGATGCTCAGGGACTACACGTCGCGCGGGCTCACGGGGGAGTTCACCGCGGCCCCGGAGGGGGCGCGGCTGGCGTGGATCGTGGACCCGTACTCGTACCGCCACGCCTACACCATGCCCAAGCTCGTCGTGGTGGGGTCAAACGACCCGTACTGGACCGTGGACGCGACGGGCCTCTACTGGCCGGGGCTGCCGGAGCCAAAGCTCCTCCTCGTCGTCCCCAACGCCGGGCACGGGGTGCTCGACCTGGGGCGGGTGATGGGCTCGCTCGCCCTGTTCGCGCGCCTGGTGGCGCGAGGGGAGGAGCCGCCACGGGTGGAGAGCGCGGTTCGGTTGACCCTCAACGGGGCCATGGTCAACGTTCGCGCGGACTGGGCACCGGTCGAGGCGCGGCTGTGGGTCGCACAGAGCCCGACCCCGGACTTCCGCGAGGCGCGGTGGGTCGAGCGGGAGCTCCCGGCGGCCGCGGAGGGCTGGGGGGCCCATGTCGCGGCGGGAGCGGGGTACACGGCGTTCTTCGCCGAGCTCGTGTTCGAGCTCGACGGGCTCAAGCTCTACGTCTCGTCGCCCGCGAGGGTTCTGGGTCCATAGCCTCTCGATGCCCTGTCCCCTGCTGACTTGCCTCATCTGGCCAGGCGGCGGCTGGAGCAGGCCTGCGGCCCTCTCAGCGGCGACCCGCTTGGCTGACCCCGCTATACTCCTCTCGAAGGAGGACCCATGAGACCGATGGCGCTGCTCTGTGTTCTGCTCGTCGGTTTGGTGGGGATTGCGGCTCCCACGATCACCCCGACCCCCTGGCGGTACGGGGTCATCTACTGGGTGGGGGAGGTGCCGGAGAACCCCGAGGCCTACCTGAACATGGCCACCAACTGGGCGGAGAGGGTGTTCGTGTTCTGGAATCTGACGCCCCTTCCGAGACCGACGGGAGACTGGCGGAGCCCACGGGAGGTGCCTGCAGCAAGCAGAGAGGAAGCCAGGGAGATCTTGGGCCCGGACTTCCCCCTCGCGGGGGTGATCGTACCGGGACCTGAGGAGGGTTCGTTCTGGGCCCTGTCCCCACTCCTGTTGGGTGAACGGGAGATCAGGCCTCTGACGATGGTTGTATTCGCGGGCGTGAACGCTCTCCAGGAAGCGTTCTGCCGCTTCGGCACTGCCGGGTTTTTCGTCCCAAGCCCGACGCCTGAGAGCTTTCCAGGGTTTCCGGATCGTCAGGTTGCCGCCTTGGTGACGGAATCGGAGGGGCCAGTGGTCGTTGTCCCTCTGGAGGGAAGGCCGCCGTTCGCGCCCAACGACGACTTCCTGATGCTCCTCGCGCACGAGATGGCACACTGGGCAACGCTGGTCTGGGCGGAGGAGCATGGGCTCAGCATGGATGAGATGCCCAGGCTTCTGACGGAAGGGCTGGCAGACTACACGCTCTACTCTCTTCATTCCCGTCCTCTCCATCGGCTCCCCGCGAAGCCTGTGGAGATCCACTCCGTCTCAGCAGCGTGGGCGCGCCGGGGTGGGTTGGCCGACGTGCCCGGAAGTCTCGTCTATTCAGTCGGGCTGAGCCTGGTGGACTTCCTCGTCCGCAAAGAGCACACCCATTTCGTGCGTGTGTTGAACAAGCTTCCGGAGTGGCTTGAGGATTGGCCATCGTCGCTTGCCCAGTGGGAGGTGGAGTGGCGAGACTGGTTGGGCGGGGAGGTCGATCCTGGCGCAGTAGTCCATCAGCGGATCCTGCTTGATGGCGTGTTCGCTTGGGCACAGCTGGTCGAGCCCCTGTTCCCGGATGTCTGGGTCCTCGTCCGCGGGATCGAGCAAGAGGAAGACGTTGGGGTCTTCTGGGACTATATCTTTGGCCCGATCCCCACCCCGAGCGAAGCAGCTCTAGAGGAGATGCGCAAGAGGGAGTGCGTTCTTCAGCTTATGGCCCAAGACGACGAGGTTCCGCCGGAGATCCGCGGTCGGGCCATGGGCTACCTGGAGCGTCTGCGAGGGCTCTGGGATGCCGGCGATGGAGATGGGTATGCAGCGACCTTCATCGAGGCCCTGCGTTCGCTCGGCGCGGCCTTCCGGATGATGGGAGCAGAGGCGCCCTAGCGCTGGCAGCGGGGGCAGGCATAGGTGCCCCGGCCGCCGAGGACGGTTCGCACGATGGGGGACCCGCACCTCCGGCACGGCTCGCCGGCCCGTCCGTACACGGTGAGTTCGCAGGCGAAAGCGCCGACCTCGCCCCGCGGGCCGCGGTACTGGCCGTCGGCGAGGGTGGTCCCGCAACAGGCGATCGCCTCGGCCAGCACCGCGGGGATCGCCTGCGTGAGGAGCGCGATCTCCTTTCGAGAGAGGGAGTTCGCCGGACGGTGGGGGGCGATTCCCACCCGAAATAGGATCTCCGCGGCGTAGATGTTCCCGATCCCGGCGATCTTCTTCTGGTCCATGAGCCAGAGCTTGATCGGCATCCGGCTCCCGCTCAGGGCGGGGGGGAGCCAGGCGAGGTCGCCCAGGGGCTCCGGGCCGAGGGCCTCCTCGAACTCCCCCACGACTTCGGCCGTCCCCAGCCGGCGCGGGTCCACGAAGTGCACCCCGCCGTCGGCAAACCGCAGCGAAAGCCGAACCCGGCCGGCGGGCTTCCGCCTCGCCCACAGCACCCGGCCACTCATCCGGGGATGGAGGACGAGCACTTGGTCCCTGAGGTTGACCAGGACGTACTTTCCGCGGCGTTCAATCGATCTCACCACGGCTGGAAGGACGAGGGCCGAGCGGAGAGCGGCGAACTTGGGATCTCCCACCTCGGTCGCAATGAGCGTCTTCCCCACGACGTGCGGGCGGAGCCCGCGGACCATCGTCTCCACCTCGGGAAGCTCGGGCATCGACTACGCGGCGCCCTCGCGGAGGTAAACGCGTTCTCCGGCGAGAAACGTCATGTCCACCGCGAGCTCGCCCCATGGCTGGCGATCGGGATCTCCGGACAGGACCACGAGATCGGCCTGCTTCCCCGGGGCGATCGTCCCGAGGTCCCCTTCGGCGAACGCGGCGTGGGCAGCCCCTTCCGTGTAGGCGCGGATCGCCTCGGAGAGGGACATCCTCTGGGTCGGGTAGGGCGGGTCGAGGGCGAGGCCGATCCCGTACAGGGGACCCATCGGCATCCCATCGGAGCCGAACGCAAGGGGAATCCCCCGCGCGAGGACCTCGCGGTGGGGGTCGATCAGGGCGTCCCGCTCCGGCCCGAGGCGCTCCTCGTACATCCCCCCCGGGCCGGACCACTGGAGGAAGTTCGGTTGCATCGACCCCACCAGTCCCAGGGCCGCCACCTCGTCCAGCTGGTCCGGGCTCGGGAGCTCGAGGTGTTCGATCCGGTGCCGGTCCCAGCGGTTCACCCCCGCAGCGTGGGCCGCGGCGAGGACCTCCCCGATCGCCCGGTCGCCGATGGCGTGGACCGCCATCTGGAGCCCAGCCTCCTCGACTTCTCTCCACAGGCGAGCGAGCGCCTCCCGCTCGATCAGGAGCTGGCCGGTTCCCCCTCCGTTCCGGTACGGTGCCCCGACGGCTGCGGTCCGGGCCCCGATCGAACCGTCGGCGTACGCCTTGACCCCCTGGATCGTGAGGAGGGCGGAACCGAACCCACGGCTCACCCCCAGCTTCTCCAGGGCAGAGAGATCCTCGCCGGGAAGGTAGAGGAAGACCCGCGTTCGGAGAGTCCCCCGCTGTGCCGTCATCTGGTAGACAGCGAGATCGCCGCGGGCGGCCATATCCGCGACCGAGGTGACCCCGAGCGAGGCGGCGTGGCGCGACGCGGCGGTCACGGCCTCGACGAGCGTATCCCGGTCCGGCCGCGCCAGCCGGGACAGCTCCCACGCTGCCTCCTCCCGGAGGTGCCCCAGGTCGCGGTCCACGAACTCCCCGTCGGGGCGGGTGCAGCGGGCGAGGGCAAGGGTGTTGCAAACCACGAGGTGCCCGTCCACACGCATCGCATAGCACGGCTGATGGGACACGGCCCGGTCGAGGTCGGTTCGCTCCAGGTACCGCCTCTCCGGCCATAACGACTCGTCCCACCCTCGACCGACGATCCACCCCTCGGGCCGGTCACGGGCCGCGCCGTGCAGCCGCTCCAGGGCTTCGGCGAGGGACCGCGCCGTCCTCAGTTCCACGTAGAACGTGCGCTCCAGCCCAACCCGGACGAAATGGGTGTGGGCATCGAAGAACCCGGGGAGGACGGGCCGCCCACGGAGGGGAATCAGAACCGTCTTGGACTGTTTCAAGCGGAGGACATCCACTGCCGGGCCCACGGCGACGATCCTCCCGCAACGGACGGCGAGGGCATCCGCCCGGTCAGAGCCGAACACGGGTCCTCCCTGGAGGATCAGGTCCACCGACATCGCGGGACCATTATCCACGATCTGGCCTCGGGGAGACGACTCCCAGCCCGTGCCAGGGGATCTCCCGTGGATGGGGGGGCTTCCCTCTCCCGCGGCACGTTGTAGGATAGAGCGAGATGGAGACCCGGGTTCTCGCTCCGGACAAGGAAGGGATCGCCACCGCGGCGGACGTGATCCGCCGTCGGGGGACGGTGGCGTTCCCCACCGAGACCGTGTATGGCCTCGGGGCGGACGCTTTCTCAGCGCGGGCCGTGGCGCGGGTGTTCGCGGCCAAGGAGCGGCCCCGGTTCGATCCGATCATCGTCCATGTCGCCTCCCCTGAGGATGTCGAAACCCTGTGGACGAACGTCCCGCCGCTCGCCCGGACGCTCATGGAGCGGTTCTGGCCAGGACCTCTGACCCTCGTCCTCCCCCGAAGGAGGAGGGTCCCCGGGATCGTCACCGCCGGCCTGCCCACGGTGGCGGTGCGGATGCCGGATCATCCCGTGGCCCTCGCCCTCATCCGGGCCGCGGGGCGGCCGGTCGCCGCCCCGAGCGCGAACCGGTTCGGTCGCCTCTCCCCGACCCACCACGACGCGGTGGTGGACCAACTCGGCGGGCGGATCGACGCGATCGTCGCTGGCGGGGCGACCCCGGTCGGGATCGAATCCACCGTGGTATCGCTCGTCGAGGACCCGCCCGTCGTCCTCCGCGCCGGCGGGGCGCCGTTGGAGGCGCTGCGAGAGGTCGTCCCGGACCTCAGAATGGGGGCGCCGACCGGTTCCGTGGCCTCCCCGGGGAGCCTCCCCCGCCACTACGTCCCCACGACGCCCCTCCTTCTCCTCGAGCGCGGCTCGGCGCCGGATGAGGGCAAGCCCCTCGATCGCCTGGAGTGCGGTTTCCTCGCGTTCCGGGAGGAGTGGAGCGGGTTCGGGCGGGTGGAGGTCCTCTCCCCCCGTGGGGACCTCATGGAGGCGGGGGCGCGTTTGTTCGCGGCGTTGGACCGGCTCGATCGGGCGGGCCTCGCCGCGATCGTCGCGGAGCCGGTCCCGGAGGAGGGGTTGGGGGTGGCGATCATGGACCGCCTGCGGCGGGGGGCGAGCGGCCGGGCCCACGTCGGCCCAGCGGAAGTGTGGTGGGTGCAATGATGGAGGGGAAATTGAACCTCAACGGAAAGCGCGTCGCGGTGCTGGTGGCGGACATGTATCAGGAACTCGAGTTCTGGTACCCGTACCTCCGGCTGAAGGAGGAAGGGGCAACGGTTGTCGCGGTCGGACCGGAGACCAGGGAGTACCACAGCAAGCTCGGGTACCCCGCCCCGGCCGAGCTCGCCGCGGCCGACGCGCAGGCGGCGGAGTTCGCGGCGGTCGTCATCCCCGGCGGCTACGCCCCGGACCACATGCGCCGCAGTTCGGCCCTCGTCTCGTTCGTGCGCGAGATGGCCGCGAGCGGCAAGGTCGTGGCGGCGATCTGCCACGGGGGGTGGATGCTCTGCTCGGCGCGGGTGGTGAAGGGGAAGAGGGTGACGAGCTTCGTGGCGATCCGCGACGACCTCGAGAACGCGGGGGCGACGTGGGTCGACGAGGAGGTGGTTGTGGACGGGAACTTGATCACATCCCGTGTCCCCAGCGACCTCCCCGCGTTCACCCGCGCCATCATCGCCGCCCTGTCGGGCCCGGGGAGCACGGTGTAGCCCCCGAGCGATCCCGCCGCGCTGCCCGGGGGGGCGCGCTACCGCGGGCGCTGCTCCTGAGCCTCCCGGTCACCGTGCCCCAGGGGGAAACCGGGCCTCGACCCGGACCACCGCGGGGCGGATCGCGTCTACCTGGTCCGCTTCGCTCAGCACCACGGCGGGGGAGCCGCCCTGGAGGGGGAGGATCATCCCCCGTCCGGCGAGCCAGTCCGCCGCCCGGTGGATGGACACGGCAAACCCGTACTCCTGTCCGCTTGCCGAGGTCACGCTGCCCGTCACGATCCCCACCACCTGGCCCGCCTCGTTCACGAGCGGGGCCCCGCTGTAGCCGGGCTGGAACGGATCCTGGGTGGCGATGAGGTCCCGCAACACGACCCCTTCCGGCCCCACCGCCCACCCGCCAACGCCGCTGACGTGGGTGGAGAGAGCGACCGGTTGGGCAGCTCCGGTGGGATGGCCCACGGCCGTGACCCGGTCGCCGAACCGGGGTCGATCGCTCGCCAACGCGGCCGCGGGGATCGGCAGGGCATCCTCCGCGAGGAGGAGGGCGAGGTCGTGCGCTGCACTCAGGGCGATCGTCGTCGCGCGGTAGCTGTGGCCTTCCCAACGCACGACGATCTCGGTCGCCCCCTGCACCACGTGGGCCGCAGTGAGGATGTACCCCCCATCGCGGATCGCAAACCCAGTGCCGGATCCCGTCCGCTCCTCGGGCAGAAGGCCGGGGATGTAGACGGCGAGCAGGGCCCCCGCGAGGAGGAGGACAAGGAGAGGAACCCACCACCGCCGGCGGGGTGGGATCTCCAGTGCTCCTTCCCCCACGGGCAGGACCCCGTCCTCGGTCATCGGCCCGTGGGTCGTCTGGGGAGCGCTACCGGCGGCGCCTGTTGCGGCCTCGTCGTTCCTCCCGACGTCCGGCTTGAACCGGCTTCGTCTCCTGGCCTCCCGGCCCGAGCAGCGAGCGCAGGAGACGGCGATAGGCGTGAGCCGCCCGCTCCAGGTCGGCCACGGCCACGCGCTCGTTCGCCTGGTGGGCGAGCATCTCGTCGCCGGGCCCGTAGCCCACAGTGGGGATCCCCCGCCGGGCGCAGGACTCCACGCCATCCGTCGAGAACCGCCACACCCGCATCGGTGGGGAGCCCAAGCCCTCCCAAGCCCGCACCGTCCACGGGTGCTCGGGGTTCATCCACCACGCGGGGAAGAACAGGTCGGCCCCAAATCGTTCCCCGGTGTAGGCGACGAGCTCAACCCGCTCGATCCTCGCCTCGACCTCGAGCCCCTCGTAAGCGGCGAGCACGGACTCCGGGGTCTCCCCGCGCCCCACGCGTCGATCCACGAGGACCCAGCACCGCTCGGGAACAACCGGCCCATCGGACGGGGTCCCGATTGCGATCGGCGTTGCCGACTCCTCGCCGAGGAGAGGATCTTCGGGGAGGAGGGTGTCGAACGTCAGCGGGAGGGTCTCCACCATGCGCACGATCGCGTTGTCCCCCAGCTCCGGCATCGCGGCGTGGGCTGCCCTGCCCCGCGCCTCGAGGCGGACCACCGCCCGGCCGCGGTGGCCGATCCCCAGGCGGAGGTCGGTGGGCTCGCCCAGCACCACGAGGTCGGGCCTCCCCACCTGGTCGAGCACCCGTGCCAGGACCACCCCTTCTGCGGTCTCCTCATGGGGAACGTAGGCGAGGAGGAGCGTGCCCTGGACCTCCTTGGCCGTCGCGGCTGCCGCGGCGATCTGGGAGGCGATCGCCCCCTTCATGTCCACCGCCCCCCGCCCCCACAGCATCCCATCCGCGATCGCCCCGGCGAACGGCCCCTGCGTCCATTCCTCCTCCCCGACGGGGACCGTGTCGAGATGCCCTTCCACCATCACGGTGGGGCCTTGCCCGTGGGAGATCCGTCCCACCACCGCCCCCAGCGGGCCGCGCTCCACCTCGCAGAATCCCTTCAGGGTCTGGAACAGGTATTCGGCCAGATCCCCCTCCATCCCCGAAGGGCTCGGGATGTGCACCAGTTCTTGGGCCAAGCGCACAGGATCGATCATGAGAGGTGGATCTCCACGATGTCCTTGTCCTGGACGACATGGTCCTGGGGGGCGTGCTGGCCGTCAAACCGGCCCGAACCCCACAGGCGCACGTAGCGCAGGCGGCTCACGAACTCCTTGTGGATCTGTTCGACTACATCTAGCACCGTTGCTCCCTCCCGAATCGTGTACGGTCGCGTGAGATCGGGGGGTTGGCCGGGCTTCTTCGTGTACACCCGCACCACCCCCGAGTGGCGAAAGATGAACGTCCGCAGTTCGTCCAGCCCCTCCCCGGTTGCTGCGGAGACAGCGATCGCGGGGAACCTCCCCTCGGCCCAGGCGCGGAACGCCGCCACCCGCTCACCTCCCAGGTCGGCCTTGAGGCCGAGGACGACCGCCTTCCGCTCCACAACCCGCCAGTCCACTTGCCGGCTGGGGCCCGGGGTGAGCCGGGTGTGATGTTCCGCCAGGAGGTCCATCACCTCCTCCGCCTCCGCCAGCCCCCGGGGGTTCTCCAGGTCCACGCACAGGGCGACCGCATCCGCCAGCCGAACCACGCTGTACACCCAGCCCTCGGTGTAGTCGCGGGTGATCGGCGGAAGGTCCACGAGTTGGATCTGGACGTCCTCGAACTCCATCATCCCCGGCGTAGGGCGGAGGGTAGACATCGGGTAGGGCGCGACCTCCGGCTGGGCACGGGTGAGGGCGACGAGGAGGGCCGACTTCCCGGCGTTGGGCGCCCCGACGAGGGCCACCTGGGCTGCTCCCTCCCGCGGCACGTGGTACGCCGGCCCCCCCCCTTTGCCGGAGCGGCGCTGCTGTTCGGCCTTTTCCTTCAGCTTGGCGATCCGCTTGCGGATGTCGGCCTGCATCTTCTCCGTCCCCTTGTGCTTGGGGATGGTCGCCAGCATCTCCTGAAGGGCATCGAGGCGTTCCTCATCCGTCTTGGCCCGGTTGAGGCGGTCCCGGGCGGCAAGGAAAGCGGGGCTCAGGTTGGCGGGCATGGCTTCTGATTGTAGTGATCCCGTCAGATCTCTTCTAGCGGGCGGGGGGAAGGACCGGCTATAGTACCTGTCATGGCTCCCTCGGCAGTGGGCGGCACGGCCGACGTCCTCTCCCCCCGCACGAGGCGGGACCTCAAGCTGGAGAAGGTCCTCGACCAAGTGGCCTCGTTCGCCGCCTGCTCGCTCGGGGCGGACGCGGTGCGGAACCTCACCCCGCGGGCCGAGCGGGAGCCCCTCGAACGGGAGTTCGCCCTCGTGGCGGAGATGGAGAACGCGGTGCGGGGTGGGTTCTCGCCAGGTGGGATCGGCGACCTGTCGTCCCTCCTCGACGAGGCGCGGGAGCACGGGATCCTTCCCCCGGACCGGTTCGTGACGGTGGCGGGGATCCTCGCGGCGGGGGGGGAGGTGCGCCAGGCGCTGTCGCACGCGCCCCTCCCCGGGCTCGCCGCCCTCGCGGAGCGGCTCTCCGACCAGACGGCCCTCCTCCGCGCGATCTGGCGGGCGCTCGACGAACGAGGGGAGATCAGGGAGGACGCGACCCCCACGCTGCGGGACCTCACCCGAGAGAGGCGGGCGCTCGCGGACCGGATCACGGACGCCCTGCGCCGGTTCCTCGACCGGAACCGCGACCTCGTCCAGGAGCCGGTGGTGACCCAGCGCGGGGGGCGGTTCGTCGTGCCCTTGAAGGCCGGGGCCCGCGGGGGGTCGATCGTCGTCCACGAGACGTCCGCCAGCGGGCAGACCCTGTTCGCCGAGCCGGCGCCGGTGGTCGAGCTCAACAACCGGTTGCGGGCGGTCGACGACGAGATCGGGCGCGAGAAGCGCCGCATCCTGGCCGAGCTCACCGCGCGGCTTCTCGCAGAGGAGGGACGCCTCCGGCGCGACGCCGCGCTCCTCGCCCGGCTCGATTCCCTCTACGCCCGGGTGCGGTGGGGCCAAGCCGCGCGCGCGACCATCCCCACCCTCGCCGAGGACGGGCGGATCGAGCTCGTGGACGCCCGCCACCCCCTCCTCGGGGAGCGGGCCGTTCCCGTCACGATCCGGTTCGGAGGGGCAAGGCGCTTGGCGGTGATCACCGGCCCGAACACGGGCGGGAAGACGGTGCTCCTGAAGACGATCGGCCTCCTCACGGCGATGGCCCAGAGCGGGATCCCGATCCCCGCCTCGCCGCGTACCGTCCTGTCCGTGTTCCCCAAGGTGCGCACCGACATCGGGGAGGAGCAGTCGATCGAGCAGAGCTTGTCCACGTTTTCTTCCCACATGACGAACATCGTGGAGATCCTCCGCGACGCCGACGAGCGGACGCTCGTCCTCCTCGACGAGCTGGGGGCGGGGACGGATCCCCAGGAGGGCGCAGCGCTTGGGCTGGCGATCGTGGAGCGCCTCCTGGAGCTGGGGTGCACAGCGGCGGTGGCAACCCACCTCACGCCCCTCAAGCGCTTCTCTGTCTCCCACCCCGGGGTCCTCTCCTGTTCGATGGAGTTCGATCTGGAGACGTTGTCCCCCACCTACCGCGTTCAAGAGGGGGTACCAGGGCGGTCGTGCGCCCTTGAGATCGCGGGGCGGCTCGGGCTTCCCGAGGAGCTGATCGCGCGAGCGCGGGGCTCGTTCACCTCCGGGGAGATCCGCGCCGAGGAGATCATCGCCGAGCTCGAGCGGGAACGGGGGGCGGCCCGTCGGTTGCGGGCGAACCTCGAGCTGGAGCGGGAAACGGTGAGGAAGATGCGCGCCGACTACGAACGGCGCCTCCTCGCCCTCAAGGAGAAGAAGGTCGAGGCGCTGGGGCAGGAGTTGGCCCGTTTGGAAAGGGAGATCCGCGCCGCGCGCAACGAGCTCTCCGACCTCATCGCCCAAGCGCGGGCCGCGGAGAGGAGCGAGGAACGGAGGGGGATCCTGAAGCGGGTGGAGGGGATCGCGGCCGCCCTCCCGACCCCTCCCGCCGCGGGGACACCGCCGGTCGCGCTTGAGGAGGGGATGACGGTGCGGGTGCGCTCATCGGGCGCGTTGGGGAAGGTCCGGCGCGTGGGCGAGGACCGGGTCGAGGTCGAGGTACGGGGGCGACGGATTGCGCTTCCTTTCGAAGCCCTCGAACCGGCCGCGGAGGAGCCCGCGCCGCGGGCACCCGTGCCCGCGCCCGGTCCGGTGGGGCAGGTGGGTCTGGAACTCTCCGTGCGCGGACTGACCGTGGCCGAGGCCGAGCGGGAAGTGGAGGCCTGGCTCGACCGCCTCCTCCGGGCCGGGATCGGCACGGGGCGGATCGTCCACGGCAAGGGAACCGGTGCGCTCCGGGAGGCCCTCCACGCCTACCTCCGGCGCACGCCCTACGTGAAGCGGTTCCACCTCGCCCCCCCCGCTGAAGGCGGGGACGGGGTCACGATCGTCGAGCTTGATTAGGCGCTACTTCACCTCGACCCAGATCGGGTTCGTCCACGCCTGGTCGCCGTCGGTGGCCACGACGCGCACGATGTACCAGCTCGACGTGCCAGGCACGTCGGTGAGGGCGATCGTGGCCTCGGCCTTCCCCCCCAGCGCGAACTCGCCGGCAACCTCGCCATTGCGGATCACCTGGGCAAGCGCAAGCCCCCGCGGCGCCTCGCGCGGGGCGACGAACAGCTCGGCCCGAAGCCGGATCTCCTCCCCCGCCGTGAGGGTCACCGTGTCCCCCGGGCGGGCCACGCCACCCTGCGCGGTGAGGTTCACCAAGGGGCCGGATGTCACGAACGCCCTCCCCTGGGCGAGCGCGTCGAGCCACTTTTCCACCGTCAGCTCCCCCGCGACGTGGACGTAGGTCCGGGGTCGGCCGTAGACGTGGGCGGGGTCCCTCCAGTGGTGGGCATCGCTCGCCCCCACGGCCACGTAGCGTCGGCCCTCGTTCCAGAACCGGAACATCCGCTCGATCGCCCGCTGGTCGTCTTCGTCGAACTCGCCGTTCACGATCTCCACCAGGTCGAACCCGTAGTCGAAGAACGGCTTGCCGAGGGCGTCGAAGTACGGCGCCCCCGACCAATACGGGTGGGCGACCTGGATGACCCGCGCGCCCTTCTCCCGGGCCTCGGCGAACACCCCCGCCGGGGAGCCGACCCCCATCCACACCATGGGGTCGATGTTCGGGACGTACGCCTCCACCGGGTACGCCACCCAGTGCCAGCGGAACGCGGTGAGCTCGACCCCGAGGATCACCGGGAACCCCCGCTGCGCGACCGCAGCGGCGAACGGGGCGTGCCCGTCCCCGGTGTTGTGGTCGCTCAGGAACCCGAGGTCGAGGCCGGCAGCCATCTGAACCGCCACGAGCTCGTCCGGCGGTGTCGACCCATCGAAGCTCGCGCTGGAGTGGGCGTGCAGATCAGCGCTGTAGTAGCCCCAGGCCTGAGCTGGGGAGAACCCGCGCGGGAACTCCACGCTAACCTCGCTCTTCTCGCCGGCGCGCAGGGTGACCTCCCGGACCTCGGCCCCGCGGGCAAACCCGGCCCCGTGCTCAATGGCCAGGGTGTAGTTCCCCACAGGGAGGGAGAAGCGGGCGATGCCGGGAACCGCCGCCGGGCTATAGAAGATCCCCACCACCCCATCCTCGCCCTGGACAACCACCCGCACGTCGACCGGCGCCCCGTCCAGGCTTGCCCAGACGGTCACCTCGCCCGTCTCCTGCCCGAGCGCGCCCAGCCCGAGGACGAGCACCGCGAGCAGGGTCCACCCTCGACTGCGTGCTGTGCGTGTGAACATGGATCCCCCTTTCCGTCCGGAACAGTTGATGGAGGAAGGGTAGCGTGCGTTTCCGCCCCTGCAACTCAACCCCAGAGTGCACCAGCACCCACACGGGCTGCTAGGGCTGTGGGTGCTCCGGCGCGTCGTCTACGGACAAGCCGACGATGGCGAGGTCGCGGCCCTCGATCACGTCCGCTCGGCCCGCGCACCGTGGGCAGGCGAGCACCGGCACCGCGAAGTGCCACCCCTCCTCGGTCATGTACTTCACCGGCCCCTCGTAGCCACACCCCGGGCAGCGCACCCTCACCGGGACGTTCTCGATGCGCAGCTCCGAGCCGGCGACCTCCGTCCCCTCTGTCAGGATTCGCCATGCCTCGGCCAGCGCCTCCTCGGACAGGATGAGGAGCTCGCCCTTGCGGATGTGGACCGCTCTCACCCGCCCCTCCACCGGATGGTGGCGGAGGTGGTCGGTCAGGCCGTCGAGGAGCGCGTGGGCAAGCGAGTACTCGTGCACCTAGAGCCCGAGGGCGGCGAGGAGCTCGTCGCTCCCGCGGCCGCTCCTGGCATCCGTGAGGACGACCCGGCCGTGGGGGTTGAGCTGGCGGTAGTCGGCGACGAGCCGGCCCGGGTCCACCCCGATGAAGCTCGCCAGGTCCACCTTGTTCACCGCTACGACGTCGGTCTGGGCGAAGATCTTGGGGTGCTTGCGCACCATGTCGTCCCCTTCCGTCACGGAGATCACGACGAGGTCGCCGTCCGTTCCCAAGGGGAAGTCCGCCGGGCACACGAGGTTTCCCACGTTCTCGATGAACAGGACGTCCACCTCCCCCAGGGGGAACCCCTCCAGGGCGTGGCCCACGCGGTGGGCGTCGAGGTGGCAATCGTCGCCGGTGTTGAGGTTGACAGCGATGAGCCCGGCGGCGACGAACCGCTGGTAATCGTCATCGCCCGCCACGTCGCCGGCGATCGCTCCCACCCGCACCCCCTTCTCCTTCAGGCGTTCCGCCATGCGGAGGATGAGGAACGTCTTCCCCGATCCGATTGCCCCCATCACGTTGATCGCCCGTACCCCGCGCTCCTTGAGGAGCTCGTAATTCCGGGACGCGAGCTCGAGCTGCCGTTTGAACACGTCTTCTGCCCCCAGTCGGATGTCGTGCATGGGAGGCGATGATACCCCCGCAGCGGGGGCGGTTCCGAGCCCCTCCCCCCTCGCGCAGGGGCTACGGACCGTTTGCACAGTGGGGACGGACGCGCTATAGTCCGGCGCGATGCGCCGGGTGGCGGAGTGGGCGACGACGGCAACGCTAGCGTTCGTCGTCTTTCTTGTGCTTGCCTCCTTCACGGGGAGGTGGGGGGTGTGGGCCCCGGACGAACTTCTCGCCGGGGGGGTGATCGCCCTCCTCGTCGGGCTCGCCACGGGGCGGTTCGCGTGGAGCCGCGGCGGCTGGCGACTGCTCGAGCCCCAGCGGTGGCTCCTGTTCCTCGTGTACCTCGTGGGGCCGTTCCTGTACGCGATGGCCAGGGCCAACCTCGACGTGGCGTGGCGGGTGATCACCGGCCGGATCAACCCGGGGATCGTCCGGTTCAACCCTGGCCTCAGGACCGATTTCGGGCGCACGTTCCTCGCCAACTCGATCACCCTTACCCCGGGGACCCTCACCGTGGACGTGGACGAGGGCTCGGGCGACTTCTTCGTGCACTGGATCAACGTGAAAGATCCCTTGCCAACGGCGGACGCGGTGTGCGGACCGTTCCCAGAGTGGGCGCGGAGGATCGCGGAATGATCGTCGCCCTGCCGTTCGCCGCTGCCGGCCTTGCCATGCTGGGGTTCATCCTCGTGTGCATGGTCCGGCTCTCGATCGGCCCGACCGCGGCCGATCGGGCGGTGGCCCTGGACACGATCAACACCCTCGTCGTGGCGACGATGGTCCTCCTCGGCGCGGCGTTTGGCCTGGTCGTCCTGATGGACGTCGCGCTCGTGTACGCGCTCCTGTCGTACGTGGGGACGCTCTACATCGCCCGCTACCTGGAACGGGGGCTGTCGTGAACGGGCTCATCTACGCGTTCCTCGCGATCGGGGCCGCGTTCAACGCGCTGGGGGCGGTGGCGCTGATCCGGTTCCCCGACGTCTACACCCGCATCCACGGCGCGACGAAGTGCACCACGTTCGGCTCGATCTTCTCCATCCTCGCCGTCGCCGTGTACGGGATCGCCCAGGGCGGCGGGGCGGGCGGAACGATGGCCGTGCGGGCGTTTCTCGCACTCCTGTTCCTGCTTCTCACGAACCCGACGGGATCCCACGCCCTGGCGCGGGGCGCCCACCGGTCGGGGATCAAGCCGTTCCGGGCCGTGGTGGACCGCCTCGAAGAGGTGGGGCATGGACACCGGGAGGTCCCATGACCCTCCTCGCGGTCCTGCAGGTGGTAATCCTGATCTTGATCGTTGCCGGGTCGGTCCTCGCCGTGTGGTTGAAGGACCTCCTGGCGAGCGTGATCGCCCTGGGGGCGTCGAGCCTGCTTCTTGCGCTTCAGTTCTATCTACTCCAGGCTCCCGACGTTGCGATCGCCGAGGCCGGGGTCGGGGCGGCGCTGACCACGGCGATCTTCGTCCTCGCGATCCGCAAGACCCAGCGCAAGGAGGAGGAATGAGGCGCTGGGGTGTGGTGGTGACGTTCCTGATCGTCGCCGGGTGCCTCCTCCTCGGCGCGGCACGGATGCGCCCGTTCGGCGCGCCGCGCTACGACCTCATGGACCGCTACTTCAACGCCTTCTCTCAGCGCGAGGCGGCGACGAACAACGTCGTCACCGCAATCGTGTTCGACTACCGCGGCTACGACACCCTCGGCGAGGCGACGGTCCTGTTCACGGCCGTGATCGGGGTGGCCCTGGTCCTGCGGAGGCTCACGCGATGAGCGTCGTCGTCAAGACGATCGCCCGGATCCTCGTCCCGGTGATCCTCGTGTTCGGGGGGTACGTGATCCTCCACGGGCACCTCACCCCAGGCGGCGGGTTCCAGGGCGGGGCAGTCGCGGCGTCGGCGGTGGCCCTCCTCTTGGTCGCGTTCGGGGCGCCGGCGGTGAAGAGGCTCAAGGCCCCGTTCTCGGTCCTCGAGGACCTGGGGGGGATCGCGTTCGTGGTCCTGGCGTTCCTGGGGCTTGGGTTCACGTTCTTTGCGAACTCCCTGGCCGGGATGGGCGGTCTGTTCGGAGCCCCGGTGCCCACGGGTCCGAACGCGGGGATCCTCAACTCGGGCGGCACGGTGCCCCTCATGAACTGGGCGGTGGGGTTCAAGGTGCTGGGGGGGCTGGGCGCGGTGATGGTCCTGTTCGGCCTGTTCGGGGGCGACGATGATCGGTAACGTCCCGTTCGTCGTGTGCATGGTCCTCGTCCTCCTCGGGCTGTGGGCCCTCCTCTTTCGGAGAAACCTCGTCAAGATCGTGATCGGGGTGAAGATCATCGAGAACGGGGTCAACCTGTACCTCGTCGCCACCGGCTACGTGCGAGGTGGGATCGTTCCCATCTACACCTACGCCCCACCGGACGCAGTGATGGTCCTCCCCACGCCGCAGGCCCTCACCCTGACGAGCATCGTGATCGGCCTCGCCACGACCGCGCTCATGCTCGCGTTCGTCGTCGTGATCCACCGCCACAAGAAGAGCCTCGACGGCCGCAAGGTCACGGAGCTTTCGGGATGAACCTCCCTGAGCACGCGCCAATCCTCGCGATCGCCGTCCCCCTCCTCGGCGCGTTCGCCCTTCCGTTGTGGGCGAAGCTCCACCGGTCCCTCCGCGACGGGTGGCTCGCCCTCGTCGCGGGCGCCACCGCCGCCCTCACGGCTCTCGTTGCCGTGCAGGTCTACACGACTGGGATCCAGGTCTACACCCTGGGCGCCTCCTTCCCCGCGGACACGGTCGCGCCGGGCGGGTTCCCGATCCGGATCATCCTCACCGTGGACGCCCTCAGCGCGTTCATGGGGCTCATCACCGCCCTCGTCGCCGTGGTCGGGTTCGCCTACGCCTGGCGGTACCTCGCGGAAGACGAGGGGAAGACCCTCGCCCTGACCTTGGGGACCCTTCTGTGGGCGGGGATGCTCGGGATGGCGTTCACCGGGGACCTCTTCAACCTGTTCGTGTTCTTCGAGGTGACGTCGATCGCCGCGTGCGGCCTCGTCGGCTACCGCACGTGGGCGTCCCGCGGCCCGGAGGCAGCGTTCAAGACGATGGTCATGTACACGGTGGGGGGCCTGTTCGTCCTCCTGGCGGTCGCCCTCCTCTACGGGGAGTACGGGGCCCTCAACCTCGCCTACCTCGCCCGGCAGATCGGCGGGTCGCTCATCGACCGGATCGCGCTGGCCCTGCTCTTGGGCGGGCTCCTGATGAAGGCCGGCGCGGTGCCGCTCCACATGTGGGCGCCGGATGCCTACGGCGAGGCCCCGGCCCAGGCGGTGATCCTCCTCGTCGCCAACACCCAGATCTCCCTCTACGCCCTGTTCCGGGTCCTGTTCACCCTCTACGGCGGGGTCCCCGACCCGGGCGTGGGGTGGCTGGTGGTGGCCCTCGGCACGCTGACCCTCCTCGTGGCGGCCCTGATGGCGGTGGTCCAGATGGACGCCGGTCGGCTCGTGGCGTTCGGGGCCGTGTCTCAGATCGGGTACATGCTCCTCGGGGTCGGGGTTGGGCTGACCGCGGTTGCCGCCCGGCCCGCGTACGGGCTCGTCGCGATCCAAGGCGGGATCTTCCACATGCTGAACGACGCGGTGGCGATCGGGCTCCTCTTCCTCGCCGTGGGCGCGGTGGAGAGGGCGAGCGGGAGCCGGAACTTGGGAACTCTGGGCGGGCTGGGCCACGACCTCCGGTGGACCACCGGGTTCTTCCTCCTCGGCGCGCTCGCCCTGGCGGGGATCCCGCCCCTCAACGGGTTCGCCTCGAAGCTCATGATCTACCAGTCGAGCTTCCTCCTCTCCCCAATCCTGTCCGCGCTGGCGATCCTGGCGTCGATCCTCCTCCTCGCCGTGTTCGTGCGGGCGTTCCAGGGCGCGTTCCTCGGGCCGAGGCTCAGAAAGGCCGAGCCGGTTCCCGTCCCGATGCTCGTGGCGATGGGCGTGCTCGCCCTGGGCGTGCTCGCGTTGGGCCTGTTCCCCGAGCTCGTCGTCCGCCACCTCGTGGCGCCGGCGGCGGACGCCCTGTGGACGGGCCGCGACCTCTACCTCCAGGCGGTGCTCGGACGATGACCCTCCTCACCGGGCACGGCTTCTGGAACCCGCTCCTCTGGCTCGCCGCCGCAGGCGGGGTGACCCTGCTCGCGCTCCTCGTGTGGTCCCGCGGCCGGCGCGACTACACCCGAGGGACGGACGGGGAACTTCCGTTCCTGTCCGGCGAGAAGGCGGAGGGGGCCCACGTCGGGGGCGGGCACCTCTACTGGGGGTTCGTGGAGGGGCTCCGGCCGTACGTGGCGCGGCTGCGGGCGCTCCACAGCGGGCTCGTCAACGACTACGTGGCGTGGCTGGTGGTCATCCTGGCCGTGGCGTTCCTGATCGTCCTCGTGGGGGGCTGAGATGGGTCTCGGTTCGTTCAAGCGGGCGCTGTGGGTGTTCCACATCGCGACCGGCTCGTGCAACGGCTGCGACATCGAGATCGTGGCCGCCCTCACCCCCCGCTACGACGTGGAGCGGTTCGGGATCAAGCTCGTCGGCACCCCGCGCCACGCCGACGTCCTCCTCGTGACCGGGCCCGTGACGCGGCCGATGGCGGAGCGGCTGAAGCGCGTCTACGAGCAGACACCGGACCCGAAAGCCGTCGTCGTGGTCGGGGGGTGCGGCTCGACCTCGGGCGTGTTCTACGACAGCTACAACGTGGTCGGCCCGGTGGACAAGATCGTCCCCGTGACCGCCTACGTCCCCGGCTGCCCGCCCCGGCCGGAGGCGATCATCCACGGCGTGGTGACCGCGGTGGCGAAGCTCGAGGAGCTCACGGGGGAGAAGCGATGACCGCCGATCAGGTGACGCGGGCGCTCACGGCGGCCGTGCCGGGGCTTCAGCCCGAGCTCCGGCCGCGGAAGGTCGGGGTCCGGGCCCCGGTCGAGGTCCCCGAGCTGTGGGCCGAGGTGCCCCGCGAGGGGCTCGTCCCCGCGGTCGCGGCCCTCAAGGCCGCAGGGCCGCTCCACATCTCGATCATCTCCGGCCGGGACGTGGGCGAGGAGATCGAGCTCCTCTACCACCTCGCCGCCGGGTACGGGACCCCGGGGGGCGAGGTCATGGTCACCCTGCGCCTCACCGTTCCCAAGTCCGACCCGACCGTGCCCTCGATCTGCGGGATCCTCCCCGGCGCGGAGACGACGGAGCGGGAGAAGATCGAGTTCCTCGGGGTGAACTTCACCGGGATCCCGTCCACGGCGCACGTGTTCCTCCCCGACGGCTTCCCCGGCCACCCGTGGCGGAAGGACGACCCGGAAACGGCGAAGCTCGTGAACCGGCTCGTGGAGTGGGAGGGGAAGGATGCCTGAGACCCAGAACGTGTACGAGATCCCAATCGGCCCGATCCACCCTGCCTTGAAGGAGCCAATCCGGCTGACGTTTCGGGTGGAGGGGGAGCGGATCCGGGGCGTGGACGTCCGCGCCGGGTTCGCCCACCGCGGGATCGAGTTCATGGGGATGAAGCGGAACCTGATCCAGACCCTCTACCTCTCCGAGCGGATCTGCGGCATCTGCTCGATCTCCCACCCGATCGCGATC
>JACIWJ010000049.1 GCA_014361015.1 Candidatus Bipolaricaulota bacterium | reverse complement strand
GTGGGAGCTGTGCCAGGACGCGGCAAACGAGAACGTAGTCTACATCGAAGTCCGGTTCGCCCCGCTCCTCCACCTGCGCCGGGGGCTGAGCCCGAGCCGGGTCGTCGAGGCAGCCCTCGCCGGGACGCGCCGGGCCGAGGCCGAACTCCCCATTCGCACCGGGCTCATCCTGTGCGCGATGCGCAACGAGCCTCCGGAACGCTCAGAGAAGGTGGCCCGCCTCGCCGCGCGGTACGGGGATCAGGGGGTGGTGGGGTTCGACCTCGCCGGCCCCGAGGAGGGGTTTCCCCTCTCCGCGCACGTCCAGGCGATCCGCATCGCCCAGGAGGCGGGGGTCCATGTGACCCTCCACGCTGGGGAGGGGTGCTGCCCGGAGCACATCGCGGAGGCCCTCGACCTCGGCGCGGAGCGGATCGGGCACGGGGTGTACCTGTTCCAGGACCCCTCAACCGAGGAACGGGTGAGACAAGCGGGGATCCCGCTCGAGGCCTGCCCGACGAGCAACCTCCAGATCTCGGGGATCATGCGCACGCTTTCCGACCATCCCCTCCGGCGGTACCTAGAGCTCGGGATCCCGGTGACCGTGAACACCGACAACCGGCTCATGTCCCAGACCTCGTCCACCGACGAGCTGTGGCGGGTCGTCGAGGCGTTCGGCCTTGGCCCGGACGAAGTGCGGGCGATCCTGCTCGCCAGCGCCGACGCGTCGTTCGCGCCCTCGTCGATCAAGGACGAGGTCCGGGGCCAGGTGTTGGCCTCCCTGTAGCGGGCACCCGCTCTCTTCTAGAGAAGCAGCGTCGCGATCCCGAAGTAGAACAAGACGGTCCAGATGTCGCTGATCGCCAAGACGAGCGGCCCCGCGGCGATCTTGGGGTCGAGCTTGAGGGCATGGAGCAGGGTCGGGATACTCAACCCGAACGTGCTCGCCGCGGTGATGCTCAACACCAAGCTCATCCCGATCGCGACCGCGGCCACCCGCTCGCCGAGCCACCCCCACACCACCGCGCCCACGATGAGCCCGCACACCGCGCCGAGGAGGAGCGCCGCCCCCGCCTCGCGTCGGACAGCCGTGACGTACCACCGCCACGACGGCCGCTTCGCGCGCAGGGCGAGGATCGTCACCGCCGCGGACTGCATGCTCACGCTCTCCCCCAGCCCCAGCGCCAGGGTGAGGAAGAACGCCAGAATCAGGCTCTTCTCGAGCGTGACCTGGAACACGCTGATCAGGAGCGCGCACAGCACACCGCTCGTAAGGGTGGCCACGAGCCATGGAAAGCGTACCCGCAGGGCCTTCATCGGCGACGCAAGCCGCGCTTGGGCGACGTGAAGGCCGACCGTCTCGAACACGGCGTCGGTGTCGCCGGGGTCGACCGGCTCGCTCAGGAGGGCGCTCACGTCCACCAGACCCAGCAAGCGCCCCTCTTCGTCGACCACCGGGAGGGCGAGGAGCTTGTGCTGGAGCATCATCTCGTACGCCTGGAGCACGGATGCACCCTTCGGCACGGTCCGCACGGGCCGCACCACAAGGTCGACCAGCCGACGGTCGAGGGGCGCGGTGAGGAGCCGCCGGGTGGGGACCACGCCCACCAGCGTGCCGGCCTCGTCCACGACGTAGAAGTAGAACGGACGGTCGCCAAGCCCGTGGACGCGCGCGCTCTCCAGCGCCTCTCCCACAGTTTGTCCCTCCCGCAACACCGGGGCGTCCGTGCGGAGAACGGTCATCACCGGACGGCGAAGGTGGCTGTCGTCCCGGGCCCGCAGGGGAACCCAGGCCAGCCACGACGGTGCCCGACGCGGGGTCGTCCTTCTCATGGCCCACCTCCTCCGGTGGAGGATCGCAGAGGAACCCGACAAGTGCAACAGGGTCACGCCCCAGCCAACCCGGTGGTTCACTGCAGGAACCGTCGAGACCGGAATCGGACAGTCGCCTCGCCCAGCGCCCCCGAACGGGCACCGTCAGCCGAGGAAGGAGAAACCGGTGGAGAAGATGGATCGAGAAACCCAGCGCCAGGCCGAGGAGTGGAATCGCCGCCGGTGGGACGAAGTGGCTCGTGTCCACGTCGGCGCGTACCGGGAAGTGGAACTCCTGCGCACCGGCCAGGAGGTCCTCGACGAGATCGAACTCCGCGAGGTGGGCGACGTCCTGGGGAAGCGGCTCCTCCACCTCCAGGGCCACATCGGCACCGACACCCTGGCGTGGGCGCGCCACGGGGCGATCGTCACCGGCGTGGATTTCTCGGAGGAATCGATCAAAAGCGCCGAAGCCCTGCGCGACGAGCTCGGGCTTGAGGCGCGGTTCATCCGGTCCAACGTCTACGACCTGCCGGACGTCCTCTCGGAGGTGTTCGACGTCGTGTACACGTCACGCGGTGTCCTGTGCTGGCTGCGTGATCTCACCGCCTGGGCAGGGATCATCGCCCGGTTCCTCGCCCCAGGCGGGATCTTCTACCTCATGGAGTCCCACCCGATTCTCAACGCCCTCGAAGAACGGCCGACCGGCGAACTCGCGTTCATCCACCCCTACTTCCACCGCCCGGAACCCGTGCGAGGGGAGGCCGGCGGACCCGACTACGCCGATCCGACCCACCCCTTGCAGCACCCGTCGCACGAGTAAATCTGGAGCATGTCCGACGTCGTCCACGCCGTGATCGGAGCCGGGCTGCGGATCGAGTCCCTCAACGAGCACGACCGATTGTTCTTCCGGTTCCTGCCGAGCATGACGTCCGCGGACGGGCGCTGGTACAGGCTACCTTCGTACGAGGACAAGATCCCCCTTCTGTTCACCATCCGCGCACGGAAAGAACCGTGATGGGTGCCCGGTGGCGGTCCACAAGACGCGGATCACGGACCACGATCAGGCGGCGGCACGGGGGGGAGAATCCGCAGGAGGGCAAGCACCCCACCCAGGTACACGGGGTCGTTCTCCCGCCCCAGCGCCGCGTGGAGAAACGCGAACGCCCGCAGCAGGTGATCCGCTCCGACATCCAGCCTCCGGGCACGGAGCACCTGGAGGAGCTCATCCCGAGCCATCGCGAGGAGCAGGGCCACCTTCCGGGCGACCCACACGAGGCGCTCGCGGACCTCGGGCGGGACGTTCGCGCTGAGGACGAACTCGGACAGCGACCGCGCCTCGGGAAGAAGGCCCGGGAACTCTTCCTCCGGGCCCAGGCGGGGGTCAAAGCCATCCGCGCCTGGCCCGACGAGGTAGTTCAAGACCTGCCCCGCGTAAAGGCGCTGGTCCATCGAGGTGGGGGAGAAAACGCCCATTGTCGCCAGGTGGAGGGAGAGGAGCAACCGGTCCCCCATTGTCCGCAGGGTGAACACGATCCGTGCTACGTCGGGCGTGACCGGGGACGCCGACGGATCGGGCTGAGCCGCGAGGCCCGTCCCAACGACCAAGGCTGCCAGAACCGTTGCCCCAACCGCTCTCTTCGCTGGCATCGTTTCCCCCTTCAACGCTGCACTGTAGGCCGTCCGCGGTCAACGGGCCACCAACGGGGAGTCAACTCCGGTCCCTGCGCGGCTCGAACCGGTACCCGAACCCGGGGACTGTGACGATCATTCCCTCCGCCCCCGGCTGGACCTGCCGCAGCTTCTTCCGCAGGAGGTAGACATGCTGCTTCACGTCTTTGGCGTTCGCGTAGCGCGAGTCCGGCCAGACCGCGGCCAAGATCTCCCTGTCTGAGAACACCCGCCCCGGCTCGCTCACGAGCAGGGAAAGGAGCGCGAACAGCTTCGGGGAGAGGGAAAGCGGAACCCCGTCCAGTGTTGCCGTCTTCCGACTCCCGTCCACAACCAGCCCCGGGGGCGGAAGGGCGGTCGGCTTCCCCACCTCACCCCCGCGGGGACCCGGAGAAGGGCTCCGCCTCCCCATGAGGAGGAGGAACGCTAACAGGACAAGGTCGAACCCGATCCCAACCCCCACGGCGAGGAGAGTCCCGGCGCGGGCCCCGGACGCGATCTCCTGGGTGTCGAGCCCCAACCGAACGTAGCCCGGCCCTCCTTCCAGCAGGGGAACGGCCACGTCGAGGACGGTCCTCCCGGGGAGTCGGCGGTACTCGGCCAGCGGGATGCGGGGAGCCCCATCTATCGCGGGGAGCGGTCCCTCAGGCGCGCCCTCCCGCCGCTCATCCACGCGCACGACCCCTCCGGAGACGACCTGCACATAAACCACGCTCCCGAGGAGCATCAGCCGGGCGGCGCGCCCCACCGCATCGGTATCCTCCGACGCCAGCCAGGCCTCGGCGGCGTCGGCGAACGCCGCCGCGAACCCGATCCCCTGGGTGCGGAACGAGGCCTCGAGGGCCCGCCGGTGGACCGCACTCGCCACGACCACACCGACCACGGTGAGGACAACCGCGCCCACCGCGACCCCCTTCTTCCATCTCCGCAGGGCCCGCTGCATCGGGCGAAGGTTACCCGCCGCAGCGGCGGTTGACCGTGCGTTGACCGCGCCGCGGTGGTCCCATGATCGCCCCGCACCTACCCTGGCAGCGGCTCCCGATGCCCCTTCCATCGGAAGGCCACTCGAAAAAGGAGGTTCACCATGATGGGTAGAACGCGGCTGTTCGTCCTGGGAATCATCGGAGCGCTTCTCGTCGGCACGGTCGGAGCGATCGCTGCTCCGCCTTCGCCGGGCTCCCCGCCAGCCGGGGTGCCGGTCCCGTTCGCGAGGATCCTGGCTGCCACCGTGCAAGACATCGGGCAAGGCATCGCAGCTCTGCACCGAGCACTCCCCTTGATCGCGCCGCGCCTGGAGCCGATCGAGGACATCCTCACGGCGTTGCGGGAGGCGGTTCGGGATCGCGAGGAGATCGAGCTCAAGGACGTTCAGGTAGAGCTCATGAAACTGGATCTCCACCTCCACCGGCTCCTGTTCGACCTCGAACAGGGCGCCCGGGAGCTGGCCGAGTTTCGCGACTCGGTGAAGGCGTTCATCGATCGGTTCACCGCGCGGATGGACCCGCGAATGGCCCAACAGTTCAGGGAGTTCGCCCAAGAGCTCCTCGGGCTGGTGCAGGAGAGGGCCAGCGGACGGAGGGAGGGCGCCGACTTGGTCGAGGTCGGGCGCATTGTCCAGGAGTTGAAGGTGGCGGTGAACCGCCTCGATCTGCTCCTCCTCCGCGCGCTGGATGGGAGACCCACTGGGGAGTAGCCCACTTCGAGGCTGGCGGGGCCGCCCGGGGGGAGAGACCCCACCGGGCGGTCTTCTTCGTTACGATCGACGGGTGATCCTGACCACCCGGCGCCTCACCCTCATCGCCTGCCCGCTCGACATCGGGCAGACGCTGCTCGAGGATCGGAAGCGGGCCGGGGAGCTCCTCGGGGTTCCTGTCCCTCTGGGGTGGCCGTCCCGCGAGCTCGCGGAAGTCCTCGCCCCGTACCTTCAGGAGCTCCTCCACGATCCCCAGGCCCTCGGGTGGGGGGTGTGGATCGCCATCCATCGCGAGGCAAACACGATCGTGGGACACGCCGGGTTCAAGGGGAGGCCGGACCGCGACGGCACGGTGGAGATCGGGTACGGGATCGCCCCTCCCCACCGCGGACGCGGGTACGCGACCGAGGCGGTGGAGGCCCTGTGCCGGTGGTCGTTCACGCACTCCGAGGTGCGGCGGGTCGTCGCCGAGTGCGCGCCGGACAACGCGGCCTCGATCCGCGTCCTCGAGAAGTCCGGCTTCCGCCCCGCCGGTGTGAGCGGGAGCCTCCTCCGCTGGGAACAGACCCGCGTAGAATCGGCGGGCGATGGGCAGGCAGCGTAGCCCGATTCGGGCAGTCCTGTTCGACTGGGGGGGAACCCTGATGCGGGAGTTCCCGGAGTTCGCCGGCCCAATGGCGGGCTGGCCGCGGGTGGAGGCGGTCCCCGGCGTGGAAGAGGCGCTGCGGGCGCTCCACGGCCGGTACGCGCTCGCCGTGGCCACGAACGCTGCCCTGTCCGATGAACGCCTCGTCCGGGCGGCCCTCGCCCGGGTGGGCCTCGCCGTGTACGTCTCCATGGTCGTCACGGCGCGCGAGCTGGGGATGAACAAGCCCGACCCGGCGTTCTTCCACGCCGTGCTGGAGCGCATCGGGTGCACCGCAGCCGAGGCAGTGATGGTCGGGGACGGGTACGGCACGGACATCGTCGGGGCCAAGGCGGCTGGCCTGCGGGCGGTGTGGTTCAACCCCGCGGGGGTGCCATGCCCGCTCGTCCACCCCGTCCACGACGCGGAGATCCGGGCGCTGCCAGACCTGCCCGCCGTCCTGAGCGAGCCGTTCCTGCCGGACATCCCCGAGGCCCTGGGGATCCTGCGAGATCACGCCGTCCCGGAGAACATCGTTCGCCACTCTGGCGTCGTCGCGGCGGTGGCCCACTGGATCGCCCTCCGACTGCGGGAGAGAGGGGGCGAGGTGGACCCCCTCCTCGTCCACCGGGGCGGGCTCCTCCACGACCTGGACAAGCTGTCCTCCGCGAAGCCCACCGACCACGGAGTGCAGGCAGGGCGGATCCTGCGCGCGCTCGGGTGGCCCCGGCTGGCCGCGATCGCCGAGCGGCACGTGCTCGGTGCGCACCCGGAGACGTGGGAGGAAAAGGTCGTCCACTACGCGGACAAGATCGTCGAGGAGGACCAGGTGGTTGGGCTTGTCCCGCGGCTGACGGCGCTCTCCGATCGTTACCCCTCCGAGAGAGAAAGGATCTCCGCCGCGCTGTCCCCCCTGTGCTCCCTGGAGGAGGAGATCGCCGCCGCGCTCCGTACCTCCCCGGACGAGCTCCGGGCCGAGCTCGGCAGACTCGACCTCGCGCTGCCCCCGCTTGTCGCCCCTCGCGACCGGGCCTATGATCGGTAGCGGAGGCGATTGGCGATGCGGGACAAGCTGGGGCGGTATGGAAGACAGGCCGGACTGGTCGTGCTTCTGATGGGGAGCGGGCTCCTGGTCGGGGGATGCGGGTTGTTCGACCTCTTGCCTCCGCTGCCGCCGGATCAGGCCCCGACCGGGGTCACCGCCTCGCTTGGCCAGTACGAGGACCGGATCCAAGTCACGTGGCTCGCGGTGGAACGGGCGACGAGCTACCGGATCCTGCGCGCCGTCTCCGAGGCCGGCGAGTACCAGACGATCGACAACGCTCCATCCCCCACCTACACCGACACCGTGGGGATGGAGAACCGGGGTCGGCTCTACTGGTACAAGGTGCAGGCGTGTAACGACGCGGGGTGCGGTCCGGCTTCGGCCGCCGCCCCCGGCTACGCCGGGTATCCCCCCGCGCCGGCGAACGTCGCCGCCAGCACCACGTACCCCGACAAGATCGTGGTCACGTGGGATCCCGTGCCCGGGGCCACCTACTACCAGGTCTACCGAGACCGCAACCCCGATGCCGGGTTCCCCATCGTCCCAGGAGCCGACCACGTGACGGGAACATCGTTCGAGGATCCCACAGCCGCGGTCGAGCTCCGCTACTGGTATCGGGTCCGGGCGTGCCGGGAGGTCTCCCAGGGCACGAAGTGCAGTGAGCTATCCAACCCGGCCCCGGGGTGCCGGACCCCCTGTCTCCCCCCGGCAGCGGAGGAGGAGATCTAGCCGGTGCGGCACCGGTGACGACAGGCCTCCCTTGACACCCGGCCCGTAATGCCAGGACAGGAGTGCTGGATTGCTTGGCTTCCGACCCTGCAGTTGTGGGTCGGCGACTTGACAGAGCATGTGCAGTCTCCACGGGGCTTCTGCTGAGCGAAGCGGGAGACGCTGATCAGAGGGCGCTTGTCACCACCTGCAAGCCCGGTGCCCACGGTATGGGCGCGGGCGAGGCGTTGGCCGGCCGGTCGGCCACGCGTGGGCGTCGACCCTGCTCCCAGGACGGCGGCAACTGGGGCGGGTGGAGCCTGACCCCGTCGCGCCCGAGGGACCGCAGCACCGCCAGGCGATCATGGAGCCAACCTAGGGAACGCGAGCCCTGAAGACGCCCTCGGTGTACTCGACCGCGACCCGGGTCTCCGCGTCGCTCGCCACTTCCACCTCCGCGGAGATGTCCCCAAGCGCGGTCTCAATCACCACTGTGTAGCGTCCGGCACGCAATGGGATCGCCTGGTCGCCCACCGCACCGGACATCGCGATCGCCCCCGAGGCGTCGTACACGCTGAACCGCATCGGAGCCGCCAGCCGGAGTGCGGTCTGCAGCTCATCCGTGGATTCGGCCCTGAAGTACGTTCCGTTGCCGGCAGCGGCGATCCCGCGCAGCTGGGCAACTGCCTCTGGTTCGGCTTCCACAGCCAGGCCAATGACGTCGATCCGGAGGTCGAGCCCTGAGGCAGCGAGTTCTTGGGCTGCCCGGATCGGTTGGCCGCCACAGGTCTCCTCTCCGTCGGTGACGAGCACGACCAGGGAGGGTGAGGGGGTCGCGGTCAACGCGGCACCAGCGCGCTGGAGCGCGCCGGCAATCGGTGTCGAGCCCGTGGGCGTGAGCTTCTCCACCTCAGCGAGCAGCCGGGTGCGGTCGAGCGGACCGACGGGGAGGACGAGCTCGATGCGATCGCAGTTGTAGTAGACAAGCAACCCCACGTTCAGCTGGTCCGGCATTGCCGTGATCAGTTCGCGGAGCGCCATCTTGGCCGCGTCCATCCGGATCACCTGGTCCCGGCCCGACCCAAGCCACCAGCCCATGCTCTGGGAGGCGTCAACGATGAGCAGCATGGACTTGGGGGACGCCAGAAGCCCAGATCCTGGAACCACGCTGAGCGTGCCGATGGCTTCGCAGATCACGATCTCGCGAGACACGCTGCCGCTCAGGCCGTCGTTGTCGGTCACTTGCAGCGTAACGGTGTACGTCCCAGCCCGCTCAAACCGGCCCGTCGGGTGACGGTCGGTCGAGGTTGTGCCGTCTCCGAACTCCCAGTGCCAGGCGATGACTTGTCCGTCCTCATCTGTGGAACAATCGGTGAGCTGGAACGGGGCCCCTTCCTTGGGGCAGTCAGGGCTCCAGGTGAAACAGGCGACCGGTGGGGCCTTCACCGTGAGCGTGCCCTCCTTGTAGGTGATGTCGTAGTTGTCCAAGCCGATACCCACCGCATCCCTGGGCACGATGGCATAGGTACCCGCCTTGGCGCTCGCCGGGGCCCCGTCGCTCGACAAGGTCACGCTGCTCACCAAGTCCCCACCGACCAGGCCTTGTACACCGAACTCTGTGCCCGCGAACTCGTACGGATCGCCGTAGGTCTTCGTGAGGTCAGCAGCGGTGATGACCAGTGGCCTTCGGCAGACGGTGATGTCGCGGGTCCGCGTCGCGGCCGCTCCTGCATCGTCGGTCACGGTGAGCGTGACGATGTACGTTCCCACGCGCTCGTACTGGTGTACGGGTTCTGGATCACTGGACACGGCCCCGTCGCCGAAGTCCCAGTGCCACGAGGTGATCCGGCCGTCAGGATCAACGGAGCAGTTGACGAACCGGAACGCCTCCATCACCCTCGGGCAGACAGGACACCAGGTGAAACAAGCTTCTGGAGGGCAATTCGTGTCCGTGGCGGAGCCGAGGCCAACCACAAAGAGCAGGGCCAGGGCTAGACAGCTGAAGACTCTCCGCATCATCCTTCCCCCTTTGAGGCACAGGAGCCGCAGGGAGGATAAACCCCCTGTGGTGCCCTGCAATGATATCCGTTGTTTACGTAGTGCAAGAGACTTCTCTTGCCTCAATTCGTGGCCGGCCTGGGGCCGGCTCCGACCCGCAGCACGAGGACCCCGGCGATCACGAGGGCCCCGCCCACGAGCTGCCCGGGGAGCATCCCCTCGCCCAAGGCGAGCCACGCCCAGGCCGCGGCCAGGACCGGTTCCAGCGTGGCCACGATCGCGGCCCGGCTTGCCTCCAGCCTCCGCAGGGCCAGGAGGTACAACCCATAGGCGAGGATCGACGGGAACGCGGCCAGGGCCACGATGAGAAGCCAGCCCGCGGCGGGCAGAGTGGGGATGACCGCGCCCCGCGCCCCCCACAGCGCGGCCAAGAACGCGCCCCCAAACACGAACCCGTAGACCATCACCGTCCACGGGTCGACCCGGACGATGAGCCGCTTCCCCAGTAGGTTATAGGCGGCGAGGCACAGGGCGTTCCCGAGGGCGTAGCCCAAGCCGAGGAGGTTGGCCTGGAGCGCCCCGGGTTCGTAGCCCCCAGCCACGAGGAACACCCCTCCGGCGGTGAGGGCGAGGGCGAGGACCCTCCGCAGGTTGAGCCGCTCCCCGAGGAGGGGCCAGGCGAGGAGGGCCACCAGAGCGGGGTGACTGTAGGCGACGACGATCGCCGTGGCGACGGTCGTGTGCTGGAGGGCGAGGAAGAACAGGGCGAAGTTCGCCCCCACGGCGACCACCCCGTAGAGGGCGAGCCCAGGGAGCCTGCCCCGCGGGACGCGGAGAAGCCTCGGTCGAACCAGCCCCAGGCCCGCGCCCAGGATCCCCAACGCGAACAGGACCCGGAACGTGACGACGAACAGGGGCTCCGCCCCCAGGCCGTAGAGCGTCTTCCCGATCACCCCGAGGGTGGACCAGAAGAGCACCGCCGCGAGAACGAGGGTCACGGAAGGGGATACGCGAGGACGAGCACGTACCGGAAGTAAGGGAGGGGCGCGAGCCCGTGCCGGGCGAAGATCTCGACACGACGCTCGTCCGGCACCATCGCCGCCAGGTACTCCATCCCCTTCTCGCGAGCCCAGGCGTGGGCGAAGGAGAGGAGCGCATCCTGCGCTGCGTCGTCGCCGTCCAAGAAGCCGATCGCCGCGAAGGACGCCGGAGCGTAGGGGTCGGGCTGGAGGACGAGGAGCCCCCGCATCGGATCTCCGCACGCGAAGACCGCCCGTTGGACGACGAGGTCGGCAAGCC
>JACIWJ010000048.1 GCA_014361015.1 Candidatus Bipolaricaulota bacterium | reverse complement strand
CCCCCCATGAACTGGCGGGTCTCGGCGCTCGATCGCGTGGCGCTCGTCTCATTCTCCGATGCTCATTCCCCGCCCCGCCTCGGGCGGGAGGCGACCGCGTTCGACCTCCCCGAGATCTCCTACCGTTCCCTCCTCTCCGCGATCCGGGACCGGGACCGGGAGAGGTTCCTGTTCACGATCGAGTTCTTCCCGGAGGAGGGGAAGTACCATTTCGATGGTCACCGGGCGTGTGGGATCTCGCTTGCGCCCGCGGAGACGCGGACCCACCGTGGCCGTTGCCCCGTGTGCGGCCGCCCCATCACAGTGGGCGTCCTCCATCGGGTGGAGGAGCTCGCCGACCGTCCGCCGGGGCACCGCCCGACGACGACGATCCCCTACTGTTCCCTCGTCCCCCTCGCGGAGATCCTCGCCCAGGCCCTCGGCCAGGGCGTGAACACGAAAGGGGTGGAAGCGGAGTACGATCGCCTGGTACGCAGGTTTGGGAGCGAGCTGGCGATCCTCCTCGACCTGCCGGAGGAGGAGCTGAGGCGGGGCGCTCCGCCGCGGGTGGCGGAGGCGATCGCCAAGGTCCGGGCCGGAGAGCTGGAGATCGAGCCCGGCTACGATGGCCAGTACGGCACGCTCCACATCCCATTCCCCACGGAGGGGCGGGAGCCCCCCTTGTTCGCCTGACATGAAGCCGCTTCGGGGAATGCGGGTCCTCGACCTGTCCCGGATCCTCGCCGGGCCGCTCGCCGCGATGTGGATGGCCGATCTCGGGGCCGAGGTGATCAAGGTCGAGCGTCCGGGGAGCGGCGACGAAACGCGGCGGTGGGGACCCCCGTTCGTCGGGGGGGAGTCCGCGTACTTCCTCTCCGTCAACCGAGGCAAGCGAGGGATCGTCCTCGACCTCGCGTGCCCTGCCGACCGCCGCGTCCTCGACCGCCTGGTCCGGGAGAGCGACGTCCTCGTCCACAACTTCCTCCCCGAAACCGCGGCCAAGCTCGGCCTCGGCTACGAGCGCCTGCGGGGACTGAACGCCCGCCTCATCTACACGTCTGTGACCGGGTTCCCACCCGGCCCGTACCGGGACGAGCCGGGGTTCGACGCCCTCATCCAGGCCCTGGGGGGGCTGATGGCGATCACCGGCGAGGGGGATCGTCCGGTCAAGGTCGGGGTGGCGATCGTCGATGTCCTCGCCGCATGGGCTGCCCTCGCTGGGACGTTGGGCGCCCTCCTCGTCCGGGAGCGGACGGGGGAGGGGAGCGAGGTGGAAGCCACCCTCGCCGAGTGCTCCGCCTCTGCGCTGGCCAACGTCTCCCAGGCGTTCCTCCTCACGGGAGAGGTGCCCGCGCGGCTGGGCACCGCGCACCCCCACATCGTCCCCTACCAGGCGTTCCCGACCGCGGACGGCCTCCTGATGGTCGCCGTGGGGACCGATGCCCAGTTCCAGACCCTGTGCCAAGCCCTGGGCCGACCGGAGATCGCCTCCGACCCCCGGTTCGCCACGAACCCTGACCGTGTGCGGAACCGAGAGGTTCTGGTCGAGATCTTGACCGAGGTGTTCGGCGCCCGCTCGCGGGCCGAGTGGACGACCCGACTCAAGGAGGCGGGGATCCCCGCAGGCCGGGTGAACACGCTCGCCGACCTGTTTGACGATCCCGGGCTCGTGGGGCGGCTCCTCGTCGAGGTGGACCACCCCACGGTGGGAAAGTACACGAGCGTCGGCTGTCCGCTGCCCGGGGCCTGGCCGCCGAGCCCCCTCCCCCCGCCACGGCTGGGGGAGCACACGGATGAGGTCCTCCGCCGACTCGGCGTTCGCGGCTAGCCCATGTCTGCCCAGGAGGACCTGCGCGACCTGTTCCTTCTCCGAAGGGACGTCGCCTTCCTCAACCACGGGTCGTTCGGGGCGTGTCCCCAGCCCGTGTTCAAGGCCTACCAGCGCTGGCAGCGCGAGCTCGAGGCCGAGCCGGTGGAGTTCCTCGACCGGAGGTTCGAGGCCCTGATGGCCGAGGCGCGAAGCGCCCTCGGAGCGTTCCTCTCCGCCGATCCGGACGACCTCGTGTTCGTCCCCAACGCGACGACGGCGATGAACGTCGTCGCGCAATCCCTCCCCCTGGCGCCGGGTGATGAGGTTCTGTCCACGAACCACGAGTACGGAGCCGTCGATCGGATGTGGCGCCTCGTCTGCGCCGAGCGCGGGGCGCGGTACGTGCGGGCTGAGATCGGAGTTCCGGTCCGATCCGAGGCGGACGTGGTCGAGGCCGTGTGGGCCCGCCGGACCCCGCGGACGCGGGTGCTGTCCATCTCGCACATCACGTCGCCAACCGCCCTCCTCTTCCCCGTCGCCGAGCTCGTCAGGCGGGCGCGCGAGGAGGGGATCCTCACCGTGGTGGACGGCGCCCACGCCCCGGGCCAGGTCCCCCTCGCCCTGGAGGCGCTGGGAGCGGACTTCTACGCCGGGAACTGCCACAAGTGGCTGCTCGCTCCCAAGGGGGCAGGGTTCCTCCACGCGCGCCGGGAACGACAGCCTCTCCTCAGGCCCCTCGTCGTGTCGTGGGGAGGGGAGGGAAGCAAGGGGCCGGGGCCGTCGCCGTTCCTCGACGACCACCAGTGGCAGGGAACGCGGGACATCGCCCCGTTCCTTGCTGTGCCGGCGGCGATCCAGTTCATGGAGGACCACGACTGGAACGCCGTCCGCGCCCGGTGCCGCGCGCTCCTGACCGCGTTCAGCGAGCGGGCGGAGGCGGAACTCGGCCTCCGGCCGGTGGGCGAGGAGACCAAGCCCTGGCCGCTTCAGATGAGGGCATTCGCCCTGACCCCCTGCGACGGGAGGGCACTCCAACGGCGCCTGTTCGATCGCTGGCGGATCGAGGTCCCGGTGATCGCCTGGAACGGCCGCTCCCTCCTCCGCGTCTCCGTCCAGGGGTACAACACGCGGCGGGACCTCGATGCGCTGGTCCGTGCCTTGCAGGAGGGGCTGCGAACCTGGCGGGGGTGGTGGAGATGAGCGGAGTCGAACCGCCGACCTCCGCGTTGCGAACGCGGCGCTCTCCCAACTGAGCTACATCCCCGAGAACACAGTCGAAAGTCCCAAGTCGGACACCGCGGAACATGCCACTTGGGGCTCCCCAACCGTCCTAGTGGCGGCGCAGGGAGTCGAACCCTGAACCTCGCGGTTATGGGCCGCGCGCTCTTGCCGGTTGAGCTACACCGCCGAAAACCGATTACCGGTTCACCCGCTTCCGGTTCGCAGGTTGGAACCGGAAACCGCAGACCGGCCCACCGCCCTTCTGGTTGCGGGGGCTGGACTTGAACCAGCAACCTCCGGGTTATGAGCCCGGCGAGCTGCCTAATTGCTCCACCCCGCTTGTGCCGAGGGCGGGAGTTGAACCCGCACGAGCCTTCGCTCTGGGGATTTTAAGTCCCCTGCGTCTGCCGGTTTCGCCACCTCGGCACTGCTTGGAGCGGGAAACGGGGGTCGAACCCGCGCCCTCCACCTTGGCAAGGTGGCGCTCTACCAACTGAGCTATTCCCGCTTGACCCCTGGATTATACGGGCGAATCCCCACCGGACCAGGTGGTGCGAAGGGCGGGACTCGAACCCGCACGCCTTGCGGCACTGGCTCCTAAGGCCAGCGCGTCTGCCCATTCCGCCACCTTCGCCCGTCCGGTTGTAGCCCGTCGCTCAACGAACGTCAACGTCCCCGGTCCACCGATGATCTGACGACCACGATCAGGCCATCGTACGCCACGTCGTAGCCGTGGCCCCGGGCGAACTCGACGAGCTCGGGGTGAGGGGGGTTCGCGTCGTGGGCGATGTGCGTCGCGAACACGCGGCCCCCTGGTCGCAGCAGTCCCTCTTCCCTCAGCCGGCGGGTGTGCTCCGTCACCCCGCGGGCGTTCAGGTGGTCGTCGCCGGCTGCGTCCGGCCCGTAGGTGTGATCGAGGACCACAACGTCCAGTTGCACTCCGGTCTCCTGCAGGGCCCGCCACGTCGCGTCGGGAAGCGGGGCGGTGTCCGTCCCGTAGAACAGGCTTCCACCCACACCCTCGACCAGGAAGAGAAGCAAGCCAGCCCTTGGATCGTGGTTGGCCGGCAGAGCGGTTACCCGGTATGGGCCCAGGCAAACCGTCTGGAGGGCCTCGATCGGGACCACCTCCAAGTTCAGCCGGTCGCCCGTCCGCGGGTCCAGAAGGTCTGCCGACCCGAGATCGCGGGCGAACGTCTCCGCCGCGCGGCGGAGGGCAGTCGGAGAAGCGTAGAACCCCAGCCGCGGCGCCCCCGCGACCCCGTAGGCGGGACTGCGTGAGAGGAGGTGGGAGAGATCGAGATGATCGGCGTGGGCGTGGGTCTGCAGGCACCACCGGACCCGTGTCAAGGCGGACCCGTGGGCCTGGGAGGCGGCGGTGATGTCCGGCCCGAGGTCGATCAGGAGGTCGTCCTCGACGAGGAGCGCCGCCCGCTTGCGGAGGCTCGGCCCGCCGAGGCGCCGTGCCCGCGTGCAGTTGGAACAGGAGCAGAACGCCTCGGGGTAACCGTTGGCCGCCCCCGTGCCGAGGAACGTGATCCGCATCGTTCACCCGCTCGGGATCTCGTTGGATTCAGGGTACAGTCCGAGGAGGCCGCCCGGGTCGCGCCGGCGGACCAGGCGAACGCCGGGAAGCCGGAGGAGCACGATCTCCGCCGTGTTGTGGACGGTTGCCGAGAGGAGGTGCCCCCCGATCGCCTCGCCGCCCTTCCGCCCGGCGACCACGTGGGCGTGGAGGACCGGCTTCCCCGCCTCGTCCCCAAGGTTCCCCTGAAGCGAGAGGAGCTCCACCGGCTCGGGAATCCGCTCCTCGACGTACTGCGTCCCGTCCCAGTAACCCAGGACGAGGTCGCGCAGCATCCCGATCCCGGCCACGAGCCCGAGCGACCCCCACGCGGGGTCGAGGAGCACCGCGGGGAGTCCCTCGCCATCCTGGCACCGCACGACAACCACCGATTCGGTTTCCACCTTGAGCATCCTCTCCTCCTGTTGGCAGCGGCGGCCCCAGCGTCTATCCTTCGGGTTCGTGCCCCCCAAGAACCGGCTATCCAAGGCGGCAGAGGTCTTGCTCGCGCACTACGGCCCAGCCCGCCTCACCCCTCACGAACCGCCGCTCGATCTTCTCGTTCGGACCATTCTTTCCCAACACACCTCCGACCGCAACCGCGACGCGGCCTACGCCCGGCTCCGCGCGGGGTTCCCGACGTGGGAGGCTGTTCTCGAGGCCCCAACGAAGGCCGTGGCGGACGCGATCCGGGGGGCCGGGCTCCACCGCCAGCGGGCGACCCGCATCCAGGACGTGCTCCGCCGGATCTGGGACGAGCAGGGCGCCCTATCCCTCGACTTCCTCGGCAACCTTTCCGACCGGGAGGCCGTGGAGTGGCTCCTGTCCCTCCCCGGGGTGGGGAAGAAGACGGCGTACGTCGTGCTCCTGTTCGGGTTCAACCGGCCGTTCTTCCCCGTCGACACCCACATCGCGCGGGTCACGCGGCGCCTTGGGCTGTGGGACGGCCGGGGCGACGCCCACGACGCGCTGGCCCCGCTCGTCCCGCCTGGGCGGGAGCTCGACCTCCACCTCCACCTCATCCAGCTCGGCCGGGAGCTGTGCCGGCCCCGCGCCCCCCGCTGCCCGGACTGCCCCCTCCGCGACCACTGCCCCTACGGGGCGGCGCGCGTACAATCGCCACCGCACAAGGAGGATCGATGAACCGACTGGAAGCCCTCGCCCTCGTCGAGGAGAGGGTGAAGACGAAGAACCTCGTCAAGCACATGCTCGCCGTGGAGGCGGGGATGCGGGCGCTCGCCCCGCGGTTCGGGGAGGACCCCGAACGGTGGGCGCTCGCCGGCCTCGTCCACGACCTCGACTACGAGGAGACGAAGGACCGACCGGATCTCCACGGCCACCGGACGGTCGAGCTCCTGCGGGCCCGCGGGTTCGCGGACGAGGGGATCCTCGACGCGATCCTCGCCCACGCCGGGCACCGGGAACCCGCCACACCGATGGAGATCGCCCTCACCGCGGTGGACCCCCTCACCGGGCTGGTCGTCGCTGCCGCGCTCGTCCACCCGGACAAGATCGGCGGGCTCACCCCCCACAACGTCCTCAACCGGTACCGGGAGAAGGGGTTCGCCCGCTCGGCGTCGCGCGAGGGGATCGCCCTCGGGCAGCGGCTCGGCCTCTCCCTGGAGGAGTTCGTCGGGGTCGTCCTCGCGGCGATGCAGGCCGCCCGCTCCGAGCTCGGTCTGTAGCCGGCCGCGTCACCGCCAGCGAACGCTGGACACGCCCGGGAGAGCGAGGAGGGCCTCCGCGACCGGGGCCGCCCGCACGGCACCACGGCTCCGCAGGTAGAACGTCAGCGTGAGGTGGTCTTCCTCCCGCTCGAGGTGGACGTCGAGGGCGAGCACGCGCTGGCCTGCCCCGGCGAACACCTCGCGGCACGACGCCTCGAGCTGCTGCGCCGCCGTGCCCCGTCCACAGACGGCCACGGTGTGGTAGGAGTGGGCAGGGACCAACCGCTCCACCTGGTTCAGCACCAGCAGAACGAGCAGCGCAACGACCGCGCTTCCCCCAGCGAGGATGTACAAGCCCTGGCCGACCACGGCGCCCAGGGCGGCGACGAGCCAGATGCAGGCCGCCGTCGTCACGCCGCGCACGATGTCCCGGGTCTTGATGATCGCCCCGGCCCCGAGGAACCCCACCCCGGTGACGATCCCGGCCAGCGCCCGGCCGGGACCGTCCACCTGGTCGAGGGCCGCCGCGACCAGCATCACCACCGCGGCCCCCACGCAGACGAGGATGTGCGTCCGCAACCCAGCCGCCCGGCCGCGCAGTTCGCGCTCGAACCCGATCGCCCCGCCCACGAGCGCGGCAAGCAGGACCCGCCCGAGCGGTTCCAGCACGTCCACGCCGTCAGATCACCCCGAGCTTCTTGCCAACCTTGGCGAACTTGGCGAGCGCCAGGTCGAGGTCGTCCCGCGTGTGGGCCGCAGACACCATCACCCGAATCCGCGCCTTGCCCCGCGGAACGGTGGGGAACACGATCGCCTGCGCGAACACCTCCTCGGCGAAGAGCTCCTGGGAGAACTGCCACGCCGTCGTCGCCTCCCCGAGCATGACCGGCGTGATCGGGGTCTCGGAGGTGCCGATGTCGAACCCGAGCTCGACCATCTGCGCCTTGAAGTAGCGGGCGTTGTCCCACAGCTTGCGCACGGGGGCGTCGCTCTCCTGGAGGATGTCCACCGCCGCCATGCACGCCGCGACGTCGGCGGGGGTGACCGCGCTCGAGAACAGGAACGGCCGGGCCCGTTGCCGAAGGTACTCGATGACCTCCGCCTTCCCCGCGAGGTACCCTCCCACGACCCCGAACGCCTTGGAGAGCGTGCCCATCTCGATGTCCACCCGACCGTGAAGCTTGAAGTGGTCGACGATCCCCCGGCCGTGGGACCCGACGACGCCCTCCCCGTGGGCATCGTCCACCATCACCATCGCCCCGAACTCCTCGGCGACCTCGACGATCCCCGGGAGCGGCGCGAGGTCCCCGTCCATCGAGAACACGCCGTCGGTGACGATGAGCTTGCGCGGGGCGTCCTTCTTCTCGGCGAGGGCGTTGCGCAGGGCGTCCACGTCGCGGTGGGGGTAGATCACGCGGTCGGCCTTCGTCAGCCGGCAGCCGTCGATGATCGAGGCGTGGTTGAGCTCGTCGGTGAACAGGGCGTGGCCGGCTCCGACCAAGGCCGGGATCGCGGCGAGGTTCGCGCAGAACCCCGACTGGAGCGAGAGCGCCGCCTCGACGCCCTTGAACTGGGCCAGCTTCCGCTCGAACTCGACGTGGAGGGTCATCGTCCCGGCGATGGACCGCACGGCCGCCGGCCCCACCCCGTACTCGTCGAGCGCACGGCGCGCCGCCTCCTTCAACCGGGGGTCGTTGGCGAACCCGAGGTAGTTGTTGGAGCACATGTTGAGGACCCGCTTCCCGTCCACCACGGTCCACGCCCCGACAGGACCCGCGATCGTGCGAATCGTGTTGTACAGGCCCTGGTTCCGAAGTTCCGCCAGCTCGGCACAGATGAAGTCGTACTTGCTCATCCACCCTCCCTATCGTCCTCGCCGTCAGACGGAGCTTACCGGACCCCGCTCGTCGGATCAAACGCAGCTCGGTACAATCCCGCACAAGACCAACCGGGAGGCGATAGCATGAGGATCCTCGTCACAGGGGCCACGGGGCAGATCGGATCGGAGCTCACCCTCGAGCTGCGCAAGCGCTACGGGGGCAACCAGGTCGTCGCCGCGGGGCACCGGAAGCCGGCGTCGGAGGCCCTCGCCTCCTCGGGCCCGTTCGTATCGCTCGACGTGGCGAACCGCGACGCCCTGGCGCAGGTGATCCGAGAGCACAGGATCGAGGCCGTGTACCACCTCGCCGCGGTCCTGTCGGCGACGGGGGAGCAGAACCCGCAGCGGGCGTGGGAGGTGAACGTAACCGGGCTGTACAACCTCCTTGAGCTCGCGCGGGAAGCGGGGATCGCCCAGATCTTCCACCCCAGTTCGATCGCCGTGTTCGGGCCGCGGACCCCCCGGGACCGAACGCCCCAGGACACCGTCCTCTCCCCGACGACGATGTACGGGGTGACGAAGGTCACGGGGGAGCTCCTCGCCGACTACTACGCCCACCGCTACGGCCTGGACATCCGTGGGCTGCGCTATCCCGGGATCATCTCCAGCGAGACCCCACCGGGGGGGGGGACGACGGACTACGCCGTGGAGATGTTCTACCACGCGGTGGAGGGCAAACCGTACACCTGCTTCGTCCGTGAGGACACGATGCTCCCGATGATGTACATGCCGGACTGTCTGCGAAGCGCGATCGACCTCATGGCTGCCCCCAACGCGAACCTCCGTTGGCGGACCTACAACGTCACCGCGATGAGCTTCACCGCTGCCGAGCTCGCCGGGGAGATCCGGAAGCACGTCCCCGGGTTTCGAATCGAGTACAGACCGGACTTCCGCCAGGCGATCGCCGACAGCTGGCCCCGCTCGATCGACGACAGCACGGCGCGGGAAGATTGGGGATGGAACCCCCGTTACGGGCTTGCGGAGATGGTGAAGGAGATGCTTGACGCCCTGGCCCGCCGGAAGGCGGCGGGGTGCCTCTACCCGGTGGTCGCGGAGTCGAGGTAGGCCACAGCCTCGATCTCGATCCGGGCGTCCTTGGGAAGGCGGCGCACCTCGACGCACGCCCGTGCCGGCGGGTCCCGGTCGAAAAACGCGGCGTAGACGGAGTTCACCGCCCCGAAGTCGTTCATGTCGGCGAGGTAGATCGTGACCTTGACCAGGTTCACCATCGTGCCCCCCGCCGCCCGGACGATCCGCGCGATGTTCTCCAGGCACAGCCGGGCCTGGTCCTCAATCGAACCCGACAGGAGCTCGCCCGACGGGAGGGCGGGAAGCTGGCCGGAGATGAACAGAAACGGCCCCGCCTGCACCGCAGGCGAGTAGGGGCCGTAGACCGGGGTTCCCGGCGGGACGACCGCCCGACGGGCCATCACACCCAGGTGAGGCGGGCCGTCTCCGCCCCATCCCCCCGCCGGGGGCCCAGCTTGAGGATGCGGGTGTATCCGCCCTCGCGGTCGCGATACTGGGGCCCGAGCTCCGCGAACAGCTTCGCCGTGGCGTCCTTGCTCTGGAGGATCGCGAACGCCCGGCGCTGCGAAGCCTGGTCCCCCTTGCGGGCCCACGTCACGAGCCGCTCCACGAGCGCCTGGGTCGCCTTGGCGCGGGCAGGGGTCGTATCCACCTTGCCGTGCAGGATGAGATCCGTGGCCTGACCCGCGAGCACCGCCCGACGGCGGTCGCTCGTCATGCTGAGCTTGGGCACTTTGCAGCGGTGGCGCATCAGTCCTCCTTCTCCGAACGCAGGGCGTAGCCGAGCTCGCCGAGGCGCTCCTCCAGCCGGGCGAGGGTCTTCTCCCCGAACCCATGGATGTCGGACACCTCTTCGCGGGTCTTGGCGAGGAGGTCGTGGAGCGTGATGACCCCTTCCTCGCGGAGGAGGTTACAGGCGCGGACCTCGAACCCCAGCTCGAGCAACGGCTGGAGCATCTCCTCCGAGGCCTCGGGCGCGGCCTCCCCCTCCCCATGTTCGCCGTGGGCCCCGTCGAGCACGGCCAGGTGCTCGCGCAACACCTTGACCGCCTGTCCCACCGCCTCCGGCGGGGTGATCGCGCCGTTCGTCCACACGTCAAGCAGCAGCCGCTCGTAGCCGGAGCGTCCCCCGACCCGGGTCGCCTCCACCGTGAAGTTGACGCGTTCAATGGGCGAGAAGTCCGCATCCACTGGGATGAGGGACACGGGCGCGTCCTCCCGCTTGTTCTCGTCGGCGGAGCGGAACCCCCGTCCCACCTCGACCTCCATCTCCACCTCGAGCTTCCCCTTCTTCTCCAGGGTGGCGATCACGTGGTCCGGGTTGGCGATCTCCACCCCGGTCGGCGTCTCGATGTCTCGTGCCGTGACCTCGCCGGGGCCGGTCGCGCTCAGGTACAGACGGTGCAAGGCCTCATCCTGGCTCCGAATGGCAAGCCCCTTCAGATTGAGGATGATGTGCAGCACGTCTTCCCGCACACCCTCAATCGTGTCGTACTCGTGAAACCGCCCCGGGAACAGCACCCGCACCACGGCCGCCCCCGGGATCGCCGACAGCAGGACCCGCCGCAGGGCGTTGCCCAACGTCGTTGCGTAGCCCCGCTCCAGCGGGGCCACGATCAGCCGCCCGTAGCGGGGATCGACGGGCTCCACCCATGTTGCCGTTTCCGGATAGACGAAGGAAGCCATCTCTACCTCGAATAGAACTCCACGATCAGGTTCATCTTGATCGACTGCTCCAGCTCGTCCACG
>JACIWJ010000047.1 GCA_014361015.1 Candidatus Bipolaricaulota bacterium | reverse complement strand
CCTCCTGGATCAAGGCATGGGTCCCCACGACGACGTCGAGTTCGCCGCCCGCGATCGCATCGAGGATCGCCTGCCGCTCCCTGCGCCCGATCCACCCGGCGAGGAGTCCCACCCGCACCGGAAGGCCCGCGAGCAGCTCCTGGAGGACGAGGTGGTGCTGCTCGGCGAGGATCTCGGTGGGGGCCATCACTGCGGCCTGCGCTCCGGCGGAGATGGCCATCACGCACGCTCCAGCGGCGACCACGGTCTTCCCCGACCCGACGTCGCCTTGGAGGAGGCGGAGCATCGGTTGGGGGGAGCGGAGGTCGCGCTCGATCGCCTGGAGGGCCTGCTCCTGGGACGGGGTGAGCGTGAACGGGAGCGACGCCTTGAACCGGCGAAGCGCCTCCCGATCCGGGTCGAGGGCCCGACCGGACGCGGAGGCGGGGGTGCGTCGGCGCGCGATCCCGAGCTGGAGAAGGAACAGCTCCTCGAACGCGAGCGCCCGGCGGGCTCGCTCGAAGTCGTCGGGGTTTGCCGGGGCGTGGATTCGGGCGATCGCGGTCTGCCGCGGGGGGAGCCCCAGCCGATCGCGGACCGTCCGGGGGATCGCGTCCTCGACATGATTCCCAAACCGGTGCAGGGCCTGGTGGACCAGGTTCTGGAGCGCCGGCTGGGTGAGGCCCTCGGTGGCGGGGTAGATCGGAACCCACCGACCGGTCTGGATGTTCGCGCCTTCTGGTTCCCACACCGGGTTCTCGATCTGAAGTTCCCCGTAGCGGAGCTGCGCCTTGCCGTAGAGGACGTACGGGTGACCCTCGGTCACCTGATCCCAGAGCCAAGGTTGGTTGAACCAGATCGCGAACAGGAACCCCGTTCCATCGTCGAGGGCGACCTTGACGAGTTCGAGCCCCCGCCGCACCTTGACCCGGGACTTGGCACGCACCGTGCCGCGCACGAGCACGACCTCGCCGTCGCGGACGTGGGCGATCGATCGAAGCTGGGACCGGTCCTCCAGCCGGCGCGGGAAGAACGTGAGGAGGTCCTCGACACTGCGAATCCCCAGCCGAGAGAGGAGCTCGGCGCGCTTCTTTCCCACCCCCGCAAGGCGCGTGACGGGGACCTTCCAGAGGGGTTCGCGGAGGGTGGGGGCCCTCAGCCAGCGCTCGAGTGCCCCCACCGCGCTCTCGCGGGACGCCCGGTCGAGCGCGGCGTACCCCGCCACGAGGCGCGCTGCTTCCGGAACGTGTTGGGCCACGAACTTCTCGAGCCCTCCGAGGACAGCCGTGTCGGCAAACGCCTTCTCCCTCTCCAGGGCGAGCACCTTGTCGACAAGCGCGCGGCGTGGGGCCTCCGGTCCCGTTGTAGGCATGATCGGATCTCCCTATAATAGTGGACTCAGAGGAGGCGGTCCAAACTGGAGATCCTGACGTACCCCAACCCGGTCCTGCGCCGTCCGGCGCGGCCCGTGGTCCCCGGGAGCCCCGAGGCCTGCGCGGCAGCGGCCGCGCTGCGCGACGCGTTCGGTCGGATCGAGGCGTTGGGCCTCGCCGCGAACCAGATCGGGCTTCCCGTGCGGGCGATCCTCGTGCGCCTGGGCGGCGAGGAGCGGGTGTTGTTCAACCCCGAGATCGTGAGCCGGGGTCAGGAGATCGACGTGAGCTGGGAGGGGTGCCTGTCCCTCCCCGGGGTGGAGGCGGAGGTACCGCGGGCCAAGGAGGTGGTCGTGCGGGCCGCCGACGAGGCCGGGCAACAGGTCGAGCTGCACCTGTCCGAGCTCGAGGCGCGGCTTCTCCAGCACGAGGTGGACCACCTCGACGGCGAACTGTACGTGGACCTCCTCCCCACGGGCGAGCGGCGACGGGTGCTCGCCGAGTTCCGCTCCGTCCAGGAGTCGCGCAAGGAGAAGGTGTCTTCGCTCCCGTAGGGTTGCGCGTTGCGTTCGCAGGCACGGGCGCGTTTGGGGTTCCCGCGCTGCGGCGCCTGGCCCAGACGTACGGGGTTCTCCTCGTGATCACCCAGCCGGACCGGCCGGCCGGCCGGGGGCTCCACCTGACCCCCCCTCCAGCGAAGGTTGCCGCCGGGGAACTGGGGATCCCCGTCCTCCAGCCGCGCACGATCAACGCCCCGGTGGTGCTCCAGCAGCTGCGCGAGCTCGACCTCGACACCCTCGTCGTGGCCGCGTTCGGGCAGTTCTTGCGGGAGGACGTTCTCCGCCTGCCTCGTCTCGGGTGCGTCAACATCCACGCGTCCCTCCTGCCGAAGTACCGCGGGGCGGCCCCGGTGGCGTGGGCGATCCTCCGCGGAGAGCGGGAGACCGGCGTCACCACGTTCGTCCTCGACGAGGGGATGGACACCGGCCCCCTCCTCATGCAGCGATCGGTGACGATCGGTCCCGAGGAGACGGCCGGCGAGCTCGAGGCGCGCCTCGCCCAGGTGGGAGCCGAGCTGATCGTGGAGACGCTGGACGGGATCGCGAACGGAGAGGTCGTGCCCAGGCCCCAGCCCGCGGAGGGGACGCTCGCCCCCAAGCTCCACAAGGAGGACGGGCGGATTCGCTGGGAGTGGGAGGCCTGGCGCATCCACAACCTCGTGCGGGGGACGAACCCCTGGCCCGGCGCCCAGACGACCCTCCGCGACAAGCCGGTCAAGGTCCACCGCACGCGGATCGTGGACGAGGAAGACACCCGAACGCCACCGGGGGCGATCCTCCCCCGGCGCGACCGGCTTCTGGTGGGGACGGGGAAGGGGATTCTGGAGGTCCTCGAGCTCCAGCCGGCGGGGTGCCGGGCCATCACCGGCCGGGAGTTCACCTGTGGGTACTGCCGAATCCCCGGCGTGCAGTTCTCCTGATGGAGTAAGCTTGGACAGGAGCGACTCCCCCACCCGGTGCGGGGAGCGAACGATAAGGAGGAGACATGGAGAGCCAACAGGACATCCTGAAGGGAGCGCTGCTGCTCGAGAAACACGGGAAGCTGCTCTACGAAGAGAGCGCCCGGGGGACGACGAACCAGGCGGTACGCGAGGTGTTCCTCACCCTCGCTGAGGAGGAGGGCCGGCACATCGATATCCTGTCCAAGGCCTTTGCCGGGCTGGTCCGGACGGGGCGGATCGAGCTCGGGGCACCCGCCGGCGCGCCCACCGACGCCGCCGGCCGCGTCCTGACCGACGAGCTGAAGAAGGAGATCTCGGCTGCCTCCTACGAGGCGGCGGCCCTGTACGCCGCGATGGCGCTCGAGGAGCGGGCGGTCGCGTTCTACGCCGACGCCGAGGGGAAGTCGAGCGGGGAGGCGAAGGAGCTCTACGGGTGGCTCGCCCGCTGGGAGCGGTCCCACCTCGACCTCCTCACCGCCCTCGACCAGGACCTCCGGCAGAGGGTGTGGAACGACCAGAAGTTCTGGCCGTTCTGAGAACGGCCTACGGACCCTTCAGCTCCACAGAGAGGGCGGATTCAGTGGGACAAGAACCGTGGCCGCTGCCCGTCCTCCGGGGGCCGAACGAGCCCGTACGGACACGGGATCACGGACGACCGGGCACAGAGCCGCGCGCCGGGACGTCCGTGGACCAGCGGAATCCCCGCCCAGGCCGCTACAGGAGGATCTTTCCGCCCAACGCGACGCTCAGTTCCCCCGCGTGCGAGGCGGAGAACCCCACAACAAGCTGGATGCCAGCCGTGAGGGGAATCCGCCCCGTTGCCTCCACCTCACCCAGGCCGAACGGGCCGCTGCCCCCGAAGTAGAACGTGACCGCTGCCTCACCGTCTCCGCAACAACCGGGCACCTTCCAGATCAGCTCCAGGAGTTCCCAGTACGGCTCCTTCACGAGACCGATCGCGTCCTCCGCCAGACTGGTCACGCTGCGGAACCGCAGGTTCCCCACTTCTCCGTGGAACCCGAACCCGTACACCTTGATCCCCTGCAGGGCCGAGGTGGCAGCATCCCAGTCGAGGACAAGGAAGACGTCCACGCCGGCCGGTCCCTGGTACACGAGGCTCGGGAACAGGGACCCCTGCGCCTCGTCCGTCCGGAACCGCAAGCTCGCCCCGAACGACACCCCGCAGCCGAGCTTTCCGGGAAGCGGGAAGCTTAACGCTGCCTCCTCGAACCCGGCCTTGGTGAACGCGATCCGACCCCGCACCCGCTCCACGCAGCACGAAAGGGGGATCCCGAACCGCGCCTCACCGAACGAGAACGACGGAGCGAACGTGGGACCCGCGACCTCGTCCAGTTGACGCTTCAGGTTGAACCGAAGCCGCACCCGCTCGAGAAGGGATCCAGACGGGCCCTGAAGAACGAGACCCCAACCGAACCCCACGCTCTCGATCTTCGCCAAGACCGAGATCTCGATCCCCTCCCAGGCGTACCCCCAGGAGAGCCGGGCCCCCTGGAACGCAGGGGCCCCCGGGGCCATCGCCACGGATGCGGAGACCGTGATCTCGCCGAGCTTGCCCGAGCCTGTCAGCTGCACACTCGTCCAGGCGCCATCGGCCAGCGAGCTCGCCGCCGCCCACGCCCAGCCGGCGAGTTCCCCCTTGAGGGAGAGGTTCGAACGCCACGTCACCGTAGAACCGGGCTCGTTCCACGCGACCTCCCCCTCCCACTCGAACTCCAGCGGGCCGGCGGCCCCCAGCGCCCCGCTCACCAGCGCCAACCCCACGGCAGCCCACTTCAGAGCGGAGCTCACTTCTCCTCCTTGCCGCCCGGGACGGACAGAGGACAGATGTCGCAGGTGATGGTCACCGTCACTGCAGCTGACGCCTGGTTCTCGCACGCATCCTCCACGGTGTAGGAGAACGTCTCCTGCATCCCCGCGTAGGGAGGGGGACACCCGGGAGACCACCCCATGGTGGTGTACACGATCCCATCCCCCGAGATCCAGGCACTCCCGCAGGTCGGGGGAGAGACGCCCACGATCCGCAGCCCGTAGCCGCTGTCGTTGGCCAACACCGGGATCCACACATGACCCGGAGCGTCGGCGAAGTCGGGCCAGGCGAACAGAGGCGGGCAGACGAACTCGACGATGACCCAGAACGCGCAGTCCCGGTTTGTCTCGTTCCCGCAGGCGTCCCAAGCCGTGCAGCTGGTGTGGGCCAGAGCGTCCTCTCCGACCTGGAAGTACCCGCCCGACGGGCTGCAGCTCAGGGTCGGGCTCGGGTCGCAGGCGTCGCTCGCGGTGATGGGGAAGGTCACCCAAACCAGGGTCCCCGGCGGCTCGCTGGAGCTGCGCCACACGTGGCCCGGGCAGTGGATCGTGGGCGGAACCGTGTCCGCAGTGTAGGTGATGACCTGCGTGCACTGCGTGGTGTTCCCACACGCATCCGAAGCGCTCCAGATCCTGCTGATCGTCGTCGTGCACCCCACCGTGGAGAGGCTGTCGGTGTACGTCACCGTCGGGTTCGGGTCACAGTTGTCCGTGGCCGTCGCCCACCCCGTGACGTCTGGACTCGTGTCGCTGGGGTTGCATCCCAGGTTCACGTTCCCCGGGCACGTGAGAACAGGCAGCGTCGTGTCCGCCACCGTGATCGTCTGGCTATCCTCACCAGCATTCCCACAAGCGTCGGTGGCCCGCCAGGTGCGGATCAGTGTGTAGGTGTAGGGGCAGGAACCATCGACCCGCTCCTCGCCCAAGTACTCCACACTCGGGGCCGGGTCACAGTTGTCCGTCGCCGTGGCCTCGCCAACAGGTGGCACCTTGTCGCACTCCACCGTCACATCCCCTGGAACAACGAGCGTTGGAGGCTCTGTGTCCTGGATGTAGGTGATGCGCTGGACCCCTTTTGCCTCCCTTCCACAGGAATCCCTGGCTATCCAAGTTCGCTCGATGGTCACCTGCCAACCCAGCGTGGACACGCTGTCTGTGTAAGTCACCGCGGGGCTTGGATCGCACTTGTCGGTGGCTGTGGCCCAGCCGGTGGCCTGCGGGCTTGTGTCAGCAGGATTGCACCCCAAGTCCACATCTGGAGGTATCGTCGGCTCTGGTGGGGTGGTGTCCACAACGGTAAGGGTCGCGGTGGTGGAGGACTTGTTTCCCGCACAGTCCGCAGCGGTGAAGGTTACGGTGACCGAGCCCGCTTTCCCACAGCTGTACACAAACTTGTCAGGAGTATAGTCATTTGTCCATGTCACGTCACAGCAGTTGTCAAACGCCCAGGCCCCACCATGGCTTGCCAGCCACTCGGAAAGCTCGGTGGTGTTCCCTTGACCGTCGCACTCTACGGTGCGGTTCTGGGCCGGGTAGACGATCTTGGGCGGGACCTTGTCCTCCACCCTGATGGTGACGATGACCGGAACTTCGGTGGTGGCACCACACTTGTCCTGCAGGGTCAGGGAGAACTCGTCTACATACACATCCCTTTCCCGCACAGCTCTGCAAAGGTCCTCGTCGGTGAGCCTGCCCGGTGTGTAGAGGGCCACAAGCGAGCCCAAGAAGGCGGATAAGTTTGCGGCATAAATGGGCGGAAGGCCGTAGCCTTCGATGGTCACGGGGTCACCGTCGGGGTCCCAAACCTCAATCGGTTGGAAGACCACGGGCGTGCGCACAACGCCCGTTGGGGTGAGGGTGACTGTGGTATCTCCCTGCAGGTGGGGCGGCGAAGCCTGCGGCGGCTGGTTGCCCACCACGGTTACGTGCACATCTAGCTCTGCGGTGAGTCCGGTTGCGCGTGAAGTAGCGGTAACTCGTACCATATCTTCGCATAGCTCTTTAGGTGACGTATACTCAATTGAGCATAGCCCGATCGCAGGGGCCAAGAATACCGGCAGAGCGCTCACGTAGCTTCCAGAATCCGCAGTGACAGCAACTTGAGGAAAGCCGTGGCAGGGGTCGTAGACCACTACATCGAACGTGGTTTTCCTACTCCGCTGTGCCTCGACTTCGCTGGGTCCATCGATAGTCGGCCTGCGCTGAATAACGAGCTCCACGCTTCCGCAGGAGCGCGCTCCGCAGGGGTCTTCCACAACGTATTCCAGCACGTCAATCCCACAGTAAGACGGATCCGGGGTGAATGTGTACTGGCGGCCGCTTCCTTCCAGTGCTCCGTGCAAAGGCTCACGAATCACACTGTACTTCAGTACATCCGAAGTGTACGGCGGGGCCGCGGTGGCCATCGGAAGCTCGAACCTCACAGGTTCTCCGTCGACGCTCACGATTACAGGGGCGGGCTTCTCTAGCTGAGGAGGGGCATCGATCACCCGAAGTCTGACAACGCTCCGGCTGAGACCTCCACGAGCGTCAAGAGCTCGCACTTCGAAACTATCCCACCCAGTCCAGCAGGGACTGGGCTGGTACTGAAGCGAGGCGCTGTATTCGTAGACGGGTTCAGCGAATACGCGCTGCTCACCCCGTACTGTCCCGTTCTTGGGTTGTGTCCAGTAGATCGCTATCAGATCGCCACCGCTGTCCGTAACCTGAACTGGAATTGAGGTCACTCCATCGCGTTCTATGCGAACCACATTCGGTGCATGCACCCTGGGAGGGTGTGTCGTCCGGACTTGCCCTCCTGCAAGCCCAAGCTTCCTTCCTTCTGTGCCCTTACAGGGCCAGTGTCCCACACAGCACCAGCAAACTGGCTGAACCGTGATGGCTGGGGTAGCTCCCCATGGCTCAGCCGCAAGAGGAACCCATGCACAGCCATGCGAGAATTGAACCTCGAGTACTTTCTCATGTCCATAAGTACCTTCTGACTTGCACATCGGCACTGCGAGCCCCCCGACGCCGGTAAGACAGCAGTGTGAACCGCCCCGAGATTGTCGGAGGCTCGACAGTCTGAGAGGATGGGGACATGGCGAAGACAGCGAGGTACTCCCCGGAGGTACGGGAGCGAGCGGTGCGGATGGTGTTCGAGCACGAGCGTGAGCACACGTCCCAGTGGGCGGCGATCGTGTCGATTGCCGGCAAGATCGGCTGTACGCCGGAGACGCTGCGCGCGTGGGTGCGCCGGAGGGAGATCGACACGGGACGTCGCGGCGGGGTGACGAGCGATGAGCGGGCGCGGATGAAGGAACTCGAGCGAGAGAACCGCGAGCTGCGGCGGGCCAACGAGATCTTGCGCAAGGCGTCAGCTTTTTTCGCCCAAGCGGAGCTCGACCGCCGACGGATGCGATGACGTCGTTCATCGATGCGCACCGGGAGGAGTACGGGGTCGAGCCGATCTGCGAGTTGGTACCGATCGCCCCGTCGACCTACTACGAGCACAAGAGAAGAGAGCGTGATCCGTCACGGCAGCCCAAGCGTGCTCGCCGAGACGCAGCGTTGAGCGAGGAGATCCAGCGCGTGTGGGAGGAAAACCGGCGGGTGTACGGAGCGCGGAAGGTGTGGCCGAAGCTCGGGCGAGAAGGAGCCACGGTAGCGCGGTGCACGGTGGAGCGGTTGATGCGGAGGATGGGGCTCGCGGGCGCTGTCCGGGGGAAGAGGATTCGGACGACGATCCCTGAGGAAGCCCTGGCGCGTCCGGCTGATCTTGTCGAGCGCGACTTCACGGCCCGCCGACCCAACCAGCTGTGGGTGGCGGATCTGACCTACGTGGCTACCTGGTCGGGGTTCGTGTACGTGGCGTTCGTGATCGACGCGTTCTCCCGCCGGATCGTCGGGTGGCGGGTGTCGCGGTCGCTGCGAAGCGACCTGGCGCTCGATGCTCTCGAACAGGCGTTGTACGCCCGGCCTGACACGCGTGAGCTTGTGCACCACAGCGACCGGGGTGTGCAGTACCTCTCGATCCGCTACACCGAGCGCCTGAGGGAGGCAGGGATCGAGTCTTCGGTAGGGAGCGTGGGCGACTCCTACGACAACGCGCTCGCCGAGACGATCATTGGACTGTACAAGACGGAGGTGATCGGGGAGCGGGGACCGTGGCGCGGGGTGGAGCATGTTGAGTTCGAGACACTCGACTGGGTAGACTGGTTCAACACCAAGCGGCTGCTTGAGCCGATCGGGCACATCTCACCCGCCGAGTTCGAGGAGCTACACTACCACCCCAAGGAGGCTCCGGCCCTCGTGGCCGGACTCAAGTGAACCACCCTCCGGGGAACCCGGGGCGGTTCAGTGGATGCCTTCTACAGACCACCCCTGAGCCGGCACCTCCCGAATGGTTCCTATGCACCACACATTCCAGTAGATCCGTAGAGGGTCTTGGGACGAGGAAAGATTGGTGACTTGGCATTCCTCAGCTACAACTGGGTCAAAACTCGGTGCGAAGGCCACGAACGCACCGAGAACAACGCTCAGTACGCTCTTCATCACCGGCCTCCTTAATCCCCCAAGAACACTTCAAGGTATGTTGATCCCAGCAGCGAGTTGCTCGCGACAACGACGTCCAGTGTGCCATCTCTGTCTACGTCTGCAACGACGACCGAAACAGGAAGCCCGATCACCGGGGCCACCACCCCGTACCCACTCTCACCATAGCAGCCGGTCATGATCCAGACCCGGGCTGATCCCTGACCAACGACGATATCGTTGAGGCATCCGTCGCCGTCGAGGTCGGCGAGGACCATCTGGGAAACGAGATTTTCGCCAAGGAGCCAGTAGACCTCCTCGACAACGAAGGTCCCGTCTCCGCGGCCTAGCAACACGTACCCGTGCTCGCTTCGCGCCGTTAACAGATCAAGATGCCCGTCGCGGTCATAATCACCGGCTGCCAATGGTACTCCAAAAGCCACGGGATCTGGCTCCCCAATCTCCGTTATGCTGAGCAAGCTGAGCTGGCGGCTTCCATCGACAGAGAAGAGAGCCACGAAGTAGACCCAACCCATCTCATCAGCCCGAAGACCCAAGGTCGCCACTTCGAGACGCCCGTCGCCCGTGAAGTCACCGGTCACGACGCTCGCCGGATAGCGGCCAGCGGGGAAGGCGTAGGCTGAAGTTCTGGCTGACCCCAGGCGGCCCTCCCCCCACAGAATCTGCACGTAGCCGAGGAGATGATCCCCGAACACAAGGTCCTCGTATCCGTCACCGTCAAGGTCAGCGACCGCGAAGTTCCCGACGAAGCCGTGCCGATCCAGCACAATGGAGTCCTTCTCGAACGATCCGTGCCCGTCTCCCCACAGCACAACGAACGCCCCGCCTCCGTTGTCGATGAGAACAACATCGGGGTGCCCGTCGCCGTCGAAGTCGGTGATAGCAGCGTACGGCGCAATACCGTATGGCGCAGGATGTTCGGTGGTGTAAAGCAGACGTGTATGTGCAACTCCTGTTGCCCAGTCCACCTTGATGAAGTGGACCTGGGTCTGCAGGGCGTCTCCCTGCTCGAACGCGCCAAATGAGAGAAGCAGTAAGTCTACATGGCCGTCTCCATCTATGTCGCCAGCTGTAACAAAGACGGGTTGGCCTACATCGAGCTCAATGGGAGAATAGCTAGCAGGCTTTACTGGAAGGAGATCTTCGTCTTCTTCTTGCTGGCCCGCATTGCCAGTGTAGACCATCAGTAGGCCCACAAGCACAATAGATGTCACTGCCCTCAGTGTCCTAGTCTTCAACATAGCCGGCGTGGTCATCGCCCGGCCCCTTGTCCCACCACCACATTGCCCCGCAACGCGGTTCCCTCGCATCTCAACCTCCTTTCCGACCCTGCTTGCCGAATAGCGCTCCTTTTTGGCCTCTCGGCTACGGGACGCTCCACTGATCTCGCCCAGCGGAGTGTATCGTACTTTCCTCTAGTTTACCTTAATGCGCCCAGCGCTCCCGCGGGTGCGCACGAACTTGTCTGGGTGGTGGTCGTCCGTCCAAGTGGTGGGATGGGCGGTTGTCCACGGCCAGGACCCCCACCATGGCTACCCAGCCAGGCGGAGAGTTCGGCGGTCTTCCCCTGCCCGTCGCACTCCACGGTGCGGTCCCGGGCCGGGTAGACGATCTTGGGCGGGACCTTATCCTCCACCCTGATGGTGACGATGGCTGGAACCTCGGTGGTGGCACCGCACTTGTCCCGCAGGGTCAGGGAGAACTCGTCCACAATCACATCCCTTTCCCGCACGGCTCTGCAAAGGTCCTCGTCGGTAAGCCCGCCCGGTGTGTAGAGGGCCACAAGCGAGCCCAAGAACGCACTCAAGTTTGCGGCGTAAACAGGTGG
>JACIWJ010000046.1 GCA_014361015.1 Candidatus Bipolaricaulota bacterium | reverse complement strand
GGGGGCTCTCCGAACGTGCGGAGGATGACCTTCTCCTCCTTTGTCCCATCCGGCACCGAGTCGTGGGGGACGTTGGGAAGGGCGAGGAGGAGGGCCTCCAGTTCCCGTTCGACCTCTTGCAGGCGTTGCTCCACTCTCTTCCTCTCCGCGGCGAGCTCGCGCATCGCCGCGAGGAGTAGCTCCTTCTCCGCGTGTTGGCCGTCCCGGCCCAGAGCAGCGATCCGGTCTGAGGCCTCGTTCTGTCGGCGCCGGAGGTCATCCGCCTTTTGGGAAAGGGCCCGCCGCTCTTCATCGCGGGAAAGCAGGGGGGCGAGGTCGAGCGTGGGATCGCGCCGCTGGAGGCGGGCGAGGACCCCTTGGGGATCGCTGCGGATCAGCCGGAGGTCGAGCATGGCGGGGGAAGTGTACCGTGCCTCGGCACCGGGTCCATCGCCTTCCCCGCCGGGCTCCGAACCCATCCCGTCGCGGAGGATTGGGGGCAAACGCGGTCGTCCGGTAGGATTGAGCGGCCATGAAAGCGATCGTCTACTCCAAGGCACTGTACTCGACGTGGATCTACTACGCCCCCGACCGCATCCTGTTCGACTGCGGGGAGGGGGTGAGCACGCTCCTCGAGAACAGGGTGTTTGCCGTGAAGCACGTGTTCCTTTCCCACGGCCATGCCGATCACATCTCGGGCCTGATGGGCCTCATCAACGTCCGCAACAACGCGATGGGGGATCACGAGAAGGAGTTACGCATTCACTATCCAGCGGGAAGCCACTTCGTCTCGGAGCTCATCCACTACTTCTCTCGCACGAACCGCAACCTTCAGTACGATCTGGAGTGGATCCCGCTCCAGGTCGGGGATCGGGTGACCCTCGTCGCGGGCCGGATGCCGCGCTACATCGAAGCGTTCGGGACGATCCATGCCCGGGGGGAGCCGTCGCTTGGGTACAACGTGTGCGAGGTCCGCCGCCGGCTGCGGGCCGAGTACCGCGAGCTCCCTCAGGAGGACATCGTCGCGCTCGTCCGCGAAGGGAAGAAGGATGAGATCTCCGAGGAGTACACCCAGCGCCTGTTTTCCTACGGGGGGGACTCAGTTCCCCTCAACCCCGCCGCGGTGCGGGGGACGGAGGTCCTGTGCCACGAGGCGACGTTCCTTGCCGAGGAGGACCGGAAGGAGTACAAACACGCCACCATCTGGGAAGCGCTCGATGTCGCTCGCAAAGCGGAGGTCATGAAGGAGCTCATCGTGTTCCACCTCTCCAGCCGCTACCGAGGAGAGCTCACGGCCGTCGCCCGCGAGATCGAGAAGATGGACCTCCCGTTCAGGGTTCGTCTGATCCCGCCGGGAGAGGTGGTTGAGATCGAGTGAAGGAGGAGAGATGGCACGCAAGTACATCCGGTTGGCCACCGAGATTCCCGGGCCGCGGTCGAAGGCGGCCCTGTTCCGAAAGGAGCGGTACGTGGCCAAGCCCCTGGCGCCCCTGGCCCCGTTCTGTGCCGCGCGCGCCGAGGGGTTTGTGATCGAGGATCTGGATGGTAACCGCTTTCTTGACTTCTCCGGTGGCTGGGGGGTGATGAACGTCGGCCACAACCACCCCAAGGTCGTGGCCGCGGTGCGGGACCAGGCAGAGCTTTCCCTCCATACGGACTTCACGGCCGTTCCGTACGAGCCGTACGTGGCCCTTGCCGAGCGATTGGCCGGGCTCGCCCCGGGACCGGCGCCCAAGAAGTGCGCGCTTTTCAACTCCGGGGCGGAGGCGGTGGAGAACGCGGTCAAGATCGCGCGCGTCGCAACCGGGCGCAAGGCCGTGCTCGTGTTCGACAACGCGTTCCACGGTCGGACGCTGCTCACGATGACGATGACCCACAAGGCGGTCCCGTACAAGGCGGGGTTCGGCCCGTACGCTCCCGACGTCTACCGGTTGCCTTACCCCTACCCGTATCGATCCCCGATCTCGATGGCGGGGATCGAGCGGCGCATGCTGTCGCTGGTCGACCCGCGAGAGGTGGCGTGCGTGGTGGTCGAGCCAGTGATCGGTGAGGGAGGGTTCATCGTTCCGCCGCCGGAGTTCCTCCCGTTCCTGCGCGAGCTTGCCGATCGCCATGGGTTCCTCCTCGTGGCTGACGAGGTCCAGTGTGGGGTCGGCCGGACGGGGCGGTTTTTCGCCTGCGAGCACTTCAACGTCGAGCCTGACCTGATCTGCGTCGCGAAGTCCATCGCTGGAGGCCTGCCCCTGTCGGCGGTGATCGGGAAGGCGGAGGTCATGGATGCTCCCCTTCCGGGCTCAATCGGATCCACCTACGGAGGGAACCCGGTGGCGTGCGCGGCGGCCCTGGCCGTGCTCGACGTGATCGAGGAGGAAGGGCTCCTTGTCCGCGCTGAGCACATCGGGCAAATCCTGATGCGGGAGCTGAGGGCACTCGAGCGCACCTACCCCGTGATCGGCGAAGTGCGGGGGCTGGGGGCAATGGTAGGGGTGGAGCTGGTCCGCGACCGCAGGTCCCGCGAGCCGGCACCCGAGGAGACGAAGCACGTCCAAGTCGAGGCCCTGAAGCGCGGGGTGATCTTCCCGACAGCAGGCGTGTACGGAAACGTCGTTCGGTTCCTCGTGCCTCTCACGATCCCGGATGACGCGCTCCTCGAGGGGATGTCCGTGCTGGCGGAGGCGTTCGCCGCTGCCACCAACGGAAGCTCAGCGTAGGGACTCGGAAGGAGGTTCCCGGTGGCGCTTGGGTGGCGGATCGGACTCGCTCTTGCGATGGCGGTCTCGGGTCTGACCGGGGCGGCAAGCTGTCCGTTGGTGGCCCGGGAGAGGGTTCCCGGAGGGTGGACGGTCGTGGTTTGGGTCTCGTCTCAAGCCGCGTCGGAGGCGGGGGTCGTCGTTCGCCTCACGTACCCCGAGCGGCCGCGGTACGAGGGAGGAACCGCGGCGGTTGTCGAGGTTCCTGGGGCGGACTCGCCCGGTTCGGTGGACCTCCCGGCCGGTGTCGGCCTTGATCCGTACGTGCGCCAGGGGCTGGTTCGAGTCCAGTTTGCGTTTCCCGGGGGAGGTCGGCCGCCCCTTGCCTCGGGTGGGACCTACGACCACCGGGGGCTCGACTCGTTGCGTGCTCTGCGGGACGTGGTCCGGTTCCTGCAGGGGGAAGGCCGTACCACAACGGGGTGCGCACTGGGCGACCTCTTGCCCTATCCGATCGTTCAGGTCGGACTGATCGGGCTCTCCAACGGTGGGAACACGGCTACCGTCGCCCTTGGGTTGTTCGGGCAGGAGATGGGGGTCGACTGGTACGTGGGTTGGGAGAATCCGGCGGGAGTTCAGTTCACGACGGTGGATCTTGGCGGTCGGGACGCGCCTAACCCTGCCTACGTGCCGGGGTCGTGCGGGCTTACGTCCGAGGGGGTGCGGTGTGGGGTGGACGAGAGCAGTCTGCGCTGGGATCCCGCGGCGCGGTCTGGGGAGTCGGGCCCGCGGGGGAGCCCCGAACCGGGGGTCCTCTACCACGACCTCAATGCGAACGGCCGGTACGACCGGGGCGACTATGCCCTGGGTGCCTATGTGGGCACGTTTGGAGGTGTAGAGAAACGGGTCTACTCGGTCTCGGCACTGGAGGCAGCGGAAGCGTGGGGAGCTCTGGCGCCGTGGCCCGCGGACGTGGCGACCGTCGACGAGGCTCGCGTGTTCTGGAGTGTCCGCGACATGAGCCGTTACTACGGAGCCACAGTTGCCGGGAATCCTGATCTGCGCGTGATCGTGATCGGCTCGGTCCAAGACCATGTGCAGAACACCCCCGACTACCCCCACATCGTCCTTCAGTACGATGGGTGGCGAAGCGCGGGCCTTCCCTGGATTCGCCTCAATCCCGACGCGGCCTACATCCAGGCGCTCCTTCCGGAAGCGAGCGCCCCTCCCGACAACGCTGCGAACCTCGAGGTGAACTACGACAACATCCGCGGGCTTCTCGCCCCGGAGTCGATCCCCGACCGGATCTTGCAGCTTGCGGCCGTGCTGGAGCTTGCTGATCGGACGTCCCTCGGGCGTTGGGAGGCGAACGTGGAGGCGCCCCTTGGGCGAAGGTGACGCAGAGGAGAGGCCCGCTGTTGCTGCGATTGACAGCGCCGCGGTGACTGTCGCCCGGTACGGTCACCGGAAGGGGATCGGGGGGCGGACCGCGACGCTCGGCGTCTCCCCCGCCTCCTCGCCAGACGCGACAACGCTTGCCTTCGTCGGCCCCGCCGCCGGCCGGTCGGTCCGCGTGGTGTTCATCTGCGGTCTCGCAACGAGGGAGATCGCCCCTGTCCCGCGAAGCGCGGGTGCCCTGTGGGGGAGGCGCGGCCTCCTCGCCGCAGTCGCGAACGCCCCCGCGCGACCCGTGCTCCTGTGCACGGACCAGGTCGAGGGTTTCCCTCGGCCCCAGCCTTGAGGAGGGAGGTGTGCACGAGCCGGTCCTGGTGGAGGAGGTTCTCCATTTCCTCGACCCGGCGCCGGGGAAGCTGTTCGTGGACGCCACGGTGGGGACCGGAGGCCACGCCCAGGCCCTCCTCTCTCGGGGGGCGCGCGTCATCGGTATCGACCAGGATTCCCTAGCGCTCGAGCGGGCCCGAACGAGGTTGGCCCCGTTTTCGGGTCAAGTTCAGCTTCTCCACGGGAACTTCCGCGACCTCTCCGGTCTGCTCCTCCCCCCGCCGCGGGTGGACGGGGTCCTGTTCGATCTCGGCACGTCCTCGCTCCAACTTGACTCCCCGGAGCGCGGGTTCTCGTTCATGGCCGATGGCCCGCTGGACATGCGGATGGACCCCGACGCCCCCTCCACCGCCTCGGACTTGGTGAACGCTCTCTCAGAGTCGGACTTGGCGCGCATCCTGTGGGAGTACGGAGAGGAGCGGTACGCGCGGCGGATCGCGCGGGCGATCGTGCGGGGCCGGCCGGTTCACACGACGGGAGAGCTCGCCTCGCTTGTCTCCCAGGTCTACCCTCCCGGCCGACACCCAATCCACCCGGCGACCCGGACCTTCCAGGCCCTGCGGATCGCGGTCAACGACGAGCTAGGGGCGCTCCGCGAGGCGCTGCCCGCCGCTGTGTCCCTTCTCGCCCCAGGCGGGGTCCTGTGTGTGATCTCTTTCCATTCGCTCGAGGACCGGATCGTGAAGCGTTTCGTGCGGGAGGAAGCCCTCACCGGGCGGCTCGAGGCCCTCACGAAGAAGCCGATCACCCCCACCGCGGAGGAGATCGCCCGTAACCCGCGAGCCCGATCGGCCAAGCTCCGCGCGGGGCGGGTGCGCGAGGTCGGCCCCGGCCTGGCCACCTGTCCCTGACCGGCCCGTTCGCCGACCCTACCCTCGTTGCGTGAGGGGGGTTCGGTTCGGAGACGTGCCCAGGGCGGAGCGCAGCCACCGCCGAGGGGGGGGTATCGCCCTCCTCATCGCGGTGGGGGTGGTTGCCTCCGGCCTCGTGTTCCTCTACCTATGGCAAGGAGCGATCCTGTCCGGACTCCGGGCGGAGCGAGCGAAGGCGATCCTCGCGCTGGCGGAGCTGGAGCGGGTGAAGCTCGACCTCGCCTACCAGGTGGACCGTGCCTACTCCCTCGACGAGATCGCGAGGCGGGCCCGTGCGCTGGGGATGGTCCCGTTCGACGAAGAGCGTACCCGGTACATCGTTCTCGAAGGGGGGGGCCATTAAGCGGGCGGCGGTGGCGTTTGTGGTTTTGGGGTTAGGGGCCCTCGCCGTCGTGGGCCGACTGGTCCAGCTGCAGGTGGTGGAGCACCACCGCTGGTCGGCGGTCGCTCAGGCGATCCAGGAGGACGTGATCGAGCTTCCCGCCCGGCGGGGCCCGATCTACGATCGAAACGGCGTTCCCCTTGCCTACGACGTTCCCGCGTACTCGATCGCCTTGGACAACTACCTCGTCACGAAGCCGGAGCTCCTCATCGACCTCCTCGTGGACGAACTCGGGATGCCCCGCTCCGAGGCGGCGGCCAAGGTGTACCGCAGCTCCTACTTCACGTGGCTCGCCCGGGGCGTGGACTACGAGGCCGGGCGAAGGGTTCAGGAACGGGCGCAGAGCCTGGGGATCCAGGGCCTCATCTTCTTCGACACCTGGAAGCGGGCCTACCCTCAGGGCCCGCTCGCCCTGGCCGTGCTCGGGGTCGTGGGGGTGGACGGTAACGGCCTGGCTGGGGTCGAGCTTCTGTTCGATGATCTCCTCTCTGGGCGACCGCGCCGGGTGCGGCTCCTCCGCGGCCCAAGCGGCCAGCTCTACGACCTGTGGGAGGAGGATCCCGGCGCGGCGGGGAAGCCCCTCCACCTCACGCTCGACGCCCGCATCCAGTGGGTGTGTGAGCAGGAGATCGCGCGCGGGCTTGCGACCTATGCGGGGGCCGACCGCGGGTTCGCCCTGGTGATGGACCCCCGCACCGGCGAGGTCCTCGCCCTCGCCCATGGTCCATCGCCCGATCCCGCGCGTCCCGACCCGGAGCTCCTCTCCCCGTGGGCGGTGACCCACGTGTTCGAGCCCGGTTCGATGTTCAAGGCGTTGGTGGGCCTCGCCGCGTTCGATCAGGGCCTCGTGGGCCCCGACGATACGTTCTCCGGGAGTTCGCCGATCCTCGTCGGGGGCGTGTCGGTGAGGAACGCGCGTGGCCAGAGCTACCCCACGATGACGTTCCGGAGAGCGATGGCCGATTCGGTGAACACGGTGCTCGTTCAAGTGGCCCAGAGGCTGGGGATCGACCGCGCCTACGACTACATCGTGCGGATGGGGTTCGGTGCGAAGACAGGGATCGAGCTCCCCGGCGAGGTGAGCGGGATCGTGACCCCCCGCGACCGGTGGACGGCCCTCGACCTGGCCGTGGCCTCGTTCGGGCAGGGGATCGCCGTGACTGGGATCCAGCTCGGGGCGGCGTTCGCGGCGCTCGCCAACGGGGGAAGTCTCCTCCGTCCGCGTCTCGTCCCCGGCCCGGCCGAGGTGCGGGGCGAGGTCGCCTCCGCCGCGGCGTGCCGCACGATGCGTGAAGTGTTGGGGTACGCGGTGAACGTGGGGCTGCGGAGCCCCGCTTCCGTCCCCGGGTTCGACGTTGGGGGGAAGACGGGCACGGCCGAGGTGGCCCTCCCCGGCCGGGGGTACGTCGCCGATCACGTCACGACGGGGATGGCGGCGTTTTTCCCTTGGGAGGACCCGGATTACGTGATCCTCGTCGTGTACCAGACGGAACGCAATCCTGAGTTCTGGAGCGGATGGACGGCCGTGCCGAGCGTGGGGGAGATCGTGCGGGGGATGGCCGCGCTCGGGATCGCCCGCCCCTACGCGCCGACGACCACGCTCGGCCGCTCCGGGTAGGTGAGGTAGAGGCGTCCTCCCCACCCGTCCACTGCCCGCGCCACCGTCTCCAGGGCCAACGCCGGCCGGTTGTTCTCCTCGGAGAGGTGGGCGAGGAGCACGCGTTCGACGCTGTCGCCCAGGGTTCGGATCGTCCGGCCCGCCTCCTCGTTGGCCAAATGCCCATCCGGCCCCAGGATCCGCACCTTCAGCGGCCACGGGTAGGGCCCGGCGAGGAGCATGGACACGTCGTGGTTCGCCTCCAGGACCACGGTCTGGCACGGGGCGAGCGCGGCGAGGATGCCGTCCGTGATCTGCCCAAGGTCCGTGGCGATCCCGATCCGCGAGCCGTCCGCCTCCAGCCGGAGCCCGACCGGCTCCCGAGCGTCGTGGGGGACCGCGAACGGGAACAGCCGGATCCCCGCGATCTCGATCCCCGGCTCGAGCACGGTCCCCTCGATCCCCAGGGCACGTAGCGTGCCCGCGCTGGCGGCGACGTCGACCCCGCGGCGGACGAGCGGGTCCAGGCCCCGCACGTGGTCCGCGTGCTCGTGGGTGAGGACGGCCCAGCGGAGCCCTGTCAGGCGGAGTCCGACGCGGGCCGAGCGCGCCTCCAGCTCCCGCCACGGGAGGCCTGCGTCGACGAGGAGCGGCCCCTCCGGGCCCTCCACGAGGAGGGCGTTGCCGGAGGAACCGCTGCCCAGCGTGCAGACCCTCAACCCTGGCCGCGCCCGCGCAGGGCATCGAGGATCTCGATCGGGACCGGGAACACGATCGTCGTCGCGTTCTCGGTGGAGATCTCGGACAGGGTCTGCAGGTAGCGGAGCTGGAGCGCCCCCGGGGCCTCGTGCATGATCGCCGCGGCCTCCCTGAGCTTCTCCGCGGCCTGGAACTCGCCCTCGGCGTTGATGACCTTGCTCCGCCGCTCCCGCTCCGCCTCCGCCTGGCGGGCGATCGCGCGCTGCATCTCGGTGGGGATCTTCACGTCCTTGATCTCGACCGTGCTCACCTTGATCCCCCACGGGTCGGTGTGCTCGTCGATGATCTGCTGGAGTTCGCGGTTCAGCTTTTCCCGCTCGGCGAGGATGTCATCGAGCTCCACCCGGCCAAGCACGGACCGCAGCGTGGTCATCGAGATCTGACGCGTGGCCTCGATGTAGTCGAGCACCTCCACCACCGCGGCCTGGGGGTCCACCACGCGGAAGTAGACAACGGCGTTCACGCTGACGGGAACGTTATCGCGGGTGATGACCTCCTGGGGCGGCACGTCGAGGGTGATCGTGCGCAGGTCCACCTTCACCATCTTGTCCACGAGCGGGATGATGAGGAACAGCCCCGGCCCCTTTGCCCCGACGAGACGGCCGAGGCGGAAGATGACCCCCCGCTCGTACTCCCGAACGATCCTGATCGCGCTGGCGAGGAACAGCACCGCCACCGCGACGATGATCCCAATCGTCATGCTCATCATCCCCCTTCTGACAACCCCTTCCGTGACTAGCCATGCGACGAGCCACACCCCGACGCTCACCAGACGTCCGGCGAGGGTCCCCTGTTTCCAATCCCCCCTTGCACGTGCCATGATAGAGCCCTAGGATGGGCTCCGTCAATCGCTGGAGGGGGAACGTGCGGATCCCGATCGTTGCCGCAAACTGGAAGATGCACAAGACGGTTCCCGAAGCCCGCGCCTATCTGGAACGGCTGATCGGGCTCGCGGGCCGTGATCCGGGGGTGGAGGTGGTGGTGTTCCCGTCGTTCACCGCCCTCCCCGCGGCGGCAGCGCTGCTCGAGGGGGTCCCGGTGGGCCTCGGGGCCCAGGACGCCCATCCCGAGCCGGCGGGTGCGTACACGGGCGCGGTGTCGGTGGCCCAGGTGGCCGACCTCGGGGTCCGCTACGTCCTGTGCGGCCATTCCGAGCGACGGAAGCTGTTCGGCGAGGACGATGCCCTCGTTGGGCGGAAGGTCCGCGCCGCGCTCGAGTACGGGCTGGCCCCGATCCTGTGCGTGGGGGAGGCCCTGGAGGAGCGCCGAGCGGGCCGGGCGTGGGAGGCCGTGGACCGCCAACTGGACCGTGGGCTTGGCCCCGTGGAGGGTGACCCCGATGGGCTCGTGATCGCCTACGAGCCGGTGTGGGCGATCGGCACCGGCGTGGCGGCCCAGCCCGCCGACGCCCAGGAGATGGCGGACCGGATCCGGAGGTGGTTGCGGGAGCGGTTTGGGGCTGTGGGTGACGCGATCCGGGTCCAGTACGGAGGATCCGTCAAGCCCGACAACGCCCGGGAGTTCCTGAGCCTCCCAGATGTGGATGGGGCACTCGTCGGGGGAGCGTCGCTCGACCCCGACGCGTTCTGGGCGATCGTTCAATCCGCCCGTCGCTAGCGACGGCTGCCTTTCCGTGGGGTGGTCTTCCGAGCTCTCTCCTTCCGCAGGCCGAGGAACTCGGCGAGGTTCGCCTTCGCGTCGAGCTTGTACTGCAGGGCACGGGAGTCCGCGCTCGTGAACAGGGTCGTCACCCCCGGCCCGTGGCCGCTCACGACGCAGTCGGAGTGGACGACGATCCCGATCGAGAGCGCCCCCGACTTGTACACCCGGCCGTAGGCATGCTCGGTGTCGAGGATCGCCACGAGGTCCCCCAGCCGCAGGTTGGACAGGCCGTGCTCCTCCACCGTCCTCGCGTCGAAGAGCTGGATGTCGTAGTCCCCGCGGTAGCACGTGTCGGCGCCCAAGCCCGACCCCATCAGGGCCGCGGGCACGGCGTGCGTGACCCCGACCACGAGGGCGCCCTTCTTCTCCGCGATCGGCAGCTGGGGGAGGATCCGCGGGTCGAGGTTCATCACCGTCACCGCGGGGTGGTCGAGGAGGGCGAGGCCGGTCCCGAACGCCTTGATCCCGATCTTGTCGCCAATCTGGAGCACCTCCAGGATCTCGGGGCTGAAGTCGACGAGCACGTGCTCGATCCCCCCGTGCTTGCCCGTGACCACACCCTTGGCCCCCTTGGCGTCTCCCGTGAGCACGGTCGCCTCGTTCCCCACGCAGGCGAGGAGGTTCAGCCCATCGTTCGTGGGGGGAAGGCCCTCCCGGTCCTTCGTTAGGTTGCGGATCGACACCCCGGGCTCGACGTGGTCCGCCACCCACCCCGTCGCCGGGTCCCCCACGCGCAGGTTGTACGTGATCCCGCCCACCCCGGGCAAGACGAGGGGGCGCCCGTCGTGACTGATCCGGTACCCCCGCATGGACGGGTTCGTGACCTCCCCGACCACCGACAGCATGATGAGCCGATCGGAATTGGTGCGCATACCGCAACTGTACCCAGGGGGGGGCGGCGAAGCCGAGTCCGGCTGGGAGGACGGGCGCCCGTGGACACGTGGCCAAAACACTGTTACACTCGGTCGCGACGTCACGTGATCCAAGGAGGGCAGGCATGTCGCGGCTGAGCGTGTCCATCATCGGCACTGTCGGTCCCGAGCCCCGGTATTGGCCACGAACGGTGTTCGCGTCACCGCTGGCCGAGGGCGTTGTTCTCGCCCTGACTGCAGGACCGCGGTCACCACGGGAGGTTGCCCGCGAGCTGCAGCGCGGCGAGGCGGACGTGGAGAAGGTCCTCGCCCAGCTGCAGGCGCTGCACGCGGTCCGCGCGGAGGAAGACGGTCGCCTGGCGCTGGACTTCTCGCTTCTCACGGCCGAGGACCTCCGAGTGGTGGACGAGGTCGCCCCGTCGTTGGGGCGCGGGCTTGCGGAGCACGTGCTCGAGAGGGGAGAGGCGATCCACGCCGCGCTGGACCGCCTTCCGGGCGCGGAGTCTCCCGCCCGGCGGGCACAGTACGCGTTCGCCACCGTAGGGTGCGCGGGGCTCGACTGGGGTGGGATCTCCACCCTCCAGCGCTTGGGGTACGTGAGCCCGGGGCGGGAGTATCCCGATGGAGGGAAGTACGTGCTGATCGCGGAGGAACGCCGGGAGACGGT
>JACIWJ010000045.1 GCA_014361015.1 Candidatus Bipolaricaulota bacterium | reverse complement strand
CGTCGCAGGCAAGCTGCGACGCTACTTGCGACCCGGACAGCACTACATGCCGTCCGCGCCCCACAGCCAGTCTTGGTTCGAGTTGCCTTGCGTGGCAGTAAGGAGTAGAATCCTTACCGTGAGGTGAGCTGGATGACCAAGGCCAAGCTGACGAGCAAGGGGCAGATCACCCTCCCCAAGCGGGTCCGGGTGCGACTGGGGCTTGCGATGGGAGACGTGGTGGAGTTCGTCGAGGACGGTGGCGAGTTCCGGCTGCGTCGCCACGTGGGCGAATCCCCGTTCGCCCCGTACCGCGGCCACCTCTCCCGCCTGCGGGGGGAGTCTCCGGATGCGATCGTCGAGGAGCTGCGGGGGCGTCCTTGATCACCGCCCTCGACACGAACGTCCTCCTCGACCTCCTCATCCCGGATTCCCGGCATGCCGATACATCGCAGCGGGCGCTCGATGAGGCCCTGGCCGAGGGTGCGCTCATGATCGGCGAGGTCGTCTACGCCGAGCTCGCATCCCAGTTCCCGAACGCAGACGAACTCGACCGGTTCCTGGACGAGACGCACATTCGTCTCGATCCCTCCTCTCCGGAGGCGCTGTGGCAAGCCGCGCGGGCGTGGCACCGGTACCTTGCCCGGCGGGGGAGGGCCTTCCGTTGCCCGAAGTGCGGCAAGCAGGTGACGGTCGCCTGCAGTGGCTGTGGGGAGACGATCGGCGGCCGCCAGCACATCCTGAGCGACTTCCTCGTCGGCGGCCATGCCCTAACCCAGGCGGACCGGCTGCTCACGCGGGACCGGGGACTCTATGGGAGCTACTTCCCGAAGCTTGTGATCGTGGCCCCAGGGTGACGTACCGTGGACCGTTTCCCGTTGTCCGTGATCCGTTGATCTGACCGGCCGTCGGGCATGAAGCCCGACGCTACGTCCCCCTTCCCCTCAGGTGGAGGTGGGGAACCTAGATCTCGCCCCAGTGGCGGCCGATCGTGACCTCGACGGCGAGGGGAACGCGGAGGTCGGCCACGCCCTCCATCACCCCCTTCACCGCCTGGACGGCGCGATCGGCGTCGCCCTCGTCGGCCTCGAACACGAGCTCGTCGTGGATCTGGAGGATCATCTCCGCCGGCAGGTCCCCCGCCCGCCACGCCGCGTGCAGCCGAAGCATGGCGAGCTTGATGAGGTCGGCCGCCGAGCCCTGGATCGGGGTGTTGATCGCGTTCCGCTCTTCGTACCCCCCCGTACCGGCGAGCGGTAGCCGCTCCGCCGCCACGCTCACCGGCCGCCGCCGGCCGAGGAGGGTCCGCGCGTACCCCGTCTTCCACGCCTCGGCCACGAGCGCCTCCAGGAACGGCTTCACCTTGGGGTAGGCCGCGAAGAACCGGTCGATGTGCCCCTTCGCCTCGGCCTGGGGGATCCCGAGGTCGCGCGCGAGGCCGTACGGGCTGATCCCGTAGATGATCCCAAAATTCACCCGTTTCGCGATCGTCCGCATCCGCCCGTCCACCCGCTCCGGCGGGACGTCGAACAGGGTCGCCGCCGTGCGCCGGTGGAGGTCCTCTCCCCGCTCGAACGCCGCGATCAGGTTCTCGTCGCCGGACATGTGGGCGAGGACGCGGAGCTCGATCTGGGAGTAGTCGGCCCCAAGCAGAACCCGCCCACGCGGGGCGACGAACGCGCGCCGGATGTCCACCCCCGCCTCGTGCGCGGCGGGGATGTTCTGGAGGTTCGGCTCGGAGGACGACAGGCGGCCGGTGGCGGTCCCGGTTTGGTTCCACGAGGTGTGGACCCGCCCGGTGCGGGGATGGACGTACGCCGGGAGCTTCTCGATGTACGTGTTCCGGAGCTTCTCGAGCTCGCGGTACGCGGCGAGCTTGCCCGGGAACTCGTGGTATTGGGCGAGCTCGCGGAGGACGAGCGCGTCGGTCGCCGGGCCGGTCTTCCGCCTGCCAAGCACGGGGAGCTTGAGCTTCCCGTACAGGATCTCCCGCACCTGGGGCGTGGAGTTGGGGTTGAACGGCCCGCCGGCGAGGGAGAACAGCTCCTCCCGCAGCTGCTCGAGGAGGAGCCCGAGCTCCTTCCCCTGCGCGGAGAGGGCGTCCACGTCGAGGAGGACCCCCCGCCGCTCCATCGCCCGTAGGACCTCGATGAGCGGGAGCTCGACCTCGACGAACAGCTCCGCCAGCCCCGCCTCGTCGAGCTTGGCGGTGAGGCGTGGCCGGAGCTTGCACACCACGGCCGCGTCCTCCCCGGCGTAGCGGGCGGCGCGGTCCACGGAGACCTCGGCGATCCCCTTCTCCCCCCCGACCGCGAGGAGATCCTTGTAGGTCTGAACGCGGGCCCCGAGCTCGGAGCGGGCGATCGCGTCCAGCCCGTGGGCCGGCGCGTCGGGGTAGAGGAGCCAGTGGGCGATCATCGCGTCGAACGCGACCCCGCGGACCTCGACCCCGTACGAGGCGAGGACCTGGAGGTCGTACTTCAGGTTCTGGCCGAGGATCCGCGGCACCTCTCCCTCGAGAAGCGGGCGGAGCCCCTCCAGCACGCGGCGCACCGGGAGCTGGGCCGGGGCACCGGGGCAGGTGTGCCCGACCGGGATGTACCACGCCCGGTCGGGGTCCACGGCAAGGGCGATCCCCACGATCTCCGCCGTGAGGGGGTCCGCGCTCGTGGTCTCGAGGTCGAGCGCAAACTCCTCCGCCACCCCCAGGGCGCGGATCACCGCCGCAAGCTCGTCCTCGGTCGTGACGACCGTGCACGCGCCCTCGGGCTCCCCCAGGCGATCGAGGGCGAGCTCGGCGAGGATGGTGCGGAACTCGAGGCCCTCGAGGACGGACCTCAATCGATCCGGGTCAAGGGCCCGCGGCGCGCAGTCGGCCACCGACAATGGAAGGGGCACCTCGCGCAGGGCCACGAGCTCGCGGGACAGGAGCGCGTCCTCGCGATGGGCGGCAAGCGCGTTCGCCACGCGCTTGTTCCGGATCCGGTCCGCCGCGGCGAGCACCCCCTCCAGCGACCCGTGCTCCCGCAGGAGCTCGCGGGCCGTCTTCTCCCCGATCCCCTTCACCCCGGGGACGTTGTCCGAGGCATCCCCCTCCAGGGCGAGGAGGTCGCCGACCCGCTCGGGTGGCACACCGAATTTCTCCTCGACCCCGTCTCGATCGAGCAGGGTCAGCGGATCGCCCGGCCGGCGGCCCGGGCGGAGGAGGAACACGCGCTCCGACACGAGCTGGGCCATGTCCTTGTCGCCAGTGAGGAGGAGAACGGGGATCTCCGCCCGCTTCCCCTCCCAAGACAGGGTGGCCATCACGTCGTCCGCCTCGTAGCCCGGGATGACAAGGGACGGGATCCCCAGCGCGGTCAAGACCTCCGGGACCCGAGGGATCTGGGCGGCGAGGGGCTCGGGGGTCGGCTTCCGCGTCGCCTTGTACCCTGCGTACGCCTCGTGGCGCACCGTCACCCCGCCAGCATCAAGGGCCACCACCACGTAGCGGGACGGGTACTCGCGCAGGACCTTGACCAAGGTGCGGAGGAAGCCGTACAGGGCCCCCACCGGCTCGCCACGCGATGTCGTGAGGTCGGGGACGGCGTAGAACGAACGGTAGAGGGTGGAATGGCCATCCACGACGAGGAGCCGCTCTGGCACCTCCGCGATCCCGAGCGCGTCGTAGATCGTCACGTCAAGTTCCCAAGATCGCCACGGCTCTCACCGCCGAGCGCGCGGAGACCAGCAGTGGACATCAGCGGCCACCCGCGAAGAACGCGCAGAGGGCGATCGCCACCGCGTCGCCGGCGTGGTCGGACCAGTTCGCCATCGCCTCGCCATCGCCCGACACGAGGGCCTTCACCATCGCCAGCATCTGTTCCTTGGGGGCGGAGCCGTTCCCGCAGATCCACTTCTTCACCTGGCGCGGGGGAAAGCAGTGGAGCGCGCGGCCCCGGGCGAGCAGCTTCACGATCCCGATCACCTCTGCCGTGCCCATCGCCGACGGCGCGTTGCGGGCCAGGAACACGTCCTCCACCGCGACCGCCTGCGGCTCGTACGTGGCAATCGTCTGGACGAGGGTGTCGTGGATGCGCCCCAGCCGCTCTGGGAGGACCGTCCCGGGCTGGGTACGGATGGTCTCGGCGACGAGCACGGCGAACCTCCGCCCCCTGCTCTCGACCACCGCGTACCCGGTCGCCGAAAGACCCGGATCCACACCCAACACCCTCGCTCCCACCCGCTCCACGACGCCCCCCGGTCCCGTCGGGCACCCGGTCATCGCTCCGCAGGGAGCTCGTCGAGAAGCTCGCCCAGTTTGGCGAGCCGCGGGTCGAGCCGCTTCGTCTGCCCGTGACAGCCCTCGCGGTGCCGCTCGCGGTTGAGATCGGCCCCGCACTCCGGGCAGATGCCCAAGCAGCCGGGTGCGCAGAGGGGCTTGGGGGAGAGCCCCAGCCGCAGCGCAGCCACGATGAACGGCCCCAACTCAAGGTAGGAGCCGTCGACCTCGTCGGGGTGGAGCTCCGGCGTTCCGTCCTCCGCCACCGCCTCCACCAGCTCCACGAGGCATCGGGAGCACGTGCGCAGCACCCGAGCCCGCACGGACATCCTGAGGATGATCTCCCCTTCCTGGCAGATCGCGGTCGCCGCGACGTGGACCGGCCCCAGCACGCGCAGGGTCTCCCCTTGCCACTCCACGTGGGGAAGATCCACGTCTTGACTCAGCTCGAACGGACGGCCGGGATCCGCCCGCAGCGCTGCAAGATCGAACCTCATCGTCATCTCCTTCTCCTCGCGACGGGGAGAAGTATAGCGCCGTTTGAACTTCCAGCAGCGCCCCTCTACCATTGCTCGCTCAAGGAGGGATACAGGTGAAGGTGCTGCTGACCCGTGAGGTGGCCGGACTGGGGATTCCGGGGGACGTGGTCGAGGTGAAGGACGGCTACGCCCGCAACTACCTCCTGCCACGGAAGCTCGGCGTGGTCCCCACGCCCCACGAACTGGCCCGGTTCGGGGACCTCCGCTCCCGGTACCAGGCCGAGCTCGCCGACCGCCATGCCCAAGCGCACGCCCTTGCCGAGAAGCTCGCCGGCGTGGAGCTCCTGTTCACCCGCCGCGTCCACGACGAGGACAAGCTGTACGCGTCGGTGCGGCCGCAGGACGTGGCCAAGGAGATCGCGGACCGGTTCGGCGTGAAGATCGATCCGGACCGAGTGCGGATGGAACCGGTGGACACGCTCGGCGAACACCAGGCGGAGATCCTCCTCTACGAAGGTATCACGGCCGCGGTGAAGGTGATCGTCAGCCCCGCCGCCTAGGGGACGGCGGCGCGCTGAGCGCTAGGCCACGTGAGAAGATCGGTCGCGGGGAGGGGTACTGTCGACCGCAATCCGTGGTTCGAACGGGTGGACCACGCACGACGTGTTACCAGCTGGTGGCGCGGGAGCCGCAGTGTCGACGGATGGTGGCGTCGGGCTTCAGGCCCGAAGACAGGCGGGGGGCACCACGGGCTCCGGAGCACGAACCACGGATAACGGGCAGCAGGTGACCGCTCCGCGCTCTCGGCGGCGGCGAGCAGCCCCCCGGGGGGGCGTTGTGCGTAGCGGGAACCCGCACGCCACCGAAGGGTCGCCAGACCCCGATCGCGAGGCCGCGGGTCCGGCGCGGGGAGAGGCGACGGATGCGCCGCGCCGGCCCGGGGACGGGGGAGCGGCAAGCCCTCCCCGCGGCCCGATGAGGGCAGGCGGCGGTTCGTTCCTCGGGGACGTGTTCCGCGGGGCAGGGGGGACGGTCCTGTCGCGGCTCCTCGGGTTCGCCCGTGACGCGGCGATCGCCTATGCGTTCGGGGCTTCGGCGGGGTACGACGCGTTCCTCGTGGCGCTGTTCATCCCCCAGGCGTTGCGCCAGGTCCTCGGGGAGGGGGGCCTCGCCGCGGCGTTCGTCCCCGTCTACGCCTGGGCCAACGAGCGCGGGGAAGGGGATGCCCTCGCCCGGTCGGCGTTCCTGTACCTTGTCCTCGTCCTCCCCGTCCTGTGCACCCTCGGGGCCCTGTGGGCTCCGTCGTATGTCCCCGTGCTCGCCGCGGGGTTCGCGCGGGAGACGATGGCCCAGAGCGTGACCCTCGCGCGGTGGTTGTTCCCCTTGATCGGGTTCATCTCCGTCTCCGCCCTCGCCGGGGGGATCCTCAACGCCCAGGGGCGGTTCTTCTGGCCCGCGTTCGCCCCCGCCGTTCTCAACGTGGGGATGATCGTCGGGGCGATCGTCCTTGCCCGGGTGGCGGAGCCCCCGATCTTCGGGCTGGCACTGGGCGCCCTCGGCGGCGGAGCGGGGATGGTGATCGTCCTCCTTCCCCCGTTGAGCGGGGTGCTGCGTGGGCCGTGGCGGTTGTGGCCCCCCCACCCCGCGTTGCGCGAGGTGGTGTGGCGGCTCCTCCCCGCCCTGGGCGGGCTCATGGTGGCTGAGGTGAACACGCTCGTCGACAACCGCCTCGCCTCCCATCTCGCCCCTGGCTCGATCGCCACGCTCCAGTACGCGATGCGCCTGTTCCAGTTTCCCCTGGGGATCCTCGCTGTGTCCGTGACCACGGCGGCCCTCCCGCGCCTGTCCAGGTTCGTCGCCCGCTCCGACGAGGAGGGGTTCCGCCGCGCTCTCGACCGCGGGTTCCTCACCACGGGAGCCCTCATCCTCCCCGCCCTGGCCGGGCTCCTCGTCCTCGGGGTGCCGATCCTCACCGTCCTCTTCCAGCGGGGGGCGTTCACGGCGGACGACACGGCGCGCACCTACGCCGCGCTCGGGGGGTACCTCGCCGGCCTGTGGGCCTACGCCCTGGTGTACCTGTTCTCGCGGGCGTGGTTCGCCCTCGGCCGGCCGCTGCTTCCCGTGCTCGCCGGCGCCGTCGCCCTCGTGGTAAACGTGGGGCTCGACCTGTGGTGGGTGCGGCTGTGGGGCACGTTCGGGCTCGCGCTCGCCACAGGCGTTGCCGGGTGGGTGGATGCCCTCCTCCTCGGGGCGCTCCTCTGGCGGCGCTGTCGGGGGGGGATCGACCTCCGGATGCTCCTCCCCCTCGCCCTCGCCGTGGGGGGGATGGCGGGAGCCCTCCTCCTCGTCCGGCCCCTCCTCGCCCCTCTCGGGCCGTGGGGTGCGGTCGGGATCGGGGTCCCGCTCGGAATCGTCCTCTACGTCGGACTGGCCTGGGCCCTCGGGATCACGCGGGCCCTCGCGGGCGCACGATGAGCCCCTCCGGTTCCTCGGGGCGGGGAGGCAGGAGGCCAAGGATCCCGCGCACGAACCGGAGCGGGTCATCCGGGGACCGGTAGTCTGCGAGCCAGCCCGCGATGGCTTGCACCGCCTCCCGCAGCTTCTCCCCCTCCACCTTCCCTTCCCGCACGAGGGGGAGGAACCCCTCCTCGGCGAGGACCCGCCCCAGCGGCGGGGGGGACGCGGGCACGAGGACGAGCGGCGACAGCGCTCGGTCCAGGTAGCGCAGCGCGGCCTCCACCTCGGCATCGGTGGCCACTGTGCGGTGGAGGATCGTGGCCAGCGCCTCGGCGAGGATCTCGATGTGGGGCCAGAGCCGCTCTCTGCCCGCTTGAGACAGCTCGCGGTACCAGACGCTCCATGCCCGCTCAAGCTCGCGGGCTCGCCGCTCCCGAAGCCTCTCCTCGGCCACCCGCCCGTACGCGCAATCCGGAGGGCAGCGCACGAATCGCCCCCGGTGCGACCCGCAGCACCGACTGCACAGGCTGCGGTCGAGGCCCGGACAGCGGCGATCCCCGACCCGCTCGCCGCAGACGGCGCACAGGTTGCGGGTCACGGAGCGCCGAGCTGACGGCGCGCGTCCTCGGACATCCGCTCCGGCGTCCAGCGGGGCTCCCACACCAGGGTCACCTCCACTGCCTGGCCGGGGAAATGCGCGCGGAGGACCTCCTCCACCCGCGCCGGCAGCGCGGAAGCGAGGGGACAAGATGGGGTGGTGAGCGTCATCTCCACGTGGATCCGCCCTTCTTCTACCCGGACCCCGTACACGAGACCCAGGTCGACGATGTTGATCCCGAGCTCGGGGTCCGTCACCTGACGGAGGACGGCGTGCACCTGCCCCGGGGCGGGCACGGCTACTTCCGGGCCCTCTTCCGAGCGCGGGCCGCGGTCCCCTTCGCCTTGGGCGGTTGCTTGCGGGAGGGAGTCCGGGACCGGTCCACCACATCCGCGAGCGTGCTCTCGGCCAGGGCCCGAGTGAAGGTCTCCTCGATGCCTTTCCAGAACCCCTTCACCGGGCAGTCCTCACCTGGGACATACCCGCCGCCGCGCTGGCGGCCGTACACGAGCGCCGGGGTCTCGGGTTCGAGGGCCGCGATGAGTTGGCCAAGCTTGATCTCCTTCGGAGGGTGAGCAAGGCGGTAACCGCCGGTGCGCCCCTTCTGCGCGGTGACGAGACCGGCCCGGCGCAGATCGAGAAGGATTTTGCGCACGAACGCCTCGGGGACACGATACCCGTCCGCGATGTCACGCGCTGAGTGATAGCCCTCCTGGCGGGTCGCAAGCTCGTACAAGACACATACTCCGTACCCTAGACGCCTGCTGGTAATCATGGCCATCTATTTTATACGCTGGAGGCTCGCCGCGCCACAATCGCTCGGGCCATCTCCCGCCCCCAGTTGTCGGCCGCGTAGATGGAATCGATGTCGTGGACGGGAACGCTCTCGTGCGCGGAAAGTACTTCGGCAATGCCGGTGGCGATCGCTGGATACGGGATCTTCTCGGAGAGAAACGCTTCAACGAGGACCTCGTCGGCAGCGTTCGCCACCGCAGGGGCCGTCCCGCCGCGTCTCCCCGCCTCGAGCACGGACCAGAACGCGGGATATGGATCCACGGGCAACGGCTCGAAGGTGAGGGCGAGACCAGGCAGGGAGAGGCGAGCCGGAGCCGGGGACAGACGGGCAGGGTGAGTGAGGGCGGCCTGGATCGGGATCCGCATGTCGGGCGGGGAAAGCTGGGCGAGGACCGTCCCGTCACGAAGCTCGACCAAGGCATGGACTCGCGCCTGGGGATGGATGAGGACGCCGATCCTGTCCCAGGGGAGGGCGAACAGGTGATGGGCCTCGATCACCTCGAACGCCTTGTTGACGAGGGTCGCGGAGTCGATCGTGATCCGCGGTCCCATCGCCCACACCGGATGGGCGAGGGCCTCCGCGGGGGTGACAGCAGCCAAGGTCGCCGGATCGCGGCCCCGGAATGCCCCCCCCGAGGCGGTGATCCACACGCGCTCCACCTCGCCAGGGTCGAGGGCGGAGAGGATCTGGAACAGGGCGGCATGCTCGGAGTCCACGGGCACGATCTGGCCCTCCCGGCGGCACGCGCGCACGACGAGATCCCCCCCGATCACGAGCGACTCCTTGTTCGCGAGGGCGAGGACCTTCCCCGCCGCGAGGGCGGCGAGGGTCGGGGCGAGGCCCACTGCCCCGACGACCGCGTTCAGAACAAGATCCACATCGGGCAGGGACGCGAGATGACACAGCCCCTCGCGCCCCGTGACGACCTCCACGGGGAGGATGTCCCGCAGCCGGTCCGCCTCGGTCGGGCCAGCGACCCCCACCCGCCCCACCGCGAACTCGCGGGCCAGCGCAGCGAGGGCGTCCACCCTGCGACCGGCAGCGAGCGCCACCACCGCCACGGGATGGCCAGCACGGCGCAGGGAGCGGATGACGTCCAGGGCCTGGGTCCCGATCGACCCCGTGGCCCCGAGGATGGCAACCCGGAGCGGGGCAGAGCTCATCCCGTCGGCTCGAGAGCGAGGTCGGCGAGAAGGGCGTCCAACTCGGTGCCGTCAAGGGACTCCCGCCGCAGGAGCTCCTGCGCCACCCGATCGAGGGCACCGCGGTACTGAAGGAGGAGGGCCTTGGCCCGTTCGTAGGCCCGGGTGAGGAAGCGGCGGATCTCGCGATCCACGAACGCGGACAGCTCCTCGGAGTGCTCGTCGCTGCGCACGATCTCCTCGCCGAGGAAGATGTTCGTGCGCTCCTTGCCGAGGTTGATCGGGCCCAACTCCTCCGACATTCCGTACTCGACGACCATCTTCGTCGCGATCTCCGTCGCCTCCCGGAGGTCGTTCGCCGCACCGGTGCTCTGCTCCCCGAACACGATCTCCTCCGCCGCTCGCCCCCCGAACGTCCAGGTGAGCATGTCGAGGAGGTCATCCTTGGACGTCCAGTACTTGTCCTCAAGGAGCCGCTGCGAGAACCCGAGGACCCCTGTTCCCCGGGGGACAATCGTCACCTTGTGCACCGGCCCCAGACGGGGGAGGAGCTTGTTCAGAAGGGCGTGGCCGGACTCATGGTACGCGATGCGCTGCCGCTCCTCCTCCTTGATGTACATCCCCTTGCGTGCCAGCCCGGTGAGGACGCGATCCAATGCCTCCTCGAAATCCTCGATTTCGATGCGGTCCTTGTTCCGACGGGCAGCGAGCAGCGCCGCCTCGTTGCACAGGTTCTCGAGGTCCGCCCCGACGAAGCCCGACGTGCGGCGGGCGAGAAGGGAGAGGTCCACGTCGGTGGCGAGCTTCTTCTCCCGGATGTGGACCTTGAGGATCGCTTCCCGCCCGTGCAAGTCAGGTGTGGGAACGGCGATTTTGCGGTCGAACCGCCCGGGGCGGAGCAGGGCCAGATCCAGCACATCGGGGCGGTTCGTGGCGGCGAGGACGATCACCCCCGCGTTCCTCTCGAACCCGTCCATCTCCGAGAGGAGCTGGTTCAGCGTTTGTTCCCGCTCGTCATGGCCTCCGCCCAACCCCGCCCCGCGCTTGCGGCCCACGGCATCGATCTCGTCGATGAACACGATGCACGGGGCGCTCGCCTTGGCCTTCTGGAACATGTCCCGCACCCGAGCCGCCCCCACGCCGACGAACATCTCCACGAAGTCGGATCCTGAAATGGAGAAGAACGGGACGCCCGCCTCGCCGGCGATCGCCCGCGCGAGCAATGTCTTCCCCGTCCCCGGCGGGCCCACGAGGAGGATCCCTTTGGGGATCTTCGCCCCCAGGCGCACGAACCGCCCCGGGTCCCGCAGGTAGTCCACGATCTCGCGGACCTCGTCCAGCACCTCGTCGATCCCCGCCACGTCCTTGAACGAGACCTTCGTGAATTCCTTGGTGACGAGCTTGGCTCGGGACTGGCCGAACGTGAACGCGCTCCCCCCCTGCATGCGGCGCATCATGTACATCCAGAGGACGACGACGAGGACCACGGGGAGCGAGTAGGCGAGCAAGGGGAGGATCCACGACGCTCCTCCCGCCTCCTGGAAGCGGTACGTCACGCCCGCCGCCTCCATCGCCTGGGTCAGGCCGGCATAGAGGGGTGAGCCCTCGGGAGGCCCCTGAGCGACGAAGGACCGGATCTCGCCGGTCCTGAGGGTCCCCTCGATCCGCGATCCCTGGATCGCCACCTCCTCCACGTTTCCTCGCTCGATCTCGGCGAGGAGGTCCGAGTACGTGAACTCAACCATGCGGCTGGAGGACGGCCACAGCGCCTGGAACACGAGGAGCCCGACCATCACGAGCATCACGAGGATGGTGATGCTGCGCAGCGTGCGGGGCGGCTGAATCGGACGGCGGTCCATATCGGAAGCATTTTAGCCCACGTCCGCCGAGGATCAACGGACCTGGCCCGATCCTTAACCCAAGGCTACAATGTCCCCCCGTGACCCGGCTGGCGTTGCTCCTCGTGATCCTCTCCCTCCTCTCCCTCCCCGCGGCGGCCGGGCCGGAGAAGCTCGATCCCCTGCTGCGGGCCCTCGTCCAAACGCGCGGGGAAGGCGGTCCGGTGGACCTCCTGTCCCCCGAGGTCCTCCCCACGCTCGTGGCGCTGGGGGGAGACGTAACCCTCTCCCCCGAGGAGGGCGGGCCATCCGCCCCGCTGCGGGTGTTGCTCCAGACGAAGGATCCCCAGGGAGCGTGGATGGTCCCCCTCTTCCGCCCCCATCAGGTGGTGGGGACGCTCGCCACCGGCGTGGTAGAGCTCGCCGATCTCGGGAGCCTTGCCGACCATCCCCAGGTCGTCTACGTGCAGGCGAGCCGCCCCGTGTACCCCACGGTGGACCGGTCCGTGCCCGAGATCGGGGCTCCCGCCCTCTGGTACGGCACCCCCGCCACCACAGGTGCGGGGGTGATCCTCGGGGTGGTGGACACGGGGATCGACATCCTCCACCGCGACTTCCGGGTGGACCGCACCGGGGACGGGTTCGAGGAGGGGTCGCGGGTCCTGTGGTTGTGGGACCAGACCGGGGTGGGTGCCACGGGGTTCCCGTACTGGTGGGGAGACGACCCCATCGCAGAGACCTACTACGGGCGGGTGTTCTCGCGCCAGGAGCTGGAGATCGCGATCGCAAGCGACTTCCCCCCGACGCGGGACACGAGCGGCCACGGGACCCACGTCGCCGGGATCGCCGCGGGGGACGGCTCCGCCTCGGGAGGCGGAATGCGCGGTGCTGCCCCGGCAGCGGACCTCGTCATCGTGAAGACGACGTTCTACGAGGACACCGTGCTAGATGGGGTAAGGTTCGTGTTCGAGGCCGCGGAAGCGTTGGGGAAGCCGGCGGTCGTCAACCTGTCCCTCGGTGGGCACAGCGGCCCCCACGATGGAAGCTCGCTGTTCGAGCGGATGCTCGACGCCCTGGTCGACCGCCCGGGCCGGGCGGTGGTCGTCGCCGCGGGGAACGAAGGGGACCGCCAGATCCACGTTGGGGCCGACGTGCGGTCCCCAACCACGTGGCACCTCGAGGTGGAGAAGAGCACGGTCACCGTCCAACTCTGGCACAGCGGCACGGCGAGCTTCTCCGCGGCGGTGCGCGCCCCGAGCGGGGAGACGGTGACCGTGCTCCCTGGCACACAGCGCGGGGCGTCGACATCCTCGGGTGGGGTGTGGCTCGACAACACCTCCCTCCCCGACCCCCGCAACCTGAGTCGCTACATCTACGTCGCCCTCACCGACGTCACGCCGGGGGAAACGTGGGCGATCACCCTCACCCCGGTCCTCGGGGGGGGACGGGTGGACGGGTGGGTGGAGAACCCATCCTCGGCCCAGTTCCGGGAGGGGGACGCGAGGTCCACGATCAGCGAGCCGGGGAACGCCCACCGCGCGATCACGGTCGGGGCCTATGTGACGAAGACCCGCTGGACCTCGGTGGCCGGGGAGCAGACGGCGGAGGGGGAGATCGGGGCGCTGGCCTCGTTTTCCTCGCGCGGGCCGACGCGCGATGGGCGGGTGAAGCCCGACCTGGTGGCGCCTGGGGCGTGGGTGGCGTCCGCCCGCGCCCGGGGGGCGACGACGGCCGCTTGGCTCACCCTGCCCGGCGAGGAGTACGCGGTCCTCCTCGGGACGAGCATGGCCGCCCCGCACGTGACGGGAGCGGTGGCGCTCCTCTTCTCCCGGCAACCGAACCTCACCTGGTCCGAGGTCAGGGACGCCCTCCTCGCCGGGGCGCGGGCCGACAGCCAGGTTGGGGTCACCCCTAACTACCTGTGGGGCGCGGGGAAGCTGGACGTGTCCCGTGCGGCGGCCCTCATCAGCGGCCCGACCCCGGTGGAGCGCCCCACCCTCGCCCTCCTCGCCAACCCCGTGTCGCGGGAGGCGGTGTTCCGCTACCACTGCCCCCCCGGGACGCGGTGGGCGAGCCTCAACGTGTACGACCTCGCCGGGAAGCTCCTCTCCACGCAGCTCGTCCCTCTCCCGCTCGGGGACGCGCGGTGGCCCCTCACCACGTCTGACGGTCGGGCCGTGGCGAGCGGTCTGTACCTCGCCGTCCTCGTCACGGACCGCGCGCAGTCCGAGATCGTCCGGGTGGTGGTCCAGCGATGAGGGCGACCGCGGTCGTGCTCGTCGCCGTGGCTGGACTGACCGGGATCGGCCA
>JACIWJ010000044.1 GCA_014361015.1 Candidatus Bipolaricaulota bacterium | reverse complement strand
GTTCAGCGCAAAGCCGAGGCAGTCCCATGGCTCCAGGTTGTTCTCACCCGCACCACCGACACCTACCCGTCGCTCCTGGAGCGCCTCAGGCTCGCCGAAGCCGTGGGGGCGCGGCTGTATGTCTCCATCCACGCCAACTACTACCGCGACCCCATCGTATGCGGCGTCGAGACGTGGGTGGATACAGGCGCCGGAGGGGAGAGCCTGCGGCTGGCGCGGGAGGTGCAACGGGCCGTAACGGCGGCCACCGGGACGCCCGACCGGGGCGTCCACCGCCAGACCCTCTACCTCCGCCACGCCTCGCTCCCGACCGCGCTTGTGGAGGTGGGGTACCTCTCCTGCCCCGGTGAACGGGCGAAGCTCCTCGACCCTGCCTACCAAGAGAAGATCGCGGACGGGATCCTCCGCGGGATCCTCTCCTTCCTCGGAATCCCGTAGCCAAGCTCCCGGCACTGATCCAGCGTCCGCGGCGAGCAAGACGACCCGTATCCCTCCCGCTGGACTTGACGGAGGCAGGACCCTATAATCAGAGTCACCTTCCCAGGGGGTGATGGAGATGGCACGGTGGATAAAGGTGGCGGTGGTGGCCCTCGCAGCCGTGGTGGCGGCCTTGCCGGCGTTCGCCCAGGTTCAACCCCTCATGTTGGATCCCGGATGCATCCAACTAAGCTGTCGGGTCGTCACATGCACACATCGTGATGCCGGCTTCTACTCCTACGCACGTGCAGTGTACGAGCGGTACAGCGATACAGGTATCCCCCTGAGACTGACCGTGATGGCGGAAGCGGGTTGTGACGCCACATGCTGCAACCCGGTTCTCGTGTTCATGTGCGACCAGGACATGTGTTGCGATGCAAGGTTCATCACAGGCTATGGCAAGGTTACCGCCTCGGCTGCATGCTATGCGGCGCCGATGTGGCATTGGGGAGGTCTGTGCGTCGCTGTGCCACGTTGCGGGGACTGCGAGTGCTATTGATGCTGGAGGTTTGCCATGAGACTGAGAGCTTCCATTGTACTGATGTGGCTGGCAGTGGTGGGCGGCTGGGGACAGTTAGGGCTACTGCCTGAGCTTGGGAGATGTCCTGTGTGGTGGGAGCAGCCAACCACGATTCCCCTTACGTCCGAGCCGCACGAGGCGCTGTTTGCAGTGCCTCGGGGAGGAAACGAGATCTGGTACGGCATGCTGCAGTTAGGCAGCGGGGAGAACACCGTAGTCCATGTTGCGTTCTGGCCCGGGGACGGCGGGGGCCCTCGACTTTGGCTAGACTCGAATGGCAATGGAGATTTAACCGACGATGGAGACGGCCTTTGGATGTGGAGGTACGGATGGCATGAATATGTTTGGCAGTACACGGTTCTCGTCGACTACGGTGCAGAAGGGCATCTCCCCTATTCGATCCGCCTCAGCGCGGCGCCCGATTACAGTTGGGACCCCATCATTATGCCCGTGTCCGGGCATCTCTCCCCGTACTCCCTTTACGCACGTTCTGGAGGATTCCAGCAGGGGCTACTGGATGTCGAGGGGAGGACGCTCTTGTACGGCATCTACGACACCAATGGTGACGGTCGATACGACGACATCGAACATACTGGTGTCCTTGTAGACAATGACGGCGATGGCCGGCTTTGTCCCTCCTGTCCATATGAGACGTTCCTTCCGGGAGAGACGTTCGCGATCGGTGCCCAATGCTACGCCCTTGCCGAGGTGAGCCCAAGCGGCCGACGGGTCCGGGTAGAACGGGTTGAGCAATCCTTGTGCAATCGGCCGGTGTTTGCTCCGGGTTGGCCCGCGCCTGACTTCAACGCCCAAACCCTGGACGGCCACGAGGTCACCTTGTCCCAGCTGAGCGCCCAAGCGACGGTTGTTGTTCTCATCTCCCCACGCCTCTGCGCCGCGGGCATGGGAGAGCTTCGTGATTGCCCCGGCTGTCCTTCGAGGGACGTGTGTGAGGAACTCAGGAGGTTTGGTGAGAGCGTAGCAGGCGTTGAGGAATACCGGTCCAAGGTCGCCCTCGTCATGGTCATCACTGATCCGGAGCTACCACAAGCGGCCTGGCTTGACAAGTTCGCACCATTTTGGGAGATCGTCTGGGACCAGGATGGGAAGATCGCCCAGCTCTACTACGGGTGTCCAGGACCTCTGATCATCGACCACGAGCGAACCATCCGGTTTGTTGGCCTCGAGCCAAGCACGATACTCGATGGCTTTGGATGCTATCGCTACGAGTACGGTGCACGAATGGCGAACGTGCTCGACCTTCTCTGGGCCCTGGCACGAGTGGTGGCGGGTGAGGGTTGATGGCGGAGAGGTGCACTTCCCCCCGGTCCTAGCCCTCTAGAGGTAGGTTCACAAGTTGTGACTCAGTGGGGGGGCGTCCTGTTCCCAGACACCGATCGATCCCGTGAAACGGCCCCCGGGGGAATACACGTGGCAGCTGGGCCTCGGCTAGACCCCGTCCGGCGGGAGGGTTCGCAGTGGACGCGTTCGGCCAGCCCTACGCGTTCACCCTGCTCGTGCAGGAATGACGCTTGAGCCTAACCGGAGCGGCCCACGGGACGAGGTCCGGCAGTACGCCTGGGACGAGGAGCGCCTGCGGAGCCGCAAGCGGGGCTCACCCTGGGCGGGCTTCGTGGCCAATGCCTGGATCAGCCTCAGCACCGGGCGAAGCTTGGCCGTACCCGTCCGCGGAGTGGGCATTCCACTGACGTCGCGCGGCGTGCGGTGCGCTACGCCTTGGACCCGCGGGGCAGGGGGGAACTCGAGGTGCGTGCCACGCTCTCCCTCCGGGGGGGCGATGCTCTCAAGGGGAGGCCCCAGACGAGCTAAGCCTTCTGCGAAGCCTGTCCCGCCTCAAGCGATGCCCAGATGAACGGCCACAGCTCGCCGTCGAGCACGGCCTGGACGTTCCCCACCTCGACCTCGGTGCGGTGGTCCTTCACCAGTTGATACGGCTGCAGGACGTAGGATCGGATCTGGTGCCCCCACTCAATGTCCGCCAGTTCCCCGCGCAGCTCGTCCAGCTTCCGCGCCTGCTCCTGCTCCATCAGGGCCCGAAGCTTCGCCCGCAGCATCCGCATCGCGGTGAGCTTGTTCTGGAGCTGGGACCGTTCGTTCTGGCACCCGACCACGATCCCGGTCGGGAGGTGGGTGATCCGGATCGCGGTCTCGTTCTTCTGCATGTGCTGCCCGCCCGGCCCCCCGGCGCGGAACGAGTCGATCCTGAGGTCGTCCTCGGAGATCACGAGGTCGTCCTCGGGGACGATCGGCGTGGCCGTGACCGAGGCGAACGACGTGTGGCGCCGGGCCGCGGAGTCAAACGGAGAGATCCGCACCAACCGGTGGACCCCGGTCTCCCCGCGGAGGAGGCCGAACGCGTTCCGGCCCTTAACCTCGAGGGTGGCGGACTTCAGGCCGGCCTCCTCGCCCGGGGTCTCGTCCACCAGCCGCACCGCGAACCCCGCCCGCTCGCAGAACCGCGTGTACATGCGGAGGAGCATCTCCGTCCAGTCCTGGGCGTCCGTGCCACCGGCCCCGGCGTTGAGGGCGAGGAAGCAGTCGCTTCCATCGTAGGGCCCGGACAGGAGGAGCTGAATTCTCACCCGTTCAAGATCCTCAGCCAGCTTGGCCAGCGCCGCCTCGGCCTCGGCCCGCGTTCCCTCGTCGCCCTCCTCGTCCGCGAGCTCGAGGAGGACCTCGACCTCATCGAGGGCGGTCGCGAGGCGCTCGTACTCCGCGAGGCGATCCTTGGCCACCTCCAGCTCCCGCACCCGAGCTTGAGCGGCGGCGCGGTCGTCCCAGAAACCCGGCCCGGCCATCTCCGCCTCGATCCTCGTCACCTGCTCGCGGAGGGCGTCGACGCCGATGCCCTGGCCGAGGCGGGCCATCCGCTGGCGCAGATCGCGCAGATGCTCGTCCACAAGCGGACGTTAGCCCGTTTCCGTCAGGGGTGCAACCCTTCTCTTGCGTCGGCCCCGCGATCCTCCCCCACGGCGGCGGCGCCGGTCCGCCGTCGCCAACTGGGCAGGTACAGGCCATCCCTGGATAATCCCGCCATGGTGGGGACGCTCTACGTGTGCTCGACCCCGATCGGAAACCTCGACGACATCACCCTGCGCGCGCTGCGGGTCCTGCGCGAGGTCGACTTCATCGTCGGGGAGGACGCGCGCCGCACGCGGAAGCTCCTCGCCCACCACGGCATCCACACCCCGTTCGCCCCCAGTCTGTACCAAGGAGCAGAGGGACCACGGACCCAACGGGTGCTCGCCCTCCTCCGCCAGGGGAAGACGCTCGCCCTCGTCTCGGACGCGGGGACCCCCCTCCTCTCCGACCCCGGCTACCCCTTGGTGCGGGCGTGCGTGGCGGAGGGAATCCCCGTCGTCCCCATCCCCGGCCCGAGCGCGCTGCTCGCCGCCCTCGTCGCGTCCGGGCTTCCCATGGACCGGTTCCTGTTCCTGGGCCATCTCCCCCGCCAAGCTGGGCCCCGGCGCAAGGCCCTCGCCGCGCTGCGTACGGTCCCCTACACCACCGCATTCTACGAGTCCCCCCACCGCATCCGGGGAACGCTGGAAATCTTGGCCGAGCTCTACGGCCCCCGTCCCACCGTCGTCGCCCGCGAGCTGACGAAGGTTCACGAGGAGTTCGTGCGCGGGACGGCAGCAGAGGTCCACCGGGAGTTCGCCCACCGGGAGCAGATCCGCGGGGAGTTCGTCGTCCTCCTTGGGCCCCCTCCCCCCGCCGCGGCCGAGCGCCTGGCCGAGGAAGCCGACACGGTGTACGATCAGGGCCTTGGCCCCAGGCTGCCGCCCCAGGAGCCCCTTCCGGAGACTGCGGAGAGCATGGCCCCCGGGGAACCCCCTCGGGGCTGAGAGGCCCGAGGGAGCTCAGAGGAGGAGCCTGGTTCGGAGGAGAAGAACGTGAGGATCCAACATCTTGTGCTTGACGACGACGTTCACAGGGCCCTCAAGGCCCGAAAGAAGGCGACCGGGATCACGGTGAAGGAGATCGGAAACTCCGCCCTCCGGGCGGCGCTCTCGCTGCCCACGCTGGAGGACTTGATCGTGGAAAAACTTGTCGCCACCGGGAAAATCTCTCACCAGGATTACACCCAGGCGGTGGCCGAGGCGAACAAGGAGATCAAGACCGCGCAGAAGAGAGCAGCCGCGGCCGTAGCCCAGGTGGCGGTGCGAACGTGGACCCATGGGAGATGGGAAATACGGGAGGTCCACCGCAGCGCGGATGGCGAGCTCCAGGTGCTCGACCTGCGGCCTCGCGGTGGGGCGAAGACCGCCCCCCCAACGCTCGTCCACGAGGCCAGCCATGCGTGGGTGACCGTTCTCGCGGGGAAGGTGAAGCTGGAGATCGGCAGCGAGGAACGCACCCCGGCGAAACGGGAAACAGTTCACATCCCCCCCGGCACGCCCCACACCCTGACCCCCCTCACCCAGACGGCGCGAGCCCTGCTCGTCCTCGCCCCCGCGGCCCTGCCGAAGTAGGGACAGGTCAGGGCGGGGCAGCCTCCCGTGACTGGCGTGCTCCCGATCCTCGACCTCGGTGGCCACCCGCACGCGATCGGGTACGCCCACGGCCAAGGGGCGCGGGGCGCCATCGCGAGAAACCTCGCCCTCTACTTCCGCCGCTACAGAGACGAGATCGGTCTTGGGCGGAAGGAGGTCCGCCACCGCGCCAGGGCCTGGCTGGAGCGGGTGAAGGAACTCGATCCTCCCCACGCAGCGATGGTCGCGGGCGTCGCCGCCGGCTCCGGGTTCCCCCTCCTCGACCTCGCGGCCCTCAACGCCCGCTACGAGCTTTTCTACGCGGGCTTCGTTGCCCACGGCTTGGCCACGGCATGCACGACGTGCGGCCTCCTCCCGGAGATAACGCAGGGGGAGCGCGTCCTCCTCGCAGAGAATTGGGACTGGTTCCCCGAGGTGGAGGGCCTGTGGCTGAGAGTGCAGTGGGACGGCCTCACCGTGCTCGCGTTCACCGAGGCGGGGATCGTCGGGGGGAAGATCGGCCTCAATTCCGCTGGGATAGGCCTCGTTGTGAACGGGCTCCTCTCCCACCTCGACCGCTGGGATGGGGACGGGATCCCGTTCCACGTCCGGGCGTGGAGGATCCTGTGTTCCCCCAGCCTCGAGCGGGCGATCGCGGCGGTCGAGGAAGGGGGATCGCCGGGATCGGCGAACTTCCTCGTCGGAGAGGGGAAGAGCGGGAGGGCAGTGGCCCTGGAACGGGCGCCGAGCGGGACGTCCCGCGTGGCGCCGGAGGCGGGGATCCTCGTTCACGCCAACCACTTTCTCCATCCCGAGCGGCTGGGGGTGCGGGAGCCCCTCGCCGAGGAGCACCCCTCGACCGCCCTCCGCCAGGAGCGACTGGCCGCACGCCTCGCCCAGGCCGCGCGGCAAGGGCCGCTTTCCGCAGGCGTGGTCCAAGATGCCCTGCGGGACCACGAGGGCTACCCCGACTCCGTGTGCCGGCACGAGAGCCCGTTGTTTTCACCGGATCTCAACTACCGAACGTGTCTGTCGGTGGTGATGGACCTCCACGCCCGCTGCCTGCTCTACCGCGCCGGCCCCCCGTGCGCGGGCGCGTACCACGAGATCGCCCTCTAGAAGCGTAACTGCGAGCGATCCGCCACTGTCCGGTCGTCGCCGGAGGCTGGCCCCCCGTCCGCCTTGCCCACTTGGCGGTGGGCGGGAGGTCCGCCCTGGGTGCGCTAGGCGAACTCGGCGAGGAGGGGCCGGACTTCGTTCGGCGCGGGAAGAGCCCGCAGTCCGAGCGGATCCCCGGCCAACACCGGGTGCCCGTCGGCGAACGTCGGCCGGTCCGTCCGGTAGACAACGCCGATCGGAATCTCCTCCCCACTGCCGGTCGCCACGGCGAACGCCGCCGCGCGGTCGCTGGGATCGTGCCCCCGCTCCTCGAGGTGGACGAGGCGCTCCCAGTACCAGGCGAAGGTCTGGATCCGGTTCCAGGTGGGACAGGGGTGGAGGACGTTCACGAGGGAGAACCCCTTGTGCCGAATCGCCTGGGCGATCACATCCGCGGTGCGCTCGATCTCCCCCGAGAACGCCTGGGCCACGAACGGGGCGTCGAGGGCCACTGCCAGGGCGAGCGGCTTCAGGGCGGCCGACGGGGACCCGGCGGGCTGGGCCCGGGTCCGGTACCCGCGGGGGGCGGTGGGCGAGGCCTGGCCCTTGGTGAGCCCGTACACGCGGTTGTCGTGGGCGATCACGGTGAGGTCCACGTTGCGGCGGATGTTGTGGAGGAGGTGGTTCCCCCCCTCCCCGTACAGGTCGCCGTCCCCGGACTCGGCGATCACGGTGAGGTCGGGGCGCGCGAGCTTGATCCCCGCCGCGGCGGCGACCGTCCGGCCGTGGAGGCCGTTGAACCCGTTCGCGTTCACGTAGTGGGCGATCTTCGCCGCCTGGCCGATCCCCGTCACGAGGACCACCTTGTGGGGCGGAAGGTCGAGCTGAGCGAGCGCGCGGGCGAGGGACTTGCGGATCGCGAAGTTCCCGCACCCCGGGCACCAGGCGAGGTCCACCTCGGCGAGGTACCGTTCCTCGTTCAACGTTCCACCTCCGCGATGATGTCTTCGGCGGTGAACGGCCGGCCATCGTAGCGGGGGACGAACCGGTGCGGCCGGAGGCCCGTCTCGCCGGCGATGAGGGCCCCCAGTTGTCCGGTGGCCGTCCCCTCGACCAGCACCACTTCCTCGGCCTCCGCCCACACCCGCCGGAGCTCCTCCGTCCGCAAGGGCCACAGCTCGCGGAGGTGGACGTGAGCGTACCCGTCGCCGAGCTTCTCTACGGCCTCGCGGATCGCGCCGTACGTCGAGCCCCACCCGAGGAGGACGCGCTTCCCGCGCAGCGATCCCGCGGGGTAGATCTCGGGTGGGGAGATCTCCTCCCTCATCCCATCCGCCTTTCGCAGCCGCTTCTCGACCATCGCCCGCCGGATCGCGAGGTCCTCCGTGATCCGGCCGTAGGCGTCGTGCTCGTCGGAGTCCACGAGGACGAGCTTCTCCGACACCCCGGGGAGGGCGCGGGGGGAGATCCCCGACTCCGTGACGGCGAACCGCTCGTAGCGGCCCATCCGATTCAGCTCCTCCACGGGAAGGAGGTGGTCACGCACCGGCACGCGGGCCGGGTCGAGCGCGGGGACGACGGCGTACGAGTCCACCAGGAACTGGTCCGTGAGGACGATCGCCGGAACCTGGTGCTTCTCCGCGACCTCGAACGCCTTCATCGTGAGGTAGAACGCATCGGCGGGGTCGGTGGGGGCGACGAGGTAGCGGGGAAACTCCCCGTGCCCGGCGTGGAGGGCGAACAGGAGGTTCTCCTGCCCCGTCCGGGTGGGGAGACCGGTGGCCGGACCGGGCCGCTGGCCGAGGTGGACCACGACTGGGGTCTCGATCATCCCCGCCAGGGACAGCCCCTCGACCATCAGCGCGAACCCGCCCCCCGAGGTGGTGACGAGGGCCCGCGCCCCGGCGTAGGAGGCACCGAGGGCCATGTTGATCGCCGCGATCTCGTCCTCGGCCTGCTCGACGAGGATCCCGTACCGGGCGGCGTGGCCGGCGAGAAACTCCATCACCGGGGTCCCAGGGGTCATCGGGTAGGCGGCGAGGAACCGGCACCCGGCGGCGATCGCCCCCGCCCCGACCGCCTGGCCGCCGGTGAGGAGCATCGCCTCCCCGGCCTGGAACTGGGGAGGGGGGAGCCGCCACCGGCGATCGGGGACCTGGTCGTAGCCGAGGGCCAGCGCCCGCAGGTTGGGTTCCGCCCTGTCCCCGAACGCGGAGCGAATCGCGTTGGAGACCCGCTCCTGCTCCAACCCGAGGAGGCGCGCGGCCGCGCCGAGGAGGACCACCCCGGCCGCGATCGGGAGCTTGAGCTCGTCCCGGGCGAGACGCCCCGCGGGCAGGCGCACTGCACCGTCACCGGGCTCCCCAACGCCCTCGTCCGTGAGGACCACGCCCCCCTCGCGCACCGCGGGCCGGTAGAGCACGAGCATCTCCGCGTTGAGGGCTACGAGGAGATCGGCCTTGGTCTCCGTCGCCAGCACCGGCGAGTCCCCGATCCGAAGGGTGAACGCGTTCTCCCCACCCCGGATCCGGGAGTGATAGCTCATCTCCCCGTGGAGGTAGAGCCCAGTTCGAAAAACGCTCCGGGCGAGGATGTCGCCCAGGGTCTGCACGCCCTGACCGGCCGCCCCGGCGATCCTCACCGTGACGTTCATCCCTGAATCGCGCGCAGGGCGGACTCGACCGCGGCGTAGGGGGGTTCGACCCCGGGGTCGTCGCTGACCCACGCGTAGCGGACGATCCCCGCTCCGTCCACCACGAACACCGCCCGCTTGGCGACGGCGTAGCCGGGGAGCCCGGCAAAGTCCTCGTGCACCCCCCCGTACTGGCGGGACACGGCCCGGCTGTAGTCGGACAGGAGCGGGAACTCGATCCGGTTCGCGGCGGCGAACGCCCCGTTCGCCCACGGACTGTCCACGCTGATCCCCACCACCTGGGCGTCGAGCGCCTCGAGGTTGGCGAGCATGTCCCGGAACGCGCACAGCTCCCTTTGACAGACCTTGGTGAACGCGCCCGGGTAGAACGCGAGCACCACCGGCTTCCCCACGAAATCGGCAAGCTTCACCGGCCGCCGCTCGGTGTCCACCAGAGAGAACGCGGGCGCCCGGCCTCCCACCTTGACCATCCACGCCTCCTTGACCCTCTTCCGCTAGCCGCTCTGGCGTCTTCGCCCCGATCGCGCCACTGCCCCCTTGACAAGGGGGGGGGATTGTCGTACTTACTCTTTTGCCGGGCGGAAACCCGGTTTTTCCATAGGTCCTCCGGCCCCTCCTACCCCGCCTGCTCGCTGAGGTAGTTCTCCAGGCCGAGCTGGTCGATGAGGCCCAGCTGGGTCTCGATCCAATCCACGTGATCCTCCTCGTCCTTGAGGATCCCCTCGAGGAGGACCTTCGTCGCGTTGTCCCCCAGCTTGGCAGCGAGCTGGATCGTCTCGTTGTACGCCTTCACCGCGTCGTACTCCGCTTGGAGGTCCGAGCGATGGATCTTGACGATGTCCTCCCCGATCTTGACCGGGCCGAGCTTCGTGACGATGGGCTTCCCCTCGAGGAAGAGGATCCGCTCCACGAGCTTCTCCCAGTGACCCATCTCGGTGATGCCACGCTTCTCGAGGACCTCGTGGAGCTTGCCGTACCCCCAATCAGCGCACATCTCGGCGTGGAGCATGTACTGGAGTGTGGCCCCCAGCTCCTCGGACAGCCGCTCGTTGAGGGCAGCGATGATCTTCTCGTTCCCTTTCATGGTGTCCTCCTTCGGCGAACATCATACGGGACCCTCACCGACCGGGGCAACCTCACCGGGCGGACCCTGGGGGTCGGTGGCCGAACAACCTCCCCCAGACAGATCTTCGCGTCTCGGGAGGCGGGCGACGCGGCCCCGGTTCGACCTCCCCGTCCTGACGGGCCTGGGCCACCGCCCCCTCCCACGTCCCGCGGCCGCGGGCCTTCGCCTCCCACAGGGCGGCGAACCGAGCGACCGCCTCCTCGGCATCGGTCGGCTTCACCGCCGTCCCCGCCCGGGCGAGCGAGGCGAGCACCTCCCCCTGGGCGGCGATCTCCGCCCGGAGGTGGACCTCGCCGGCCTCCTCCACGAGCACGTACCGCGTGGCGTCGGCGAGGAGCCCAAACGCGGCCCGGTCCACCGACCCCACGGGGAGGACCTCGTCCACGAACTCCCGGTCGGCCTCGAAGAACTCCCTCCTGAGCCTATCCCTCCAGCTCATCGCTCCCCTCCAACCACCGCTCCATCTCCGCCAACGCCCGGCGCAGGTACGTCCCGTTCACCGCCCCGCCCGGGGCGGGCGTGGTCACGGCCCGCTCGGGGATGGGGAGCGTCGCGAGGCGGAACCCCTCCCGGACCTTGAACGCGTGCTTCCGCCGCAGGATCTCCGCCCCCAGGTTCCGGAGCCGCCCTTCGTCCCAGTCGTCCCCGAGCGCTCCCAGGCACGCCGCGATCGTGGGGAAGTCGTAGAGCCCGCGGGCGAAGAAACAGATCACGAGGGACGACAACACCTGCCGCCGCGCCTCCTCGGCGAGGAGCCGCCGGGCGAGGTCCGCGGGGGGGATCTCCTCGCCCCGGCGGAGGAGGTCCTGGTCCACGGCGTACCCGGCCGAGTCGAGGTGGGAGTGGCGGGCCCCCGAGAGGTAGGTGAGGAAAGCACCGGGTCCGGTGTGGTAACCCGGCATCTCGTTCCCCCCGAAGTGGAGGGCGAACTCCGCTCCCCCGTACCGCTCCGCCGCGGCGCGGACCCCTTCCCCGAGGACCCGGTAGAACTCCGACTCCCGGTCCGCGATCCGGCCGATCATCTCCCCGTAGACGGCGACGTCGCCCCACCGCGGCCGGACGCCCCCCGTCTCCGCCTCCGAGATCAGCCCCCTCTCGAACGCCTCCGTGGCCCAGGCGAGGACGACCCCGGCGGTCATCGCGTCCAAGCCCACGTGCCCCACGGCATCGATCAGCTTCAGGACGCCCGCGGCCTCCTCCACCCCGAGCATCGCCCCCAGGGCGTACAGGGGCTCGTGGTCGTAGGAGACGAACGTCGTCTTGTAGAAGTAGGGTTCCGCGGGATGAGGTTCGCGCAGCGCCGCGAGGTGGATGCACGCCACCGGGCACCCCGCGCAGGCGAGCCGCCGGCCGAGGTACCCTTGGGCGAGCCTCTCCCCGGAGAACGCCGGCTCCTCGGGGTACCGCGTCGCCTGGAGGTTCCGCACAGGGAGCGCCCCCATCTCGTTCAGCGGCCCCACGTTCTGGGCCGTCCCCAGCTCGTGGTACTTCGTCATGAGATCGGAGCGCACCGCCCGCTCGTGGAGCTCGCGGTACAGCTTCTGGTAGCGGCCCATCTCGGCGACGGGGATCGCCCCCCTCCCCGAGAGGACGATCGCCTTCAGGTTCTTGCTCCCTAGCACTGCCCCCAGCCCGAGGCGGCCGAAGTGGCGGTACGTCTCGGCGATCGCCGCGGCGTAGGTCACCCCCCGCTCCCCGGCCCGGCCGATGCGGAGGATCGTGCGGTGGCCCGAGCCCGGCTCCACGTCGCGCAGGATTCGGCCCACCGTGACCGAGGAGCCCATCCCCCACAGGGTGCGCGCGTCGCGGAACCGGACCCCGCCGTCGTGGATCGAGAGGTAGACCGGGACATCGCTCCGGCCCTCGACGACGAGGGCCCCGTAGCCCGCCAGGCGGAGCGCGAACGCGGTCCGTCCCCCGCAGTGGGATTCCCCGAGGTTCCCGGTGTGGGGGGACTTGAACAGGGCGACCGTCTTCGAGGCGAGCGGGTAGAGGGCCGACAGCGCGCCCACCGCGAAGACGATCGGGTTCTCCGGGCCCAGGGGGTCCGCGCCAGGGGGGCACAGCTCGTGGAGGAGCTCGATCGCGGCCCCGGTCCCGCCGAGCCGATCCCGGAACAGATCCGGTCGCTCCTCGACCCAGGAACGCTTTCGCGTCAGGTCCACCCGGAGGACCCGCGGGAGGAGCCTATCCACCTTCCACCTCCTCCAGGGCGAGGACCCCGTACGGGCAGAACCGAGCACACAGGCCGCAGTGGACGCAGATCACGGGTTTGCCCCCCTCCTCGTCCCACCCGACGGCCCCGATCGTGCACGCCGCGACACACGCCTTGCACCCGATGCACCGGTCGAGGACGACCCTCACCCCCACCGGGCCCTTCTCGATCGCCCCCACCGGGCAGGCGTGGAGGCACGGCGGGTCGTCGCACGCCCGGCACACGACGACGACGAACCCCCGCTCGACCCCGCCCGCGGAGCGGACGGCGATCGCCGACCGGGCAAGGCCCCCCTCCCCGAACCGCCGGGCGCAGGCCTGGGCGCAGAGAAGGCAGTCCACGCACCGCTCGACGTCGACCACCGCCAACCGCTTGGCCACGGCTACCCCCGCACCCGCTCCGCCACCGCCCGCCCGAGCGCCTCCCCCCGGGCGAGGTCGTCGGCGCGCGGCGCGCCCCTGAACTCCACCTGGTCCACGAGGTCCCAGCCCACGGGGGCGATCTCGTCGGCCATGTTTCGCACCGCTCCCCCCTGCCAGCCGAGCGAGCCGAACAACCCCACCACGCGGTTCGCGAGCCTCTTGCGCACCACCAGGCGCAGCGCGTGCTCGACCGCGGGGAAGATCCCCGAATCGTACGTCGGGGAACCGACGATCAGCCCCTTCCGGCGCCAGACCTCGGCGAGGACGGCGCTCGGGTGGACCCGGGCCGCGTCCACGATCTTGACCAGCACTCCGGCCTCCCGGACCCCGCGCGCCACCGCGTCCGCCATCCGCCGGGTGTGGTCGTACATCGAGCCGTAGACCACGGTCACCGCCGGCTCCCCGTCCATCCGGGCCAGCCTCGCGTAGAGGTCGACGATCCGCCCCGGCTCCCGCCGCCACACGAGGCCGTGGGACGGGGCGATCACCTCGATCGGGAGGCCCCCGAGCTTGTCGATCGCCCGGAGCACGGGCTTCGACACCGCGCCGACGATGTTCGCGTAGTAGCGGACCGCCTCCGCCTCGTAGTGGGCGAGGTCCGCCTCGTCGTCGAACAGGACCCCGTCGAGGGCCCCGAACCCCCCGAATGCATCGCAGGGGAACAGGACGCGCTCCGTCTCCTCGTAGGTCGCCATCGTCTCCGGCCAGTGGACGAACGGGATCGCGTGGAACGAGAGGCGCTTTCCACCCAGGTCGAGCGTCTCCCCATCGCTCACCGCCCGCACCCGATCCCGGATCCCGTACAGCGCGTCGAGAAGGGGCAGCGCGGCCTTCGTGGCGAGGACCTCGGCCCGGGGGGCGACCCGCCGGAGGAGGGGAAGCGTCCCCGAGTGGTCCGGCTCCATGTGGTTAACGACGAGGTGGTCGATCCGGACGGGGTCCACGATCCGGGCGATGTGCGCGAGGAGTTCCTCCGCAAACGCCCCCTTCACCGAGTCGACGAGGGCGACCCGCTCCCCGACCACGAGGTAGGCGTTGTAGCTCACCCCGTGGGGGAGCGGCCACTGCCCCTCGAACAGGTCGGTCACGCGATCGTTGACCCCGACCCAAAAGATGCCGGGCCG
>JACIWJ010000043.1 GCA_014361015.1 Candidatus Bipolaricaulota bacterium | reverse complement strand
CTCGACCTCGGTGGGGACCCCGGCGGCCCACGCCTGGAAGCAAAGCGCGAACCTCCGCCCCGCGGGGACGGTGAACGCGTAAGAACCGGTCACACTTCCCCAACTGGAGCGGGTGGGACAGGCGGGCCAGGCGGAGGGAAGCGAGTCGGCGCGGAGGTTGACCGTCCCCGCCGGTGCCCGGATGGCAGCGAGCCTAACCAGCTCCTTCCCGGAGACGCCGCCGGATCCTCTTCCCCTGAGCTCAACCTCCCAGGACAAACGTGTGCTCAAACAGGTAGTCCAATCCGGCCTCGCCCGCCTGCTGGAAGAGCTCCCAGTACTGCTGGGCGGTGATCTCCAAGGGCGCGCTTCGCCCGACGCCGGGGACCTCTACAGTGATGAACGCGCTGACCTGGTAGAAGTTCGTGGGCATCACGAAGTAGACCCGCTCGGACCACAACGGCCGCTCGTCTTGGTAGTCGTAGTAGGCAAACGGATCGGCAAATCTCATCTCCACGCGCATCGTGGCTTGGTCAACAGGGACGGCACGGCCAGCCGAGTCCACAAGTCGGATCAGCAGGTAAGCCTGGGCAAGAGGAGGGGACTTCGGCCGCCCAGCCATGCCGCCGAATCCGATGATCTCATCCCCACCGTCCCATTTCTGGTTCGTGGGGCGGATGTCCTCAAACGCTCCGTGCGCGACGAAGAGCTCGCGCACGTCAGGCACTCCATCCCAATCCGTGTCGGTGGTTCCGTAGGGCGGGATGGCCATGAAGGCGTCGTGGAAGCCCTTCAGCGTCGTGGGTTTGCTGTCAACGAAGATCCCGAAGATCTCAACATCACTTAGGCTGACATGATCCCTGGTTGCGATCACAGTGGAGATGGTCCCAAGCGGTTTCGGTTCGAGGCCGCCGCCATCGTGGAGATCCCAGAGAAGGCCCGCAATCGCATACTCCTCCCGGTCAGGGCCCCACAGCTGGAGATCGACCTCTAGGTTATGGTTGTTTCCCCCGACTCTATACCTGAACGCCCCGTGATCCCCATAGTGCTCGGCGGTGAGCATGGACGTGAACTCGGCGAAGCCCTCTGCAACGGAATCTGACGTGTTGGAGTTGGCGTACCCACCGTGGTTCTCATCTGTCGCTACTGCGTACGGCGTGAAAGAACCATAGATCTGGAGCCACCAGTAGTGCCCCAGTTCGTGCCAGATCGAGTTGTCTGGCTTCTCTCCTCCCCACGTGGGCTCCGTGCTATCGGGGGCACTGATGAACGCCCTCGCGTCGGCCACTACCTGCGGTCCCCCTGCCAAACGTCCAAAGGGAACATCTCCCGGACTACAGGATGTGCCCGGATCGCCACGGCCGTCTGCAGCGAACATGCTGACGGCGACCGGCTTAAGCCCCACGCCGAGCCGCGAGCCCAGGTGCTCGAAGTACCGCATCGCCTTGTAGCTGTAGAAGTAGAAGTGGGCGCAGTTGCGCATGAAGACGTCGGGATCCACGCCCTTCCGATCCCATTCCTCCGACATCTCCCTCCCCGCCACGCCGATCACCCGCGTCGAGTCCCCGGCCAACGGATCACGCCCATAGGAGAAGTCCACGGTGGCTATGTACTCGTTGGGCCCTGTCTTCTGCCAGACTGCGCTTGCGGTCCCATAGTGCGGCAGATACGGGTCCCCGGATACGCTGACCACCTTCGCAAGGTAGACGGGGACCAAGCGGCCGCCGAGTAGGTTCTCCGAGCTCACCGCCATGAGGTCCTGCTCGTCGTAACAGAGGAGGGACACGACCACGATCCGAGGCGGACAGGGCTTGGTCCACTGGAGCCGAAACTCGTACCTCGCCTCCTCAACCCTTCGGAACTCGGTCCCGTCGAAGGAGCGCTCGTCCGTGTGGTTCGTGCTCGTCTCCGCGGTCGGCTGCCGCGCAAGGTCGCTCAACGGAGCAAGCGGGAGGTGGTCCCCTTCTTCTAGGACGAACAGCCATACCTTGCTCTTGGAAACCGGATATGCCGGGGCGCCGTGCGGCCCTCCGTCGTCCACTCTGCCTCGGATGATCAAAGTGCACGGCGGAACAAGACACACGTCGCCCAGGATGTAGCTCGTCCACCCCAACAGGGAGAGCGTGGAGAACTGGGTCAGCGTGGTCTCGGCGTAGCCGGGAACGGAGAACGTGAACCCAGCGATGTCCTCCGGGGAGGCGATCACCTCGCCCTTGGGCACCGGGGTCAATGTGAACTCCTTGCTGGGGAGCGGTTTCACCGTGCACTCGGTGAGCCGGCCGGTCACCGTGACACCCGGAGCTAGCGTTCCGGTGAACCTGCCCTCGGCATCGGTCGTCCCGGTGATTGGCCCGTACGCAGGCGGAGGGGGCGTCGCCGGCCCCGTGGGCCGCAAGCACACCGTGCCCACATCCACTGTCGTGGATACCCGACCGAACATGTCCATCGACGAGGCGAGCTGGAGCCGGCTGGTCTCAACCTCGCTGTACCCCGGGGAGGAGACCCGCACTGCGCCGATCTGGTCTGCGCGGGAGATGGTGGTCACCCCCAGCTTGGGGACGAGGGTCACCGACACCTGGGCCCGGGGCAGGACACGCACCGTGCACTCGGTGAGCGTCCCGGTCACGCTCGTGTTGGGGAGGCTTGGGATCGGGACCTCAAACCGCCCCGAGGCATCCGTGGTCCCCATGAACGGGCCGTAGCTCGGGGGGACTGTCGGTTCGGTCGGGGTCGTGGCCCGCACGACGTCCAGGACCACCCGGAGCTCGAGCTCGCCCACCACCCCGGCCGTCCAGGCCTTGAACCGCAGGGTAAACTGGCCGCCGGCGCTCCCCGCGGGCACGGTGAACCGGTACTGGGCCGTGACCGTCCCCCAGGCCGAGGCCACGGGGTTCCGGGAGTCCACCCACTGGCCCAGGTGCTGGATCCACAGGGAGCCAGGCCATCCGCTTGGGACCGCCTCGATCCGGATGTTCACCGCCCCGGCTGGGGTACGCGTGGCTGTGAGCTCGAGTGTTCCCGAGCTTCCCTCTGTTACTTGGCAGCGGACCTCGGTGATGCCCGGGCCCGGCTGGGTCGGCTGGGCGCACGTCCCCGCGGTGACGAGCCGCCCGAAGAACTGGAGACGAATCCCGCCGTAGTAGATCTCCCCTGGCCCGTAGGTCTGGCCCCAGCCTAGCGCCGCCCCCAAGACGATAAGCCCGAGAACCTGAACTGATCTGCGCAACATAATTCCCACCCCCTGAGGGGCACCGGCGCGAGGACGGCGTCACACGGCGGAGAGGAGGGTGGCAGGCTGACCGGGCGAGCGGTGGACAGCACCATGGGGTACGGTTTCCACAACGCAGGCGATCGCCATGGGAGGCCACGCCCGCACGTGCCTCATGCCCCTCGACAGCCAATATACAGCTCTTCCCGTCGGCCGGTTTCGCCTGCTTGGGGGATTACGAGATCCCCGGCGGGGCGCCCCCGCGTCAACCCCTGGGGTCGAGGACCCGGCCGAGGAACAGGGTCGTTCCCGTCTCCACGTCGCGGATGAGGAACAGGAACCGCCGATCCACCCGTACCTCGATGGGCGGGCGAGGCTCAGGCAAGAGCCCGATGGGGATCACCACCGTCACCGCGTAGCTGCCGCTGTCTTGGTCCCCGTCTCGTCCACAGCCACAAACGCCTTGTGGAAAACATCATCGATGCGAAGGTCGCGCCTTCCGGTCATCCCTGAGAAGTCGGCGCGCAGAGATGAGAACGCGTCGCGCATCCCCAACTCGGCCAGGGTCCGGCCGAGCGAGAACCCCCGAGGTGAAGGTGACCTTGGGCAGGAACAGCCAAACCTCATTCGCCTCCAGACGCTCCAGGAGCTTGGCGAGTTTATCGGTGTCGAGCGCCCGCTCGAACCTCGAACCCCCCGGGCGCGTTGCGCGTCACGGTGAGATCCACCGTTCCCGAGGTTCCTTCCGACACCGAACAGTGGACGGCGTCCGAGGGTGCCGGAGGCGGCTTAGGAACGTTGCTGCACGTACCTCCGGCGACCGGCACGCAAAGCTTGAACGTAACCGAGGGGCCGTCGAAGCTCAGACAAGGCACCTCTAAGCACTGCGTCCATCCCACCAGGGCCCAAACAATTGCTAACCCAATGCCCAACAGAAAGTGACGCACGATGCCTCACCTCCGGATCCGCAACCCCCAGGGATCATCCCATCCCGGGGGTTCCACCTTCATCCTGCGGCGGGACTTCCTCAACGGTCTCCACCGGCTTCCACTCGCCGAGGCTTCGCCACCTGCCCGGCAAACTCGGGTCGGGTTGCCACCAGTGGTACATGTACTCCTTCCCACCGGCGCCCTTGACGAGGAAGTGCTCGCAGTGGTTCGCCAGCGCCGGCAGGCTCGAGGCCCTCTGGAACACGATCCTCTCCTTCTCCACCCACACCCTCCCGTCGCTTTGGTAGTAGGTTTGGGTAACCTGGCCCTTCTCGAGCTTCTCCACCACGATCCAGGTGCCGGCCGGCCGCACTTGACGGGGGAGCTCCAGAACTTTGTTTGCCAGCCGGAGCCCGATGATCGGGTCAAACTCGTACCACAGCTCGGCCGTGCACGTCCCAGTGACGAAGTGCACGTACTCGCCGGTCTCTCCGTAGAGCTTGATCCCCTGGGTGATGTCCTCGCACCTGATGCTCACCTTGGGGGTGACGACGACCGTTCCCAGGTCGATGGAGACCCCCGACGCGGTCCAGTCAACTGTGTACCGCGGAACTCGCTCCCAATCGAAGCCATCGGCGCTCACCCACAACGCCCCGATGTTCCCGATCCCCAGGATCTGCAGGACCTCCGGCCGGCTCTCGAACATGAGCTTCAGGGGCACGGCGGCAAGAACCTCTGTGTCCTCCTTCAGCGAGCCCGTGACCTTCGTGATGCTTGCGAAGTCCACCGTGCACGTGAACCTCGCGACGTCATCCGTCGTCCCGGCGAAGAACCTCCCCTCATCGTCGGTTAGCGCTAGGGTGAACCTCGCGGGGGAATCGGTCGTCTGTGCCTGGGCGAACCCGACAACGCCGAGAAGAGCCACCACAACCAACGCTGTGCCGATCTGCTTCAACCGCATCGTTGCACCTCCCTCTCTACACCCGTGATCTGTGAACCGTAGTCCGTGAACCGAAATCCGTTGGGTCCATCACCCCCCTCGGCAGGGCAGGGGGGCAAATGGAAGGGATAAGAGAGGTCGAAGGTCGTGCGAGGCGTCGGAGCTCCGGCCGGGAGGCAATGTGGGCGACGACCCCTTGCCTGCGCCGCTTCTTTCCGTACTATACAGCGCGTCGAGGGTGAGGTTTCAACCACCCTCTGGTACTGGCCAGATCGCACCTTCCGACGACGGGTCGAGAGGCAGTATCGCCCCCCAGCGAGGACAATTCCCACCGCTCGACCTGGCGCCGAGGGCCGGGTATACTCCCCGTGTGAGTGCGCGCCCTTCTGCTCGAGGCTTACCCATCCCACCGCATGCCTCACCTCCCAGCCCCGGCAGGAGGGCGCTCCTCATTTCCTGACGAACCCAAGGAGGGACGATCGAGCGTCAACCCATGGCTGACCCCCAGCTTCCGTCCCGCAGGAGCGGGCTCCGGTGAGGATCGCCGTTGGCCAGATCAACCCCACGGTGGGGGATCTCCCCGGAAACCGGGCGTTGATCCTGGACGCGATCGCCGCGGCCCGCGAGCAACGCGCGGACCTCGTCGTTTTACCTGAGCTCGCCCTCCTCGGGTACCCCGCGCGGGACCTCCTCCTCCGCACCGGGTTCCTCAACGCGGCCGACCGCGAGTTCGCCGCGGTCGTCGCGGCAAGCCGGGACATCGCGGTCGTGATCGGCCACGTCCTGCGAGGGGGCCCGAGGGAGGCGAACGTCGCCGACCCGTCCGCCCAGGCATTCGGGGGTGATGTGCTCCTCTACAACGCGGCGTTCCTCCTCGCGCGGGGGGGGATTGTCGGCCACCAGGCCAAGCACCGGTTGCCCTCGTTCGACGTGTTCGAGGAGGAGCGCTACTTCGCACCGGGAACGGAGGTAGCCGTGCTCGATTGGCAAGGGTTGCGCCTCGGGCTCTCGGTGTGCGAAGACTTCTGGTACGAGGGAGGGGTGCTCGCCGCTCAAGCCGCGGCCGGAGTGGACCTCCTCGTCAACGTCTCCGCCTCGCCGTACTTCCGCGGCAAGCCCGCCCTCCGCTACGCCCTCGCCCGCCGGTGGGCGCAGCGGTCCGGAGCCCCGTTCGTCTACGCCAACCTCGTCGGGGGGCAGGACGAGCTCGTGTTCGACGGAGGATCGTTCACCGTCCGCCCGGATGGGGCGTTCCTCCTCGCCGCCCCGCGGTTCGCCGATGGCTTGTACGTGTTCGACACAGCTGCCGAACCCGTGGCCCCGCCGGACGAAGATGGGCTCGCCTCCGTACAGCAGGCCCTTGCCTTCGGCATCCGGGACTACCTTGACAAGAACGGGATCCAGGGGGCGATCGTGGGGATCTCGGGGGGCGTGGACTCAGCGGTCGTGGCGGCGCTGGCCTGCGAGGCCCTCGGCCCCCATCGCGTGGTGGGCACCTTCTTCCCTGGCCCGTATACGGCACCCGAATCCGCGGAGGAAGCAAAGGAGCTGGCAGAAGCTCTGGGGATCCGGCTCATCGAGGTCGAGATCGACCCCATCGTTGCCTCCCTCACCTCCGCCCTGTCCCCCCACGTCGCCGTGGAGGGGGTGGTGGAGGAGAACCTCCAGGCCCGGATCCGGGGGATCCTGTGGATGGCCCTGTCTAACGCGAGCGGACACGTCGTCCTGTGCTGCGGGAACAAGTCGGAGCTCGCTCTGGGGTACAACACGCTCTACGGGGACACCGTGGGGGCGCTGGCCCCAATCGGGGACCTCGTCAAGGGCGAGGTGTATGCGCTCGCCCGCTTCATCAACGAGCGGGCCGGCCGAACCATCATCCCGGAGAGAACCCTCACCCGCCCGCCATCGGCCGAGCTTCGTCCGCACCAGCGGGACGACGAGGACCTCCCCCCGTACGAGGTGCTCGACCCGCTCGTGCGGGCCCTCGTCGTGGAGAACCGGTCCTGGGACGAAGCTGCGCGATCGTTCGGCGAGGAGATCGTTCGGGACATCGCCCACCGCCTCCGCACCTCGGAGTACAAGCGGAGGCAATCCCCCCTCGTCCTCAAGGTATCGCCGAAGGCGTTCGGGATGGGCCGTCGCTTCCCCGTCACCCACCGCTTCGCGGGCTGATCCACCTGCGGCGGGCTCCCCTACGGGACCTCCGGACGACGGGAGCGACGCAGGAACGTGGGGATGTCGTAATTGTCGCGGATCCCCTCCCGCTCGAGCCTCTCGAGGACGATCTCCTCATCGGCCTCCATGATCTCCCCACCCTGACCGACGGGGAACCCGGTCGCGATCACGGTCACCCTCGCTTTCTGCATCCCCTCGCGGATGGTGGCGCCGAAGATGAGGTCGGCCTTGTCGGACAGGGCCTCTTGGATCGCGCTCGCCGCCGCGGTGACCTCCTCCAGGGTGAGGTCCTCCCCGCCCGTGATGTTGAGGATCGCTCGCTTGGCGCCCTTGACGCTGAAGTCGAGGAGGGGAGAGGAGATCGAGCGGCGGGCCGCCTCGCGGGTCTTGTTGTCCCCATCGGCCTCGCCGATCCCCATGAGGGCGGTTCCAGCCCCCCTCAGCACCGCCTCGACGTCGGCGAAATCGAGGTTGATGAGCCCCGGTACGGTGATGAGCTCGGTCACCCCTTGAACCCCCTGGCGGAGGATCTCGTCCACGAGCTCGAACGCCCGCGTGAGGGGCATCTCGGGAGGGGCTACTTTGAGGAGGCGGTCGTTGGAGATGGTGATGATCGCATCCACGTTCTTCGACAGCTGGTGCACGCCCCGCTCCGCCCGTTCGGCGCGGCCCAGGCCCTCGAACGAAAACGGGCGGGTCACGATCCCCACGGTGAGGATGCCCAGTTCCTTGGCGATCTCGGCCACGACGGGGGCGCCCCCCGTGCCCGTCCCCCCGCCCATCCCCGCGGTGATGAACACCATATCCAGCCCTTCGAGGAGGTCAGCGATCTCGTCGCGGGATTCCTCTGCCGCCTCCCGTCCCACGTCTGGGTCCCCCCCTGCTCCCAGCCCACCGGTGCGCTTCCCCCCGAGCTGCAGGTGGCGGTGGGCCTCCACCATCCCCAGTACCTGGACGTCGGTGTTCATCGCCACAAGCTCAACGCCGACCAGCCCAGCCTGGGCCATGCGGTTCACGGCGTTGCCCCCCCCCCCCCCCACCCCCACCACCATGATCTTGGCCGGGCTCTCCCCCATCATCCTTCCCTCACCCCCGCAGGAAGCTGCGGAACCACCCGAACAGCTTTCCCAGCATGCCCCTCGATCCCCGCGCGCGCTTCGTGGGCACGAAATCCCGGGTCTCCACCGCGTACTTGAGGAGCCCGATCCCGGTGGCGTAGATGGGCGACTCCACGATGTCCCGCAGCCCGTGGATGCCGTGGGGGAGACTCCCCACGCGGGCAGGAGTTCCGTAACGTTTCTCGATGTACTCGGCCATGCCGGCCAGAAGCGCCGTCCCACCGGTGATCACCACGCCCGCGGGGACAAGGTCCCGGTAGCCGGCGTCCTCGACCTCCTGCATCGCGAGGTCCAGGATCTCCTCCACCCGGGGCTCGATGACCTTGGCCAGCTTCTTCCGCGACACCTGCTTCATGCTCTCGCCGCCGATCGTGGCGACCTCGATCTTCTCGTCATCGGCCACCGAATCGACGAGACACGTCCCGTATTGCTTCTTGATCCGCTCGGCCTCCTCGATCGGGGTCTGGAGGCCCACCGTGATGTCGTTCGTGATGTGCTCACCAGCGATGGGGATCGTCTTTGAGAACCAGATGTCCCCCCCGCGGAACACGGAGATGTCCGTCGTCCCCCCCCCCGAGTCGAGGAGGACCACGCCCAGCTCCTTCTCCGCCGACGAGAGCACCGCCATCGCCGACGCCAGCGGTTCGAGCACGATCTGGGAGATCCCAATCCCCACCGCCTCGACACACCGCACGAGGTTGTGCACCGCGGTCACCGAGCCCAAGACGATGTGCACGTCCACCTCGAGGCGGGTCCCGGTCATCCCCACCGGATCCGTGATCCCCTCCTGCCCGTCCACGATGTACTGCCGGGGGATGACGTGGATGAGCTCGACATCGGGAGACAGGGGCATCGTCCGCGCTGCCTCCACCACCCGCCGCACGTCCTCGGCGGTGATGATCCGATCAGGACGGGTGATGGACACGGTCGCGGAGTTGTTGAGGGAACGGATGTGCTTCCCCGCGATGCCAACGTAAGCCTTTTGGACGCGCACGTCGGCCATGTTCTCCGCTTCCTCGACCGCCTTTCGGATGGACTGAATGGTGCGGCCAATGTCGACCACGACCCCTTTCTCCAACCCCCGGGACGGAGAAGTGCCCAACCCGATGACCTCGATGTACTCGTCGACCACGTTGGCCACAAGACAGGCCACCTTGGTCGTCCCGACATCCAACCCCACCAACAGCCGCTCCCGCCTCATCGAACCACCACCTTCATCTCTTTCGCTTCAGGATCACCTCGTCGCCCACGCGGAGATCCACCGTGGCGTACTCGGCAAGCAGCCCTCGCTCCCATAACTCCTCCAGGATAGCAAGACGGTCCCCCAGTTGGCTAATCTCCCCCAGGAGGAGGGTCGGGGCCCCATCTCCTTTGGCTATGACATCGGTGGGATCCGAAACATCGAAGGTCGGGAACCTCTCCCGGACGGCGGGGGGGAGCTGGGCCACGGCGCGCGCGGCCCGCACCGCCTCCAGGGCCACCCGCTCCCCTACCCGGGGGACACCCACCACAGCCGGTGCCGTCCCCGGCTCGAGGATGACCCCCTCGGCGTCCACCCACACCGCCTCCCCGCCCCCCAGTCGCACCTCCACAGCTGGTTCCCTCTCTTTAATCTCCACTTCCACCCGCTTCCTCAGCGGGCGAACCCGGATCTTCGCCTCCAAAACCCGGGGGTCGCATCGAATCCAGTCGCGTATTCCCCCCGTTTGTAATCGAAGTACATTAGCACCGAGCAGAATCCCTGTCAACTGTTCGGCGGCGACGTAGCGGGTCGAGGAGACCCACACCTCCTCAACCCGCCACCATCCGCCCCAGCGGAAAGAAGCGAAGAGCAGGATGAGGAGGGCACAAAGGACGCACCCCAGCCGTGCGGCCCAGATCACTCCCCCACGACCTCAAGCTCCAGGCGGAGCCAGACCCCGAACCGACGCCCGACGCGATCTTGGACCTCGTCAACCAGTTCCAGAACCTCGGCCGCGCGAGCCCGCCCGAGGTTGCAGATGAAATTCGCATGCCGTTCCGAGACCACGGCATCGCCGATCCGCATCCCCTTGAGGCCGCACTGGTCGATCATCCATCCGGCCGATCGACCGGGGGAGGGGTTGCGGAACACGCACCCTGCTGATGGAAGCTGCGGCTGGGTCCGCGCCCGCTCCGCAAGGAGGGGGGACAGGTCCTGAACCCTCTGAAGCCGCACACCGACCGCAACCACGGGCAGCCGCAGCCGACGGAACACGGAATCCCGATAGGAGAAGCCGCACTCGTCCGGGGAGAAGGTGTGGAGGCGCCCCGTGGGGAGAAGGGCCTGCACCCATTCCACTTGATCGGCGATGGCGCCGTACCGCGTCCCGGCATTCATCGCCACGGCGCCCCCCACCGTGCCGGGGATCCCCGCGAGCTTCCACGCCCCGCGCCGGGCGACCCGGGCCAGGGACACCCCAGCCCCGACCCGCAGAACCCCTCCTTCCTCGTGCCAGGAGCGCAGGGCTGCCGTGGACAGGACCAAGCCGGGGAAGCCCCGATCGGGGACGAGGAGCTTGGATCCCCCGCCCAGGACGAGCCAGGGGAACCCGTGGGCCCGGGCCCGCACCACGGCTTCGCCGAGCGCGTCCGATGTCGTCGGACAGTAGAGGGCGAACGCCTTCCCACCGATCCGGAACGTGGTGTGGGGGGCGAGGGACTCCTCGACCCGCACCGCGCCGGGGAGGTCCCTCAAGATCCGGAGGAGAGCCCGCGCGCCATCTCCCGGGCCAGTTTCCATATGTCCCCCGCACCGAAGCACGCCACCACGTCCCCGGGCTGGATCTCCTCCGCGGCGGCATCCAGCGCCGCGCTGAGGGTGGGGCGGTACACGGCCCACCCCCCAGCCTGCCGGACCGCATCCGCCACCTCGCGCCCCGTCACCCCGGGGATCGACCGCTCGAACGCCGGGTAGACCCGCGACACCACGACGCGGTCCGCACGAGAGAGCACGGCTCCGAACGCGCCGGCGAGGGCTTGGGTTCGGGAGTAGCGATGGGGTTGGAAGATCGCCACGATCCGCCGATCCGGCCACCCCCGGCGCAGGGCGGCCAGCCCCGCCGCGACCTCGGTGGGATGATGGGCGTAGTCGTCCACGACGAGGTATCCGTTTTCCTCGAGGATCTCCAGCCGCCGCCGCGGTCGGGTGGCGGTGGCCAGCGCCGGGAGGAGGTCACGGGGAGGGATCCCAATGAGGAGCCCGGCCGCGATCGCACCCAGGGCGTTGCGCACGTTGTGCGGGCCGGGGCCAGGGGCCTCGACCTCCCCGATCTTCTTCCCGCGCAGGAGGAGCTCGAAACTCGTCTTCCCCCGGCGGTACTCCGCACCCACCGCCCGCAGGTCGGCGTGAGGGGAGAAGCCGAACGTCAACGCGCGATGCCGGGACCGAGCGGCATCGAGGGCGACCAGGTCGTCGGCACAGACCGCGCACTCTTCGGCTCGAGCGAGGAACGTCGCAAATGCCTTCTTCAGACCGTCGAAGCCACCATAGGTGTGGACGTGGTCCGTGTCCACCGACGTCAACACGGCCACCCGCGGCGTGAGGCCGACGAACCGCCCGTCCGACTCGTCGATCTCGGCCACGAACGGCTTCCCCTGCCCGAGGACCGCCGATGGGGAGCCGGGCACCTCCCCCCCCACGTAGTACCCACCCTCTCCGGTCACGGTGGTCACGAGGTGTGCCGCCCAGCTCGTGGTGGTGGTCTTACCATGGGTCCCCACCACCGCGACGAGGTCCCGCCCCCGGGTGATCGCCCCCAGCGCGGGCAGCCGCGGCCACCGCGGAACGCCGCGCGCGGCCTGCACCTCCAGGTTGCCCGGCGCGATGACCGATGAGTAGACGAGGGCATCCAGACGGTCCGGCAGGTTCTCCACCCGGTGCCCGACGTTCACCTCGGCCCACGCCCGGAGGGCCGCCATGCGGGAGGAATCCCGGATGTCGGACCCAGAAACCGTGGCCCCCCCCTCCCGCAGGAGCTGGGCCAGCGCCGCCATCCCCTCCCCACCGATTCCCACGAGGTGAACCCGCCCTGCGAAGCCGTTCATGTTCTCTTCTCCTCCACGAGCGCGATGATTGCCTCCGCCGTCCGATGGGCCGCATCGGGCCGGGCGACCGCCCGCGCCGCCGCGGCCATGCGCCGCAGCCTCTCCTCGTCCGCCCACAGCTCGCGCACGAGCCGGCCCAGGTCGCATAGGGCCGGTCCCTCCGTCGCGATGAGGCACCCGCCTCCCTCGGCGATCGCCCGGGCGTTGTCGTGCTGGTGGCGCCCTGCCGCGCCGTCCCACGGAACGAACACGGCCGGGCGCCCCGCCGCCGCCACCTCGGCCACCGTCGTCGCCCCCGCTCGCGCCACGACGAGGCGGGCCCGGGCGAGGGCATCGGAAAACGGCTCCACGTACCTCACCACCTCGGCCGCGACCCCTGCCCGAGCGAGGGCCGTCGCCACCTCCGCCGCCGGAGCCGCCCTCCCCACCACGAGCCGCACCCGGAGCCCACGGGCCCGCGCCAGGTCCGGAGCGGCACGGACGATCGCGTCCACCAGACGGCGCGACCCCAGCGATCCCCCCACCACGAGGAGCTCGTCCCCCAGCTGGGAGGAGAGGGCGGTCACCTCCCGCCGGACGGGGTTCCCCGTCACGCGGACCCGCGCCCGGCGGGGCACGCCGCGGGTCGTGGGAAACGAGAGGAGGACGAGATCCACGAACCGAGACAGGATCCGATTGGCAAGTCCCATCCGCGCGTTCTGCTCGTGGATCGCCGTGGGAACCCCGAGGACCCGCGCGGCGACGAGCGGGGAGAACGCAGCATGCCCCCCTGTTCCGAAGACGACATCGGGCCGAAACCGGCGCACGATGGTCACCGCACGGAGGAGCCCCCCCAGCGCCTGGGCGAGGGCCGTCGGCCACGTCCAGGGCCGGTGGCGGTCGATCCCCCGCGAGCGAAGGGCGAAGAACTCGATCCACGGGCGCTGGCGCGCGACCGCCGCCTCCACCCCGGCGGGATTCCCCACCCATCCCGCGCCAGACAGGGAGCCCCGCGTCCGTAGCTCGTCGAGCACGGCCAGGGCGGGGTACACGTGGCCCCCTGTCCCACCTGCGGCCACGAGCACCCTCATCCCCTCACCCCTGGGACGAGGACCCCCACCGGGGACTGGCGGGCGGCACGGGCCACGCCGAGGATGAGCCCCCCCAACATCAGGCTCACCATGAGGGAGGAGCCACCGTAGCTCAGGAAGGGAAGGGTCAACCCCGTCACCGGCATCACCCCCACCGTCACCGCGAGGTTGAGGAGGGCCTGGAACCCGAGGAGGAACGACGCCCCCCACGCGTAGAGGGCCCCCAGCTTGTCCGGCGCCCGCCGGGCCACGCAGAACCCAAGCGCCACGAGGAGCCCAAGAAGGGCGATCACGGATAGGGACCCCACGAGCCCCGTCTCCTCGGCCACCACCGCGAACAGGAAGTCGTTGTGGGCCGCCGGGAGGTAGAACAGCTTCGCCCGCGACGCCCCGATTCCCCGGCCGAACACCCCACCCGACCCCACAGCGAGAAGGGACTGGAACGTCTGATAGGCGTAGGTATCTCGGTACGGATCGGGGTTGAGGAAGGCGACGAACCGCTCGAGCCGGTAGGGAGCGAGGGACAGGACCACGCCGGCTGCGGGAAGCGCGCCGGCGAGGGTGAGGAGGAGATGGCGGATGGGGATACCCCCTACCCAGAGGAGGAACGCCACTGTGACCGCGTACACGGCGAGCATGCCCGAATCGGGCTGAAGGAGCAGCACCACCCCGAACGCCGCCAGCACGAGGAGGTAGGGAAGAACCCCCGCGCGGTAGCTCGCTACGCGATCCCCTCGCCGGACGAGGGAGCCCGCGACGTACAGGACGAGGGCCACCTTCCCCACCTCCGAGGGCTGGAATGGGAACGGGCCCAACCGCAACCAGCGCGATCCCTCGGCCAGAGGGGGGATGAGGGTCAGGCAGAGGAGAACGAACGCCCCCCCCAACAGGAGGTCATCGATCCTGCTCCACACGTGGTAGTCCACCCGCCACAGCACGGCGAGGGCCACTAACCCGACCACGCCCCCGATGATCTGTCGCTTGAGGAGGGCCCACGGGTCCCCGGTCAAGCGCAGCGAGAGAGGAAAGCTCGCGGAGTACACGAACAGGAACCCCGCCAGGAGC
>JACIWJ010000042.1 GCA_014361015.1 Candidatus Bipolaricaulota bacterium | reverse complement strand
GTGGACCTGTGCAATGCCCAGGCCAAGCCCGCGATCGTGGCGACCCAGATGCTGCGCTCGATGGTGGACTCCCCGGTCCCGACCCGGGCCGAGGTCGCTGACGTGGCGAATGCCGTGTGGGACGGCGCCGACGCGGTGATGCTCTCCGAGGAGACGGCGGTCGGGAGGCACCCCGTGGAAGCTGTGCGGGCGATGGCCGCGGCCGCGCGGGCCGCGGAGGAAGGGGATGTCGCGATCCGCGTCCCGGGGCTGGGGCGCGGGCTGGTGGGGGGGGTCTCCGTGGCGATCGCTCACGCCGCGCACTGCGTTGCGTCCGAGGTCGGGGCGCGGGCGATCGTGTGCGCCACCTCCTCCGGGTGGACGGCCCGCCTCGTGGCGGCCCATCGCCCGCGCGTGCCGATTGTGGCGACCACGCCCCACGGGGACGTGGCGCGGCGGCTGGGGCTCGTGTGGGGCGTGCTCGCCCAGGTGATCCCGTTGGCGCAGGATGTGGAGGAGCTGGTCCAGGCATCCCTCGCCGCGGCCCGGGAGGCGGGGGTGATCGCCTCGGGCGACCGGGCCGTGTTCACCGCCGGCCTCCCGTTCCACGAGGCGGGGACGACGAACCTCATCCGGGTCCTCACGGTTCCGTGACTCCCAGCCCGTGACCTGGGGGCTGTCTCCCGGGGTCCGTGGAGGCTTCTGTTCGCTCCACGGAGAGCGGGTCATGGACAACGGTCCTCTAGAACGGCGGTTCGTCGGGGGTCTCCTCCGTGGCCGCCTCCACCACCTCGCGTTCCAATCGCTCGGTGATCTCCTTGACCTGCATCTCGGCGGCTGCGATCTTCTGGCGGCACAGGGTCACGAGTTCCGCCGCTTCCGCCACGAGCCCCGATAACTCGTCGATGTCCACCTCCCCCTCCTCGATCAGGGAAAGGATCTCGTCGAGCCTGGCCACCGCTTCGGTGTAGGACTTCTCCTGGGGAACCGCCTTCTCTTTGGTCATCGCGTCATCCGCCTCCCTCTTCTCCCTCCGAGCGGGCGCGAAGCACCCCTCGCTTGAGCTGAACCCGCAGCGCCGTCTCTGGCGGCGCCTGTGCGACATCCGTGACCACGTTCCCCGCTGCGGAGCGCACGATGGCGTACCCCCGCTCCACGACCCGCTGCGGATCGATGGCGTGGAGTCGCTTCGTCTGGCCCTCCAGCCGCTCGCTGGCGCGACCGATCTGCCGCCTCGACCGTGTCCCCACGAGAGGCGCGGCTTTGGTGACGCGCTGGCGGGCTACTGCGAGATCCCGTCGTGCACCGCGGGAGACGCGGTCGGCCACGGCGGCGAGATAGGCATCCACCCGGCCCAAGTAGGCCGTTGTGGCCCGCCCGACAGCGATTCGGAAACGATCCTCCGTCTGGTGGGCTGCCTGGAGCTGGCCACGGACCCCGCGTCGGAGCCGCTCGGCGCGGTGGAGGAGCTCGCGGGCTTCGTGTCCCACGTGGACCCGCGTTGCCTGCACCAGCCGCCGGGCCCGGGCGCGGTGGGCCTCCCCCTGCTCCCTGACCCGCGTCCTCGCCCGGGAGAGGATGTCGGTCACGACTCCTTCGACCCGATCGCGGGCCTCTTGCACCCTCTCCACGAGGAACTGCGCCGCCGCGGTGGGGGTCTTCTGGCGCCACCCCACCTCGTCCAGCACGCAGCGGTCCTCCTCGTGGCCGATCCCCACCACCACCGGAAGGGGGAACAGCGCCACCGCCCGGCCGAGGGCCTCGGAGTCGAACCAGGCGAGGTCCGTGCGCGATCCTCCTCCCCGGCAGATGAGGACGACGTCGAACTCCGCCGCGCGGTCCCGAAACCAGTCGAGCGCGTTCAGGACCGATGCCTCCGTGCTCGGTCCCTGGACCCGCGCCCCGTGGACGACCACCTGGAACGCGAACCCCGACTCGCGGAGCGTGCGCAGGACGTCGTGGTAGGCGTCCGAGCCGAGGCTGGTCACGACCCCCACCCGCAGGGGGAGCGCGGGAAACGGGAGCGATCGGTTGCGCTCGAGGAGCCCCGCCGCAGCGAGCGCACGCAGGATCTCTTCGCGCCGGCGGGCGACCTCGCCCAGGGTGTAGAGGGGGTCGATCTCCTTCACCAGCACCCGGTACTGGCCCGACTCCGCGCGGAGGTCCACCTGGACGAGCACCCGCACCTGGACCTCATCCTCCAGCCGGAACGGGTCCCCCTCCCGGCGGAGCTGGTCCGCCACCCTCTGGCGATCCTCGGCGAACAGGACGGCGTCCACCCGCGCGACGACGATTCCGGTGCTATCGCGCTCCAGAAGGTGGAAATCCACCCACTTCTTGTGCGCGTTCTTGTTGAACCCGCTGATCTCCCCCACGACCCACAGGGAAGAGGGGAAGGCGTCGAGGACCGCCTTCCGCACCTGGAGGTTGAGCTGAGACACGGTGAGGTGCTGGACGGCCGGGTCCCGGCGGGCCTCGTACAGGTCGAGGGTTTCCTCGTCGAACGTGAACCCCTCCCCACGGAGGAGCTCGACCACCGCCACGACGTGCTCCATGGGCACCGTCCAGTGTTTCTCCGCGCTGTTCCATCGCCGGTTGGGGAGGCCGCGGACGAGGGTCACGAGCCGCGGATCGTACTCGAACTCGATGCGCAGGAGGCCGCGGCGATCTGCGGTCACCCTCCGATCCGCGGGGGCTTGCCGTGCGAAGTCCACGCCCCCAACGTAGCCCAGGCTGGGCCGCGGGGCAAGATGGGAGGGCGCGCGCGGGCGTGGCCTGACGGCCCCGTGTATCATGTGCCGAGCGCGATGGGCATGACCTGGGACGTGGTTATCGTCGGAGGAGGTCCGGCCGGGCTTAGCGCGGCGATCTACGCTCCGCGGGCTGGGCTGTCGGCGCTCCTCGTGGAGGAGTCCGTACCGGGCGGGCAGCTGCTCGAGGCGCCCGCAATCGAGAACTATCCTGGGTTCACCGAGTCGATTTCCGGGATCGAGCTCGCGGAGAGGATGCGCGCTCAAGCAGAGCGGCTGGGGGCCCAATTCCAGGCCGCTCGGGCCACGGGCCTCGCCCGACGCAACGGGGAATGGGTCCTCGCCACATCGGCTGGCGAGGCGCGGGCGCGGGCGGTGATCGCGGCCACGGGTGCCCGTCCCAAGGAGCTCCCGGCCCGAGGGGCCAAGGAGCGCGTGGGCCGGGGGATCTCATACTGCGCGGTGTGCGACGGGTACTTCTTCCGGGGGAAGGAAGTCCTCGTCGTGGGGGCGGGCGACGGCGCGTTCACCGAGGTCCTCCACCTCTCCCACCTCTGCACCAGGGTCTACGTCGCCGTTCGCCGTCCTCAGGGCGACCGCGGGGCGATCCGCGCCAAGGAAGCCCTCCGCGACCAAGTGCTGTCCCAACCGAACGTGGAGGTGCTCTGGAACGTCGTTGTGGATGAGGTTCGCGGTGAAGGGAGGGTGGAGGAGGTCGTCCTCCAGGACCTCGCCACGGGCGAGAGGCGTTCCCTTCCCGTGGATGGGGTGTTCGTCAAGATCGGGTGGAAGCCGAACACGGACTGGCTGCGGGGAGCCCTGGACCTGACCGAGGGGGGGTACGTGCGGACGGACAGCCTCATGCGCACCGACCGGGCGGGGCTGTTCGCCGCCGGCGACGTGCGGGATCCCACTGGGAGGCGCGCCCAGGCCGTGGTTGCGGCCGCGGAGGGGGCGTTGGCCGCCCTGTCCGCCGAGGGGTATACTCGCTCGCTTTGATCCTTCAGTCTGGATGAGGAGGATATAGATGGCGACGCGGTTCAAGCGTCACATGAGCATACCGGAGTTCTTCGCACGTTCCGTTCAACAGCATGGGCAAAGGGTCGCGGTGCGGATCCCGGTGTCTCGGGGTGGCGTCCTGCAGTTCCAGGACGCGACGTACCGCGAGCTGTGGGGTCTCTCGGGAAAGCTCGCCGCCTGGCTCGCCGGGCAGGGGGTCGGCGCCGGGGACCGGGTCGGGCTCATCGCCAAACCCTCCGTGGGGTGGGCGGTGGCGTTCTTCGCCGTCCAGCGGCTGGGGGCGGTGGTCGTGCCGATGGATGCCGGGCTCCAGCCGGGTGAGGTCGCCCGGCTGATGGCCGAGTCCGAGGCCAAACTCCTCTTCTCCTCCCCCCATCGCTACCATGAGTTCACCTCCCTCACCCGCGATGTGCCCTCCCTCAAGGAAGTGATTTCGGTGGACGTGGCGTTGGGCGCCCTTTCCCTGTGGGACGTCCTCCCCGAGGGGAACGTGGAGGCCCCCGACGTGCGCCCCGACTGCGAAGATCTCGCCGTGCTCATGTATACCTCTGGCACCACCGACGACGCCAAAGGGGTCATGCTCTGTCACCGCAACATCACCGCCAACATCGAAGCGTTCCTCAAGGTGGTGGAGTTCACGCCCCAGGACAGTTTGGTGACGATCGTCCCTTGGTATCACATCTACGGTCTCACCGCGACCCTCCTCGCCCCCCTCTGGGTGGGGGCGACCGTGACCTACACCGACGACTACCGGAACCTCGTGTCCCTTGCGCGGCGGGTTGGGGCGACCGTGCTCGTCGGCGTCCCCAAGCTCTACCACTCCCTGTGGCGGCGAATTTTGGAGAACATCGAGGGCAACGCCTTCCGGCGCCTGCTCCACCGGTTCCTGCCTCGCCTGCTCGGGAAGCTTCTCAAGGACAAGCTCCTCGGGCCCCAGTTCCGGTTCTTCGTGTCGGGGGGGGCGCCGCTCGCGGCGGAGGTGGGCGCCGGCCTGCGCCGGATCGGGCTGGGGATGATTGAGGGGTACGGCCTCACCGAGACCGCTCCCGTGCTCACGGTGAGCGACCCGTTCACCCCTGTCCCGGGCAACGTCGGGCGGCCGCTTCCAGGGGTGAAGGTGAAGGTGGACAAGCCGGACGCGGAGGGGTACGGCGAGGTCATCGCCTGGGGCCCGAACGTGATGCTCGGCTACTACAAGAACCCCGAGCGGACCGCCGAGGTGCTCACGCCCGACGGTTGGTTCCGCACCGGCGACATCGGGAGGCTCGACGGGGAGGGGAGGCTGTTCCTCGCTGGGCGCAAGAAGAACCTCGTCGTGCTCGAGTCCGGGAAGAAAGTGCACCCCGAGGAGCTGGAGTGGGAGCTCTCGCGGATCCCGGAGATCGAAGAGGTGTTGGTGTACGAGGACACGAGCCGGGGCGAGCCGATGGTGGCGGCGATGGTGTACCCGAACTGGCAGGTCCTGAAGAAGGAGGGGATCGAGGATCACGACCGGGCCAAGCTGCGGGTGTGGGAAGCGATCCGCGAGGCACAGCGCAACCTCGCCCCGTTCAAGCGTCTGCGGGACAAGGAGTGCATCACGATCGTCGAGGGGCCGTTCGAGAAGAGCACCAAACAGGACATCAAGCGCCACCTGTATGTGAGAAGGTAGAGAAAGCGACAGGCGCGACAACCCGTTGCTCGTCCGCAGGAGCCAGGGGCGCGAGAACTCCTGGCCTTGTCTTCCTGCACTTCCTGCTGGCCCTCCTCCTGGTTTGCACACCGACTTCGCCCGCCCTCCCGAATTGGGACGGAGGTGAGTGCCATATGGAATGGTCCTTGGCTCCCCTGTCTACTGCGGTACGGTCACCGCCCTGACGAAGGCGCTCATCGACCGGGCCGACTCCAGCCAGGTGGTGATGGAGACCGGGGCGGAGGGACAGGTCAGGTTCGTCAGCCGATGGAAGGGGAGGCGCCCCGGCGTCATCGTCGAGGTGGATCTTGCGGACGAACACTGGCCTTCCAGCAGGAGAGGTAGCGCTCCAGCACAAGCGGCCGCTCACGGTGGAGCGGTTCTTCCGGGAGGCGGAGGATCTGCTGGAGACGCGGCCGATCTTCCACAAGTGGGCCTCGACGGTCGCCGGGCACATCTTCGTGGGCTCCCTGGCCCTGGCGGTGCGGCCCGAGGTTCTGCGCGCGCCTCACGAGGAAGGAGCACGCGCCCGAGTGGGGAGACGTGGTGGGGGATCTCGGCGAGGTGCGGGAAGCCGAGGTCCGTCATCGGGGGAAGGACTACGTCCTGCGACCCCCGCTCAAGGGCGTAGCCGGCAAGGTGTTCGGGGCCGTGGGCGTGGCTGTCCTTCCACCGGTGAGGCGAACCCTTCCCCCGTGGTGCCCGGGCCTGAGTCTGCCTCCTGAAGTGCCCTGCAGAACATGACTCTTCAAGAGCAACTGTAGAAGATTGAGCAGACTGCGACGCTGTCCCTTTCGAATACTCAACCGCAGACGGATTCCCACGGGTCCCGCCTGTGGTCGCAGGGGGGACCCGGGTGCCGACCAGGGGGTCCGCGGGTAGGCTTGGCCAGCAATGACAGACAGTGCGACGTTACAGCAAGTGATGGACAGGCTGGGCTCGGCGCAGCGCGTCCTCGTGATCGGACACGCCAGTCCGGACGGCGATGCGATCGGCTCGGTGGCGGGGTTGGTCCTGATCCTGCGCAAGCAGGGGAAGAAGGCGGTCGGGTGCATTGCCGACGGGGTGCCGTGGTTCTACCGTTCCCTGCTCGGAGAGGATCTCATCCGCACGCCCGATCAAATCGAGGGAGCAGTGTTCGATACCGTGGTGGCGGTGGACTCCTCCGACCTCGCCCGGCTGGGAGACGCCCAAGCTCTCCTCCGCGGAGGGGCGCCCGACATCGTCCTCGACCACCATCGGACGAATCGGGGGTTTGGCCGGCTCAACTACTGCGATCCGGATTCCCCCGCCACCGCCCTCATCGTGTACGAGATCGCCCAGGCCCTCGTTCCGGTGGATGTGGAACTCGCCCAGATCCTCCTCCTGGGGATCGCTACCGACACCGGGTTCTTCAAGTACGGGAACAGCGACCATCGCGTGCTGGAAGTGGCTACAGAGCTGGTGAAGCGGGGCGCGAGTCTTCAGCGCATCGCCTCGGCCGTCTTGGAGAACAAGACGCCCAACGGGCTCAAGCTGCTGGCGAAGATGCTCGACACGGTGACCCTGGCCGCCGACGGGAAGCTTGCCTACGGCTGGGTGAGCGCGGCGATGCTCTCCGAGACCGGCTGTACGCAGCAGGAGGCGGAGGGGTTCGTGGGAGAGGTGCGCGCCCTGCACGGGGTGGAGGTGGCGCTTCTGTTCGTGGAGTCCCCTCCGGGCGAGGTTCACGTCTCCTTGCGCTCCAAGTCGCACGTGGATGTGAGCGAGATCGCGGTGGAACTGGGCGGCGGAGGGCACCCTCGCGCTGCCGGCTGCCTGCTGAAGGTCCCCGGTGTTCGGGAGGCGGTACAGGAGGTTGTCCCCATCGCGATCCGTGCACTTCAGTAGCGGGTTTCGCGGTTCGCTGCCACATCGGCAGCGGCTCCTCCGTGGCGTCGGGTCCACGGATAACCTCAGGCCCTCATGGCATCCAAGATCACGGTACGTCCGGTGACGGGCGACAACCTGCGGGCCCTCATCCGCCTGAGCGAGACCCTCACCGAGTCGCAGTCGCACTGTGTGGCCCCGAACGTGGTCTCCGTGGCCCAGGCCCACGTGTCGAAGTCGGCGTGGATGCGGGCGATCTACCGCGGGGAGGACCCGATCGGGTTCGTGATGGTAGACCTCGCGGAGGACGACCACGTCCCGGCCGACGATCGGCCGGCGGTCGGGCTGTGGCGGTTCATGATCGGCCACCCCTGGCAGCGCAAGGGCTATGGACGACAGGTTCTCGACCAGCTCGTCGCCCACTTCGCTGGGCGCGGCGTGCGCACGATGTACACCTCGGTCGTGCTCGAGGAACCGGAGGGGCCGTACGGGTTCTACCTCAGGTACGGGTTCACCGACACGGGACACGACGTGGAGGGGGAGCGCGCCCTGCGCCTGGAGCTGCACGGGGCCCGTGCGGGGTCGCCGCGTCCCCTGCCGATGGCGCCGCGCGTCGACCTGATCACGGTCTGGGTCGAGAACTTGGACGCCATGCGCCGCTTTTACCGCGATGTGCTCGGGTTCTTGGTCAAGGAGGATCACGGGCGGTACGTCGAGTTCGAGAACAACGGGGTGCGGTTCGCGCTATGTGAGCGGAGCGTGATGCACGGCCACAGCCCGGCGTTCAACGAGCCCGCCCGCGGGCAAAGGTTCGAGCTCGCGTTCCGTTGCGAGGAGCCCGGTGACGTGGACGAGGCGTACCGGATTCTTCTGGAGCATGGTGCAGTGGGGGTCGCGCCTCCGCAGGACATGCCGTGGAGCCAGCGCACCGCCCTGTTCGCCGATCCCGAAGGGAACGTCCACGAGGTGTTCGCCGAGCTGGGAGCGTAATCGTCCATTCCTGGGTCCGCCGAGCGGGGGAGGGCCCGTGCCCAACCGATCAGTAGGCATAGCCGGATACTTCGTCAGGAGTCTGCTTCACACCAAGTCCGAGGGCGATCCGGTTCACGAAGTTGAAGTAGCTCGCGATCAGGTTCACGCTCAGGACATCGTCGTCCGCGAGGCCATGGCCTCGCAGGTTCTCGACGTCCCGCTCCTCCATCTCTGCCGGGCGCTCGGTGAGCTTGAGGGCGTAGTCGACAAGGGCACGGAGACGCGGTGGCAGGGAGGCGGAGCTAGGCCGGGCGACGAACTCCTCGACCCTGTCCCGGTCCTTCCAGTAGTGGTGAAGGGCCTCGGCGTGGTGGGCGACGCAGTAGGGACAGCGATTGGCCGCCGACACGGCGGTGGCGATCGCCTCCCGCTCTGCGCGGGAGAGGTCGCTTGGACCGAACATGATCGCCATGTACAGGTCGAGGTGCGCCGCCATCGCTGCCGGGTGCAAGCTGTGCACGGCGAGGATGTTCGAGACCTTTCCGCGACTTCCTTTGACCCGCGTGTAGACCCTCTGGAGCGCCTCATCCGCCCCTTCTTCGTTGACCACTCGAATCCAGGCCATGGATCTCCCTCCGTCGTTTGGACTCGGCTTAATCACGCGCGCAACACTCCTCGTGGCTCGCCGCCGCTGCCAGGAGGCTCGGCGGGGTATCCCCAGATCGGCTCTCAACCCCCACCACTCTCAGGGCGCGGAGGATCGGCTGGTGGTCCGTCCTCGGGCGGTACGGGTGTCGGCACCGGAAACAGGTTGCGGCTCAGGTACCGGCACATGGCGACGGCCAAGATGACGCACCCCCGTCCCCATAGGGCGGAGATGAACGGGGAGAGCCGTCGGGGGAAGGATCCGCCGGGGTGGGAGCGCTCTCCGCGGCCCGCCGCCGACCACCGCAAGCAGGTTGAGGAACGGGCGATCGTGGCGACGGCGCAGGAGAGATCGGCCGCGGAAGGGGCCCCTGCGCTCCGACGATCCCGGGGAGCTCGGCAAGCGACCTGATCTCGTACGTGGGGAAAAAGGGGAACGGGTTCGCCTCTCCGCGAGGGTTGAACCAGCAGCTGGCGAGGCCGGCCTGGATCGCGCCGAGCACGTCGGAGGCCAGGTTGTCCCCCACCATGATCGCCCGGTGGGGCGGCACCCCTCCCGCCCGTTCCAAGGCGAGGACGAAGATGCGCGGATCGGGCTTGGCGATCGGGAGCTCCCCGCTGATGACCACTGCGTCGAGGAGCGTGTCGAGCCCCGACCGCGCCAGCCGCGCGCGCTGGACGGCCCCGAGCCCGTTCGTCACCAGGGCGAGCTTGACGCGCCCCCGCAATGCGTGCAGCGCTTCGCGGGCGCCGTCGATCAGCTTCGCCTCCTCGCCCAGGAACTCAAGGTACCTCTCGCCAACGGCCTCCGGGTCGCCCCGGATCCCGAACCGAGCGAGGAGCTCCCCGAACCTCTCCCGTCCGATCTCCCGTTGGGTGATCTCCCTGCGCTCGAACCGCTCCCAGACCCGGGCGTTGATCTCCCGGTAGGCGGCGAGGTGAGCCGGGCAGGGCTCGATACCGATCACCGCCAGCGCCCGGGCGAGGGCGCGGGCCTCCCCGGCCTCGTAGTCGAGGAGCGTCCCGTCCGCGTCCAACAACACGCAATCGTAGCGGGTCATCGCTGATCGCCCCCCATTCTCCCCACCCTCCACGGCCCGTCCAGGCGCGACGCCACCAAGGAACCCCCATCCTCAGTTACGGACGAGCCCGAGGGAACCGCAGCTCCCGCGGGCCCGGGGACCCGTTCTCCCGTCCAGGGTCCCTACTTCGTGCACGGGTGGGCGTTTTCCGAACCGTGGCACTTCTTGACCTGCTCGGGCGTGCACTCGCCCGGCTTGCCCTTCAGGTTCTCCGGCTTTTGGCAACCCGTCTTCTCGGTCATCGTTCACCTCCTTCCCCGTTCGTCGCGCACTCCGCGTCGGGTGGTGTCGGCCCGTCCTCGACCCCCAGCAGACCGGCGACCGCTTCCTGCCAGCGACCGACCGCGTGGGGATCGACCGCGTAATGGACGAAGTGGCCGCGCCGTTCGGCGACGACCAGGCCCGCGTCGCGCAGGACGCGCAGGTGTTGGGAGACGGCGGCGTCGGTGATCCCCAGCGCGCGGGCCAGCGCGCCCACGCACAGGGAGCGCTTCTGGAGGAGGGCGAGCATCCGCACCCGCGTCTCCACGGCCAGCGCCCGGCACAGGCGCGCCACGTCCGTGGGGGGACCGACCGCCGTCTCTTGTTTAAGCATCCGCGCAACTACTTTACCTTTACCGGGGACGGGGGTCAAGCCCCATGCGCTGGCACGATGTCGACCACCACGTCCACGCGCGTCCGGGCATGGACAGCGCCGAACTCCAGCACGCGCACGACCATGAGCATCTCGCCCTGACCCACAGTCATCCGCATCGTCCCGACCCTCACCATCGGCACGCCCACCGCTGGTAGCCCCGGGGAGAACCGCCCGCTCGCGGAGAAAGCCGAATTCCCGTCGCCCGATCGGGTTCACGGGGCTGGAATCCATCGATCGGAGAGGGAGCCTTCCGGATACGCTAGGGGCGGGTGCGTCCGCTGGGACGGGCGCCTGCCCAGAGGAGGGTCGATGACGTTCTTCAATCCGGCGGTGTTGGTCGCGGTTCTGGGTGGGGTGGCGATCGCCTTTCAGTCGCTCTTCTCGGGGGTCATCGGCTCCAAGGTGGGCGTGTTCGAGAGCGTGTTCATCGTCCACGCCGGGGGGCTGCTCCTCGCGGCAGCGATCATGGCCTTCCTCCGCGGAGGGAACCTCGGTGCGTGGCACACCGTTCCTTGGTACACGCTCACCGCGGGGTTCCTCGGGGTGGCGATCGTGGGCACGATCAGCTACACCGTTCCGCGGATCGGGCTTGCCTCCACCCTCACGGTGGCGATCGCAGCCCAGCTCGCGATCGGGGCGCTCCTCGACCACTTTGGCCTTCTGGGCGCGATGCAGCGGACGTTTGACCTCCCGCGGATCGCGGGGCTGGTCGCCCTGGCGCTCGGCACGTGGCTCGTCGTGCGCTAACCCCACCTCCGGTGGGGATGAGGCCCGGTCGGCGTAGCTCGCGCTAAGATCCGGGGCGGAGGGGATGGTGGACCTGGAGTCCGTGCTGCGGGACCTGGGGTTGAACCCGCGCGAGGTGCGCGTACTGGCGGTCATCTCCCGGAGCGCGGGGACCCGCCTCTACCGGCTGCGGATCGAGGGGAAAACCTATGTCCTGAAGCGCTTCTTGGACGAGGATGCGCGGGAGCCGAGGGCGTACGACCTCCTCCGCGACCTGGGCGTGCCCACGCTCCCGGTCCATGACAGCACGCTCTCGGCCCTCCTCCTCGAGGACCTCGACGCGAGCCCCACCTGGCGGCTAGCCCACGAGCGGGATGTGGCCCACCGCGAACTGGGGCGGGCCGTGGCGGAGTGGTACCAGTTCCTCCACATCGCGGGGAAGGGTCTCGTCAAGCGCGGACCGCCGGACTGGCTGCGCTGGGAGTGGGACGACCTCACCCCGGAGGGGATCCTGAGGGCGGGAAAGGTCCTCGCGATGGAGGAGAACCCCGTTTGGGAGTACGCGGCGCGGCACGTGGAGGCGCTCCGCGCCCGGGCCCGTGAGCTCCCGACCACGCTCAACTACAACGACTTCCACTGGACGAACCTCGCCCTGTCGCGCCAGCCTCCGCTCCGGGCGATCGTGTTCGACTACCACCTCCTCGGGATCGGCCTCGCCTGGAGTGACGTGCGGAACGTGACCCACTCCCTCGGGCCCGCGGCGCGGGAGGCGTTCCTCGATGCCTACGGGCCGACGCGGCCCGAGGAGCGGATCCTGGACGAGCCCCTGTCGGTCCTCCACGCGCTCCAGGTTGCGACGGCCCGCCCTACGATCCCGCGCTGGGCCGTGGAATCGGTGAACCGGGCCCGTTCGGGCGCGCTTCTCGCTGCGCTCGAGCGGGCAGTGGCGCTGCTCGGGGGTTCGTGAGAGGAGTGCGATCAGGCCGCGCTCGGGCCGAACGTCTTGACCCAGAGGCGAGATACGCCCACCTGGCGGAACCCGATAGCCTCGTAGAGCGGAGCGTCTGACTCCATCGGCACCCACGTCGCCCCGAGCGCGGCGAGGCGGTGCAGCCCGTGGAGGACGACTGCCCGGGCCAGGCCGCGGCGCCGGAAGTCGGGGTGGGTCCCCACCGGCTCGAGGTGACCGACCCGGTTCTCGGCGTCGTACCAGATGATGCAGCACGCGGCGTACGCCCCGTCCGGGGCGACGACGATGAAGTCGTGTTCCCGGCGGTAGTCCGGCGCGCGCTGCAGCTCGCGGTAGGCGAACGCGGACGGCCAATCCTGGGGATCGGGGTGGTTGAACGCCCGGCCAAAGAGCTCCCGGCGGCGGTCGACGTCGTCTTCCTCGGCCATCGTCCGCACGGCGAACCCCGGGGGGAGCACGGGCGCTGGCAGGTCGTCGAGCTGAATCTCGAGGTGCGGCGCGGTGACGTCCGGCTTCTCCCCGAACCCCCGCCGGGTCACCGCATCGCGGAGTGCCGCATCGGTCTCGTGGACGAAGATGAAGACCCGGTTCTTCCCCGGGTCGCGGAACCGGTCCTCGGCGTAGGCGAGCATCTCGTCGAGGAGCTCGGGGTGAGCGGGGTGGCGCTGGAGGAAGATCTCCCCGAACCCGCGGTGTTCAGGGTCCGGGTGCTCGATGTTCGCGACCCCGACGATCCTTCCCCGTTCGTCCTCCCACAGGCCGATCATCTCTTCCCACATCCGGATCGCCCTGAGCGCGCCCGGCGGGACCCCGGGTTCCGTTCCCCTCGAGCCGAGCATCGGGGCCACGAAGTACCGGGCGTAGTTCCAGCGCTCAATCCCCCAGTTGGGGGAAGGCGTCCCGAACGCGAGGTACGTCCGGACGAGGAACTCCCGCACCCGCCCGAAGTCCCGCTCCGGGTCGTAGGCCCTCCACCGCGTGGTCATGCACAGAGCATACTGCGTTCCGCACCCTCGCTCCGCCGACCTTGACGCGAGAGCTGCCAGGGAGTACGTTCGGTCCCGCTTCAAAGGAGGAGACGTATGACCGAGCATCGGAGGTACCTTTGGCTCGGCTAGCCCGCTAGCGAGCCCTGTTCGATTCTCCGTTTCGCCTATCTGCACTCCCCCCGTGAAACCCTGGTGGCGTCCTTTGAACTGATCCAGTTTCTGTTCGGACAACGCTTCGAGACCAGTTCACAAGGAGGGTTTCACCATGAAGACGAGTTTCGTGCTGCATCAGGAAGAGCTGCCCCGCCAGTGGTACAACGTGCTTGCCGATCTGGATCGACCCCTCGATCCGCCGCTCGATCCCCGGACCCAGGAGCCGCTCGCTCCAGATGCGCTGCTCGCGCTGTTTCCGCGGGCGTGCGTCGAGCAGGAGGTGGCTACCGACCGGTTCGTGGACATCCCGGAACCGGTGCAGGAGGTCTACCGCCGCTGGCGGCCGACGCCGCTCCAGCGGGCAGCCAACCTGGAGCGGGTCCTTGGCACCCCGGCCCGGATCTACTTCAAGTACGAGGGGGCAAGCCCCACCGGGTCGCACAAGACGAACACCGCCGTCGCTCAGGCCTACTACAACACGATCGAGGGGACGAAGACCCTCGCCACCGAGACCGGCGCCGGACAGTGGGGGAGTGCGCTCGCGTTCGCGTGCGGGACGTTCGGGCTCGGATGCACGGTGTTCATGGTCCGCGTGTCCTACGACCAGAAGCCGTACCGCCGGGCGATGATCCGCCTGTTCGGGGCGGACATCGTCCCTTCCCCGTCCGATCGCACCGCGGCAGGTCGATCCTTCCTCGAGGCTGATCCGGACTGCCCGGGGTCGTTGGGGATCGCGATCTCGGAGGCGATCGAGGCCGCCGTGCGGGGGGATGGGACGAAGTACGCGCTGGGGAGCGTCCTGAACCACGTCCTCCTCCACCAGACGGTGATCGGCCTGGAGACGATCCGGCAGCTCGACCTCGCCGGCGAGTGGCCGGACGTGGTGGTGGGCTGCGTGGGCGGGGGATCGAACTTCGCCGGCCTCGCGCTTCCCTTCTTCGGGGAGGCGAGGGCGGGGAGGCGCGCCCAGCCCAGGTTCGTCGCGGTGGAGCCCCGGTCGTGCCCCACCCTCACCCAGGGCGCGTGCCGCTACGATCACGGCGACACGGCGAAGCTCACGCCGCTCCTCAAGATGCACACGTTGGGCGCGGACTTCGTCCCCCCCGCGATCCACGCCGGGGGACTGCGGTACCACGGGATGGCGCCGATCGTGAGCCGGCTCGTGGCGGATGGCGTGGTTGAGCCGGTGGCTTACGACCAGGTGGCCGTGTTCGAGAGCGCGGTCTTGTTCGCGCGGGCGGAGGGGATCGTCCCCGCCCCGGAGACAGCCCACGCCGTCCACGCCGCGGTCGAGTTCGCCCGCCGCTGCGCGGAGAGGGACGAGACCCAGGTGATCCTGATCGGGTTCTCCGGCCACGGGCACTTCGACATGTCCGCGTACGAGGCGGCGCTCGCGGGGGCGCTCCAGCGGGCGGCGTAGAGGCTTCTGAGCTGCAGCCTGTCTGCGACCAGCGCCTGAAGTTCCGCGGAGTGGGCTCCTGGGTTCGACGCAGTTCCGCCGGACACGAAGCCCGACGCTACAACCGCAGGGTTCTGTAGCGTCGCAGCTCGTCCGCGACGTCCTTGCCTGTGGCGCCGGACCCTGGGTCCGACGTCGGGGATGCCCCCCGACGCTACGTCCCTATCGGCACAGCCAGCGGGCCATCCGGCGCATCCCCGGTCCCCGGGTGCGGTTCATGAGCCACCCCTCGCCGACGCGCTTGGTGAGGAAGCTCATCGTGGGGAACGCGTGCTGCA
>JACIWJ010000041.1 GCA_014361015.1 Candidatus Bipolaricaulota bacterium | reverse complement strand
CCCTGGTGGCCGGCCTCGTCCCGGGGAAGCCGGCCGCGGAGGTTCTTGAGGTCGGTGACGTGATCGTCGCGATCGAAGGTCGCTCCGTGTGGGCAACCGACGACGTCGGAGCAACGATCCGCGCGCGTGCCCCCGAGCCTGTGACGTTCGGGATTCGCCGCGGGGGGGAGAAGCTCGAAGTGACGGTGGTTCCGGTGTTCGCGGAGGAGGACGGCCGCTACCTCGTCGGGGCGTACTTCCTTCCCCAGATGGTCCTCGCCCAGATCGATGACGTGATCGCGGGCGGTGCCTGGCTGCGTGCGGGGTTCCTCCCCGGCGACCGCGTTGCGGAGGCGTGTGGTGACCCTGTGGGATCGTTCTTCGATCTCTACGCGCGGTGGCAGGAGGGGTGTCGCGAGGCGGTCGTGGAGAGGGAAGGCGTGCGCCGGGCGCTGCCCCTGCCCAACTCTGCCGAGGCTCTGTTCGGCGACGCCTCGTTCCGGACGCTTCCCCCGGTCTACGAACGACCGGCGGTGGGCGAGGGCGTGGTCCTCTCCCTTCAGGAGATCGGGCGGGCGATGGCGGGGTTCGTGGCCGCGATCCGCGGGCTCATCACCCGGTCCATTCCCGCTGGGGAAGTGGTCACCGGCCCGGTGGGGATTGCTGCCGTGCTGAGCGAGGGAGTGCGTGCGGGTCCTGTCGTGCTTCTTCTCCTCGTGGCCGTGATCAGCTTGAACCTTGCGCTTTTCAACTTGATCCCGTTCCCGGCCCTCGATGGGGCACGGATGGCGTTCGCTCTGTACGAGATCGTCACCCGGCGCAAGGTCTCCCCCCGGGTCGAGATGGCGGTCCACGCGGCGGGATTTGCGATCCTGTTTGGGCTCCTGATCCTGATCACTTTCCAGGACCTCCGCCGCCTGTTCGGATGAGGGCCACCGCCCAGGCGCCGATCCCCTCCCCGCGGCCGAGGGCGCCCATCCCCTCGGGCGTGGTCGCCTTCACGGACACCGCGGAGACGTCAAGCCCGAGCGCGGCCGCAATCCGCTCCCGCATCGTCGGGATGTGAGGGGCGAGCAAGGGCTTCTCCGCCACCACCACCGCGTCCACCTGGTGGGGGGCGTAGCCGGCTTCGGCCAGCACCGCGACGGTTCTCCTCAGGAGTTCGAGCGAGGAGATCCCCTTGTACACGGGGTCGCCGACCGGGAAGTGGTGGCCGATGTCCCCGAGGGCCGCCGCTCCGAGCAGGGCATCGCAGATCGCGTGGAGGAGGACGTCGGCGTCGGAGTGCCCGGCCAGTCCGCGGTCATGGGGGATCTTCACCCCGCCCAAGGCGAGCGCTCGCCCGGGGTCGAACCGGTGGAAGTCGATCCCCAAACCTACCCGAACGTTCATCGCTCCCCCAGAGCCTCGTCCACGACGGTTCGGGCCACGGCGGGGGAGAACCCGCGCCGGAGGAGGAACGCCGCGGCGCGGCGTTCGACGGCGTCGCGGGGGAGGCCCTGCCACAGAGGGAGCCGGGCGACGAGGGCGCGGTGGGCGAGCTCCTCTTCAGGGAGTTCGGCGAACGCGGCCTGGACCGCCTCTTCCGCGAGCCGCGCATCCACCCCCCGTTCCCGCAGTTCCTTCACGATCAGCCGCCGCGCGCAGGGCCGGGACAGGAGGCGGTCCTCGGTGTACAGACGGGCGAACAGGCGATCGTCCACGAGGCCAGCGTCGTGGGCCCTGTCCACCACACGGCGGACGAGGTCAGGGGCGAACCCTCTCCTCACAAGCCGCCTCTCCAACTCAGCGACCGTCCGGGGCCGAATGGTGATCAGGCGCTCGGCGTACGCCCACGCGGCGCTCTCATCCTTCGCTCTCACGGGGCTTCGGCTCCGGCAGGCCCGCCTTCTCCCGGACCTCGTGGACGATCTGGTCGGTGATGTCCGGGTTGTCGCGCAAGAACTGGGCGGCCTGGGCCAGGCCCTGGCCGAGGCGGGTGTCGCCGAACGAGTACCACGAGCCGGAGCGGGTGATCACGCCGAGGTCCACCCCGCAGTTGATCGCGTCCCGCTCGCGGACGATTCCCTGGCCGTAGATCACGTCGAACGTCGCCTCGCGGAACGGGGCGGCGACCTTGTTTTTCACCACCCGCACGTGGGCCTTCATCCCCACCCGGTCGTCGCCCTCGGCGATCTTCCCCTCGGCCCAGATGTTCATCCGCACCGAGGCGTAGAACTTGAGCGCCCGGCCGCCGGATGTCGTTGTCCCCGGCCCCCACGGACCGGACTGGATCGTGGACCGGATCTGGTTCACGAAGATGGCCACCGTCTTCGACTGCGAGATCGCCGCGGCCAGCTTGCGCATCGCCTGGCTCATCAGCCGGGCCTGGAGCCCGACCTGGGCATCGCCCATCTGCCCCTGGAGCTCGGCCTCCGGCACGAGCGCGGCCACCGAGTCCACGGTGATGATGTCCACTGCCCCGGATCGCACGAGCTGTTCCATGATCTCCAGCGCCTGTTCGCCCGAGTTGGGCTGGGAGAGGAGGAGGTGGTCGAGGTCGACCCCGATCGCCCGGGTGTAGTTGGGATCGAGGGCGTGCTCGGCGTCGATGAACGCCGCCGTCCCCCCTAACCTCTGAGCCTCGGCGACGATGTGGAGGGCAAGCGTGGTCTTCCCCGACGCCTCCGGCCCGAAGATCTCCACCATCCGGCCCCGCGGGACGCCCCCCACGCCGAGGGCGATGTCAAGGGCCAACGAGCCGGTGGGGATCACGTCCACTCCGGTGGTGTCTGGTTTCTCCCCCAACCACATGATCGCGCCCTCGCCGTAGGACTTCTGGATCTGCTTCAAGACGTTGTCGAGCACTTCTCGCTTGCCCATAGACCGCCTCCGTGGGTATCGTAATGAGCATCACCTTCCTCGGCAAGGTGACCGGGAACTGCGGAGGCATATGCGAACAGCGAAGGGTGAGGGAAGGACCGTCCTTGTGACGGGGGCGTCATCGGGGATTGGGCGGGCGTGTGCCGATCTCCTGGCACGGAGTGGGTTCGCGGTGTACGGGACGAGCCGTTCGGCGCCCGTCGATCCGCCGGCCGGTTGGACGTGGCAGGAGATGGACGTCCGCGATGGGGCAGCGGTAGGCGACGGGGTCGCGCGGATCGTGGCCGCGGCCGGTCGGCTGGATGCGGTGATCAACAACGCTGGGTTCGGCATCGCCGGGGCGGTGGAGGACACCACGGTTGATGAGACGCTGGACCTTTTCCAGACGAACTTTTTTGGTGCCCTGCGCGTATGCCGGGCGGTGCTTCCCCACTTCCGCGCCCGCGGGGCGGGAACGATCGTCAACGTTTCCTCCATCGGCGGGCGGATCGGCCTTCCCTTTCAGGGCCTCTACAGCGCGTCGAAATTCGCCCTCGAGGGGATGACCGAGGCGCTGAGGATGGAGGTGAAGCCGCTCGGGATAAGGGTAGTTCTGATTGAGCCGGGCGACACCCGCACGGGGTTCACGGCCCGGCGCAGACGGACGGCGGCGTCGGTGACGAACGACGCGTATCGGGAGCGGTTCGCCCGCGCCCTGGACCGGATCGAGCAAGACGAGGTGGGGGGAGGGGATCCGACGGCTGTGGCGCGCCTCGTCCTCCGCGTCCTCCGCCACCCGAATCCACGGCTCCGGTACACGGTGGGGGATCCCACTCAGCGGTTGGCCGTCGTCGCGCGGGGGATCCTCCCGGGGCGCCTGTTCGAATGGGGTATCATGCGCTACTACCGCGTGCGGTAGGAGAGGTTCCCGGAGATGGACGCTGCGATGGACCTGTTCGAGAAGTGCCGGCGGTTCCTCGATGACCCCGCCTACGCCGAGCGGATCGGGTACCCGACCAACCCCCGCACGGCCCAGGCCCAGGGCCTGTACCCGTACTTCATCCCCCTCGACGAGTCCGACGGCACGACCGTCGTCATCGAGGGCCGGCGGCGGATCATGATCGGCTCCAACAACTACCTCGGGCTGACCACCGATCCCCGGGTCCGTCAGGCGGCGGCCGACGCGCTCGCGCGTTACGGCACGAGCTGTACGGGCTCGCGGTTCCTCAACGGAACGCTCGCCCTCCATCTGGAGCTCGAGGGGCAGCTGGCGCGGTACGTGGGGAAGGAGAAGGCGCTCGTGTTCGCCACCGGTTACCAGGCGAACCTGGGGGCGATCTCCGCCCTCCTGGGGCGCAATGACGTTGTGATCTGCGACAAGGAGGATCACGCCAGCATCTTCGACGGCTGCCGCCTGTCCCGCGGCGAGATGCGCCGGTTCAAGCACAACGATGTCGCGGACCTGGACCGGGTCCTATCGACATGTCCCTCCACTGCGGGGCGACTGGTCGTGGTGGACGGGGTGTTCAGCATGAGCGGGGAGATCGCGCCGCTGGGGGAGATTGCAGACTGCTGCCGGCGCCATGGGGCGCGGCTCATGGTGGACGATGCCCACGGGATCGGCGTGACCGGCGGCGGGCGGGGGACGGCGGCCCACCATGGGGTCACCGAGGCGGTGGACCTCATCATGGGAACGTTCAGCAAGTCGCTGGCGTCGGTGGGGGGGTTCGTCGCCGGCGACGAGGCGACCATTCACTGGATACAGCACCGGGCGCGGTCGCTCATCTTCAGCGCGAGCCTCCCCCCGCCGAGCGCGGCGGCTGCCCGCGCGGCGCTCGACATCTTGGAGGGCGAGCCGGAGCGGGTGGCCTGGGTGAACGAAATCGGGGATCGGATGAGGGGTGCGCTGCGGGGCCTCGGGTTCGATACCGGGATGGGGGCGACCCCCATCGTTCCGATCGTGGTCGGGGGGGCGATGGAAACGCTCGTCCTGTGGAGGGAGCTGTTCGAGGCCGGCGTGTACGCAAACGCGGCCCTTCCTCCCGCTGTCCCGGAGGGACGGTGCCTCCTCCGCACGAGCTACATGGCGACCCACACCGAGGACCAGCTTGCCGAGGTGCTCCACGCGTTCGCCTCGCTGCGCGCGCGGCTTGAGGCAGGAAGCCGTCCGGCGGGGCAGCCAACGACGGACCCTTCCGCGCCTGGATCCGCGGTGGGCTGTGCCTATAATCCTTCCGACACGTGAGCCCCCCGATGCGCTCCCCCCGAGGACAGAAGGCGGTGGCATGAGCGGAGATAACCCCTACTACACCAGGCCCTGGATGCGTCACTATCCGGAGGGAGTTCCGCCCCAGGTGAGAACGCCCGCCGTGTCGGTGTGGACCCTTCTCGACCAGGCGGCGCAGGCTTTCCCCCGCCGGACGGCCCTCCACTACTACGGGGCAAACCTGTCCTACCACGATCTCCGCGCGCAGTCGGCGGCGTTCGCCGCGGCCCTCGGTGGGCTCGGGGTGCGGAAGGGAGATCGGGTGGCGCTGTACCTCGTGAACAGTCCCCAGTTCGTGATCGCCTACTTCGGGATCCTCAGGGTGGGGGCCGTCGTGGTCCCAGTGAGCCCCGTGTACTCGAGCTCGGAGCTCGCATTTCAGCTCAAGGACAGCGGTGCGGAGTACATCGTGTGTCAGGATCTCCTCTACGCGAACCTCGAGCGGGCAGAGGTGGAGATGCGGGCGGTCGTCATCACTGGGGCCCACGAGTACCTCCCCACGCTGAAAGGGGTGTTCGCGAAGAAACCGGCGCTTCCCCAGGGACCGGGGATTCACCAGTTCCAGAAGCTTCTCCGTGGGGGTTCGGCCACATCTCCTCCTGCCCCCCTCGATCCCGTGGCGGACCTGGCTGTCCTCCCCTACACGGGCGGGACGTCGGGCCAGCCCAAGGGGGTCCAGCTCACCCACGCCAACCTCGTCGCGTGTGCGGCCCAGCTGCGCGCGTTCTTCCCCGAACTCACCTCCGGTGGGGAGGTGGTGGCGGCGGCCCTCCCCCTGTACCACATCTACGGCCAGGTCGCGATCCTCCTCATCGGGGTGACCCTCGGGGCGACCGTTGTGCTGTTCACGTCCCTCGACTTGGGGCAGATCCTCTCCACCATGGACCGCCAAGGGGTGTCCGTCTTCTACGGCGTGCCGGCGCTGTACGAGGTCCTGAAGAACCACCCGAAGACGACGTGGGTCAACTGGAGGCGGATGAAACTCGTTGTGAGCGGAGCTGACGCGCTTCCCGAGGCGACGGCGAGCACATGGGAGGAACGCACGGGAAAGGCGATCCTCGAGGGGTTCGGGATGACGGAGACGGCGGGGGTGAGCCATGTCAACCCATCGGGTCGCATCAAGCGGGGGTCGTTTGGGGTTCCGCTTCCGAACGTGGAAGCCGCGGTCATCGACCGCGACACGGGCGCCTGCCTCCCCGTGGGAGAGGTGGGGGAGCTCATCCTCGCTGGCCCCAACGTTACCGCCGGGTACTGGCGACGGGATGAGGAGAACCGGCGGGCGTTCGTGGACGAAGGCGGGAAGCGGTGGCTCCGAACGGGCGACCTCGTGCGAATGGACGAGGACGGGTACTTCCATTACTACGCCCGCACCAAGGACCTCATCAAGTACCGCGGGTTCTCGGTGTTCCTGCGGGAGATCGAGGAGGTCCTCGCCGCTCACCCGATGGTCAAGGCGGCGGGGGTGATCGGGGTGAAGGACCCCAAGGTCGGTGAGTACCCTAAGGCGTACGTCGTCCTCCGCCCGGAGGCGCGGGGCCGGGTGACGGAGTCCGACATCCGCGACTACCTCAAGGACAAGCTGGCTCCGTACAAGGTTCCGAGGTTGGTCGAGTTCCGTTCCGAGCTTCCCAAGACGGATGTCGGCAAGGTGTCGCGGCGGGATCTCCGCGAGGAATTGGAGGGCTTGTGATGGAACGCTTCTTCGCGGTCACGGACCTCTCCAAGCGGTTCGGGGGGCTCGAGGCGGTGCGCCAAGCCAGTTTTTCCGTTCACCCCCAGGAGATCGTGGGCCTCATCGGGCCCAATGGGGCAGGGAAGACAACGGTGGTACGGATGATCATGGGGCTCCTGCGCCCGGATGGGGGGAAGGTCCTCTGGAAGGGGAGGGACATCACGCGCGAGCCGACCTGGAAAAGGGTCGTCGGCGGGATCACAGGGACGTTTCAGAACAGCCGTCCGATGAAGCGGCTCCCCCTGATCGCCAACGTCATGGTCGGCCTCTACAACCCGCGCGTGACCCGCCAAGGCCAGTGGGTGAAGACCGTCGAAGCGCGGGCCCTGGAGGCCCTGGAGTTCGTGGGGATCTCCGATCTGGCGCTGACCCCCGCCGGGGCGGTGTCCCAAGGAGACCTGAAGCGCCTCGAGATCGCACGGGCCATCGCCACCGAGCCCGAGCTCCTCATCCTCGACGAACCGTTCGCTGGCCTCACCCCGGCGGAGACCCGGCTCCTCGCAAACTCGATCCATCGCCTGCGGAAGGGGGGACGGTTCGGGCGCCTCCACAGCGAGGGGTGCGCGATGATCATCGTCGAGCACAAGCTGTCTGAGCTGATGAGGATCGCCGACCGGATCCTCGTCATGCACTTCGGGGAGCTCCTCGCGGACGGGCCTCCCGACCTAGTGGTCCAGAACCCGCGCGTGATCGAGGCCTACCTCGGGCGGGTGGAGGCGCCGGTGCGGGAGGCGTTCTAGTGCGCCAGGCGATCCAAGCCCACGAGCTCTCCGTCGCCTACGGAACCGCGCTCATCCTCCACGATGTGGGGCTGGAGGTACGGGAGGGGGAGCTCGTGAGCGTGGTCGGGGCCAATGGGGCGGGGAAGACGACCCTCCTCCGTGCGCTGGCGGGATTGGTACGATGGGAACAGCGCGCGTTCCGGCATGAGGACGTGCGCCTGGGGGGGCGGGTGTGGTTCCGCGAGGAGAGGATCGACCACCTCCCTCCCCACGAGATCGCGGCGCGGGGACTGATCTTGTGTCCCGAGCGGAGGCGGCCGTTTCGGGAGATGACCGTGCGCGAGAACCTCCTCGCTGGGGCGTACCTCGTGCGGAGCCGGCGTGAGGTAGCGGAACGGCTGGCCGACGTGTACCGCTTGTTCCCGATCCTGCGGAGCCGCGGGCGTCAACGGGCGGGAACCCTCTCCGGCGGCGAGCAGCAGATGCTCGCGATCGGGCGAGCCCTCATGGGGGGGCCGCGGCTCCTCCTCATCGACGAGCCCTCGACCGGCCTCGCGCCGCTGGTGAAGGAACCGTTGTTCGAACGAATCCGCGAGGTGAGGGAGATGGGGATCGCTGTCCTCCTGGTGGAGCAGGATGCCGCGACCTCACTGGCGCTGGCGGACTGGGGGTACGTCCTCTCCCAGGGGAGGGTGGTCGTGGAGGGGCCATCGGAGAACCTCCTCGGGGACGAGGTCGTGCGCCGGTCGTACCTCGGCCTCTAATTGCGAAGAGGGGTTCCGCACGCCCGGCAGGCCCGACGGGTGGCCGCGTTGCGCACCCGGCAGCTGGGGCAGCTTGTTTCGATCGCATCGCGGATCCAGGTCGTGACCCCCTGCGGCATGAACCGGAGGATGAACAGGATGAGGAGGGCGAAGAGGAGCATCCGGTACTGGGGGAGGAGGACATGGAGGGAATCGAGCAGGGGGTAGAGGACGAACACGCCGGTTACCGGGCCATAGATCGTCGCCGCCCCGCCGAAGATCGTCCAGATCACGGGCTGGAACGACATGAACAGGTCGAGGTTGCTCGGGCCGGCGATGCGCGCGAAGTGGGCATACAGCGCTCCTGCGACGCCAGCGGTGAACCCCGAGATCGCGAACGCGAGCAGCTTGTACCGCACGATGTTGATCCCGAGGGCCCGCGCGGCCACCTCGTCCTCGCGGATGGCGTGGAAGATCAACCCCACCCGTGACCCCGCGATCCGCCACAGGGAGAACACGGCGACGAGCATCACCCCCACGATGAGGTAGTACTCCCCAACCCGCGTCGAGGCGAGCCGGCCGATGCGCCAGATCCCACCCTCCCCCCCGGAGAAGTTGGGGAACATGAACACGATCCCGGTGAGCATGAGGGGGAAGGCGAGCGTGGCCAAGGCCAGGTAGTGCCTCCGCAGGCGGAGGCAGGGCACGCCGACGAACAGGCCAGCAAGGGTTGCCACGACCGCGCCGAGGGGAACGGTGAGGTACGGATGGAGACCCAGGTGCAGCCCGAGGAGGGCCGTCGTGTACGCCCCCACCCCGAAGAACAGGGCGTGCCCCAGGCTGATCTGGCCAGCATATCCCGCCAGGAGATCCCAACTCGCGGCGTAGATCGAGAACAGGGACGCGAGGATGAGCATGCGCAGCAGGTACGGATCCTGGGTGAGCAACGGGAAGAGGAGCAATCCGATCACGAACACGAGCGCGATCACGCGGCTGGGGAGGACGAGGACCTCCGCCCGCACCTGACGGATGAGGGACCGCAAGTGGTACACGTTACCGTTCCTCCGTGGCACCCGCCCCGAACAGGCCCTCCGGGCGGACTAGGAACACGCAGACCATGATCAGGAGCGCGATCGCCGTCCGCAGGTACGACCCACCGGGGACGAGGAACACCACCAGCACCTCCGCGAAGGCGAGGATCACCGCTCCGATCACGCTTCCCTTGAGGCTCCCCAGTCCTCCGAGGACCACCGCGGCGAGGACGATCACCAACGGGTGCATCCACATTCGTGGCTCGACGGGCAGCAGCGGGGCCACCGCCGCCCCCGCCAGCGAGGCGAGGAGGAATCCCAGTGCCATCACGATCGTCGTCACCCGGTTCACGTTGATCCCCATCAGGTTCGCCACCTCGCGGTCCTGGGCTGCGGCGCGGATGGCGAGGCCGAGCCGCGTGCGCGACAGGACGAGCCACGTTCCGAGCAGGCTGATCGCGGCCAAGACGAGGGTCGCCATCTCCTGGTTTCCGAGGCGAACCCCGGCGATGCGACTGTAGCCTGGGAAAGCAGCTGGCACGTGGCGGATTTCGCTTCCGAAGAACACGAGGAGCAGTTCTTGGAGGAGGATCGCCACCGCCAGGGTGGCGATGAGCACGGTCGCTTCCATTTCCCGTACTGGTTCGATGAAGAACTTGTAGAGCGCAAGCCCGACGGCGATCACCCCCAGCGAGGTGAGGAACACGGCCAGCGGCGTCCCCAACCCGGTGGCGACGAAGTGGAAGATCCCGTAGGAGGCGACCATGTAGAACGCGGTGTGGGCTAGGTTGAGAACCCGCCCCACCCCGAACACGAGTCCGAACCCCACGGCGAGCATGGCGTACACGCCGCTGCGGACGAGTCCGTTCACGAGGATGTCGGCGACCATGGGGGAGGGCGGGGCCGCTGGGCCCCGCCGGTCGATCGCTACTTGCCGGTGCCGCGCCAGTGGTCGACGACCCACGGCGGGATCTGGTACGGGACCGTCCCCGGATAGCCGATCACGAGGTCGGGCTGGGCCGTCGGATCGGGCCTCCACTCCCGCGGCCAGAACGCCCGCGGTGCGCCTTCCTGCCACTGCACACCGAGCCCGGTGAGGTGCTCCGGCCCCCAGATCGGGTCGTGGAGCTCATCGAACGCGACCCGCCCCAGGGTCGCGACGTAGTCGGTGACTTCAAGGGCCTGGATCACGGCATCCGTTTCGAGCGACCCCGCCCGGCGGATCGCATCGGCGAGGATGTGGATCGCATCGTAGGTGCCAGCGGTGTAGAGGGGAATCTCACCGAACTTCGTGCGGAACCCGTTCACGAATGGGATCGTCTTCTCCGTGACCGCCACCCCCTCAGCGTAGATCCCGACCGTGGCCGTGTAGGCACCGAACCCCCCGGTGGCCTCGAGCCAGCCCTGGGCCTGGGCCTCGACGTTGATCCCCACGGTGGCGACGGGGATCTGGAGCCGCCCCCAGTCCCGGCCGAACACGACCCCCACCGGCCCGGAGAACACGGTGAACACGATGTGGGCGCCGGCCCGTTCGACCGCGCTCAGCTCGGCGGCGACGCTCGTGGCCAGTGCCGACGGTCGCCACGTGCCGACGTGCTGGCCCCCGAACCCGCCCTTGTCCACGGGGGCACCGGCCTGAAGGGCGACCAGCGTCACGATCATGTTCGCCCAGGCCGCCTGCTCGGCGACGATCGCGATCTTCGGCTGTTCGATGCCCAGTTCACGCCGGAACGTCTCGACGACCTCCCGGAGGAGGATGAACGACACTTGGGCCAGGTAGGTGGATCGGACCGGGGTCACCCGGAATAGGTACTTGTAGCGGTCGTAGTTCTTGTCCACCCGTCCCTTGAGCAGGGCGTCGTCCGCCGCCCCGGCGATGAGGAAGATCTTCTTGTAGTCAGCGGCGACCTCGGTCATGGCGAGCATGGCCTCGGTGCGGAACCCTCCGACGAGGAAATCCACCTTCAGCGCCGTGATCGCCCGTTCCACCGCGCCCACGGCCTCGGGACCGGGCTGCATCTCGTTCGAGTCTATGCGGACGAGCTCGATCGTGTACTTCGTTCCGTCGACGTCTATCCCTCCCGCGGCGTTGATCTCCTCGGCGGCGAGGATTGCCCCGTACCAGTGGTGTTCGCCTTGGATGTACGCCATGGGGCCCACCACACCGATGCGGATCACCTGCCCGCACGTGCCAATCCCCAGTGCGACGGTGAGGACCAGACAGGCAAATAGGGATCTCACTTCGGATACCTCCTGAGAAGACGGAAGATTGGCCACAGTGTAGCCCACCCCGGGTCCGCGTCAACCGCCCGCGAAGCCCGTGGAGATGCCCTCTCCGTGGGGCGGGGAGCTACAAAGCGACGACCCGCTCGTACACGGCGCAGTACTGCCGGGCGGGGCCGTTCCACGAATGGTCCTCAGCCATCCCGCGCGCCACGAGCTTCCGCCACGCCTCTGGGTCGGTGCGCCACAGGCGGATCGCCCGCCCCACCGCGTCCAGCATCGCCTCTGCCGTGTACTCCACGAACACGAATCCATTCCCGCGGTCGTGTGCCAGATCGCATTCCTGGATCGTGTCCTTGAGTCCCCCCGTGGCGCGGACCACCGGCACTGCCCCATAGCGGAGGGAATAGAGCTGGTTCAGGCCGGCCGGTTCGAACCGGGACGGCATGAGGAAGATGTCCGCCCCCGCTTCGATGCGATGGGCCCACGGCTCGGAGAACTCGATGAGGGCCCGGACGCGCCCCGGGTGGCGGTGCTCTGCATCCCGGAAGCACGAGGCGTAGCGCGCGTCCCCTTCCCCCAGGACGACGAACTGGATCCCGAGCGCCATCATCCGCTCGAACGCGTCGAGCACGAGATCGAACCCCTTCTGATCGGCGAGCCGGGACACCATCCCCACGAGGGGGGCGACGGTGGGGGCGAGTCCCAACGCCTCCTGGAGGGCTCGCTTGTTCGCGGCCTTGCCGGCGAGGTCGGTGGCTGAATAGCGGGCCCAGAGGTGTGGGTCGGTGCTCGGGTCCCAGACCGAGGTGTCGATCCCGTTCAGAATCCCGGTGAGGCGATCCCGCCTCGCTTGGAGGGCCTCCTCCAACCCCTCTCCCTGGGTGAGGATCTCCGCGGCGTAGGTGGGGGAGACGGTGGTGATCCAGTCCGCCGCCAGGATTCCGCCCCGGAGGAGGTTCATCTGGGCACCGCGCCCCACGAGGTGGCGGCCCGCCTCGTTCAGGCCGACCGCCTCCGCCCGATCGATCGGGAACCGGCCCTGGTAGGCGAGGTTGTGGATCGTGAACACGGACCGGCTCACAGGGTCCACCGTCCCCGAGCGGAGGTACACGGGGGCGAGGGCGGTGTGCCAGTCGTTGGCGTGGATCACGTCCGGCCGCCAGCCGACGGCCGGCCCCAGCGCGAGCGCCGCCCGCGACAGGAACGCGAACCTCGCCAGCGAATCCGGGTACTCCTCGTTTCGTTCCCCGTAGATCCCAGGGCGATCGAAGTAGGGGTCGTGACCGAGGAAATAGATCGGAACCTCGTTGGCGGGAAGGGTCCCTTGGAAGACGTTACAGGTGAGGGTTTCCCCCCCCACCGTCACGGGAAAGGCCCCCACAGGAGCGAGGTCCGGCGCCCTCTCCCCGACCGCGCGGTACTTGGGGACCGCCACCCGGACGTCGACCCCCAGCCGGGCGAGGGCGGGGGGGAGGCCGGCGGCGACATCCGCCAGTCCTCCCACCTTGGCGAACGGCGCTAGTTCCGCGGCGACGAACAACACACGCATCGCTCGCGGTCCTGTCCAAGGCGGGGGAACTCGGACAAGACGGCGGTCCGCTCGGGGCGGACCGTCGTCGTCCTGGTCACACGGAGCGAGAGCCGCTTCGGGGTCAACGATCCTCCGCAACCTCCACGGTGAACTGCCACACCGCGAACCAGGCCGCGGTGGGGTCGTTGTCCTCGTACACCGGGATCTCCAGCGCGTAGGTGGCGCTCGTCCACGGTGGGGAGAGGGTGAGGAGGTGCTCCCCCCGATCCGGGGCCTCGTCGACCTCCGTCACCTGGAAGGTGAGCGCGAGGTCGGTCGCCTTCCCCCGGTACAGAACGAGGGGCAGCGACGGCGTCTGCACGTCGTGGCTTATCCCGTTCATCGAATAGGCGAAGGCCCAATCCTTCCCCACCCCCTGATCGTCGAGGAGGGAGACCGAGGTGAGGGTGATCCGGAACGCGACCGCCGCCAGGGGTTCGGGTTCGGGCTCAGGCTCAGGCTCGGGCTCGGGTTGAGGCTCGGGTCCTGGCGGCGTCGGTTCAAAAGGGGGCTGCCCTCCGGTCACGGGCTCCGTGGATGGGGCAGAGTCGTCCTTCCACAGGATCGCCGACTGGACGCCCTCCCGGTTCCCATAGAGGTCGATCGCGTAGTACTCGATCTTGTACGGCCCCTCCGGGCCAGGGACGGTGAACGGCTCGGTGTAGGAGCGCCAGTCTCCGCTCTCGATGCGGAAGAAGATGTTGGCAGTGCCCGACGCGTCGTCCGCGTTGAGCTCGATCTTGGTTTGGGACGTGATCCACAGCTTCCCGTCCGGCGCGTAGTAGTGCGGGTCACCGGCTACGATCCGCGTCACCGGCGGCTCGATGTCGAGGTAGATCACGAGCTGCCTCGTCAGCTCACGGTTGCCGAGCTTGTCCACCGCGTAGTAGTCCAGCCGCACCATCGCTCGATCGGGCAGTGGGAATGGGTCCCCATAGGGCAGCCACTGGCCCTCGTCGAGGCGGTAGAAGATCTTGTCCACGCCCACGCCGATGTCGCGTGCGAGAAGGCGGACCAGACTGCCTGGGGCAAGGGCGACGATGCCCCGTTCTCCGACCCTCGCCAGGTCGAGGGTGGTCAGGCGGGTCGCCCCTGGGGGCAGCTCTACCGGTGGCTCCAGGAGCGGGTAGGCGTCGGGAACGAGCTCATAGGGGGTGTCCCCGATTCCATCCTTGTTCAGGTCCTGGCCGCGGTAATCCGACCAATGGTTCCCCCGGCCGTCCTTGTACCACCGGTTGTCCGGCATCTCCTGGCGGGCGGGGAACCCGCAGCTCACGATGCTGTTCCCGTAGATCGTGTTCCCCCGGGCAGCCGGCCCGAGGACGATCCCGTGGTCGCAGTAGCCGATCGCGTTCCCGGTGATGACGACCTCCGACGAGACGAGGAGGTGGATCCCCACTTGCCCGCCGAACACGGCGTTCCCCTCGATGCGACCGTTGCGCACGTTGGAGAGCATGATCCCCGCCTTCTCGATCGGGTAACGGATCTGGCAGTCGCGGATCAGGAAGTGGGCCCGCGTCCCGTCGATGTAGATCCCGTAGTCATGCCCACGAGCATCGATGATCCAACCCTCGATCACATACGGGTCGTCCGGCGTTCCCGACCCCTTGAGCACCCCATTCTCCCAGGTGAACTGGGTGTCTCCGTAGATGTAGATCGGCCCGCGGGGTACCCATCCCTGACTCCAGGCGCTGGTCGTTGCCGCCGCCAGCACCACCCATAGCACGATCAGCCTACGCATGGTCTCCCTCCTTGCGAGTTGCCACTGGCACCATGGTACCCGTCCCCCCGTGGTTTGTCTGTGACCCAAGCCACGCTCCGAGCGGAGCGGTGTCCCGGTGCGGACTCACCCGAGCGTCGCCCGTCCGAGGAGGTTGGCGAGGAGGGAGGGGAGGGCCACCGTTCCATCGCTTCTCTGGTTCTGTTCGAGGATCGCGGCGAACAGACGCGACGTGGCAAGGGCTGAGCCGTTCAAGGTGTGGACGAACCGAGGCTTGCCCCCATCCGTGGGGCGGTAGCGGATGTTCCCCCGCCGGGCCTGGTAGTCCTCACAGTTCGAGCACGAGGAGACCTCGTAGTAGCGGCCCTGAGCTGGGAGCCAAAC
>JACIWJ010000040.1 GCA_014361015.1 Candidatus Bipolaricaulota bacterium | reverse complement strand
CTTCTGCCGCGGCGAGGTGCGGGCCGTGTCTTCCGATGGAACGGAGCTGTTCCGTCTCGATGGGACGGGGGCGCTCGCGAAGATCGCCGAGCGGGTCGAACCGTGGACCTACGTGAAGTTCCCGTACCTGAAGGAGCTCGGGTGGACCGGGTTTGCGGCCGGGCCGGCGTCCGGGGTGTACCGGGTGGGCCCCTTGGCGCGGCTGAACGTCGCCGAGCGGATGGCGACGCCGCTCGCCCAGGAGGAGTACGAGCGGTTCCTCGACTTCTTCGGGGCCAAGCCGGTCCACGCCACGTTCGCCTACCACTGGGCGCGGCTCGTGGAGATGGTCCAGGCCGCGGAGGCCGCGGCGGCCCTCGCGGCGAAGAAGGGCCTCACCGGGACCGAGGTCCGGGGGAAGCTCGGGGCGCCGGGAGAGGGCGTGGGCGTGGTGGAGGCCGCGCGGGGGACCCTGTTCCACCGCTACGCCCTCGACGCGCAGGGGCTGGTCCAGGACCTCGACCTCATCGTCGCCACGACCCACAACGCGGCGGGGATCGGGCTGTCCGTGAAGCAGATGGCGGAGGACGTGGTGCGGAAGGGGGACCTCGACGAGGCGCTCCTCAACCGGATCGAGATGGCGTTCCGCGCCTACGACCCGTGCCTGGCGTGCGCGACCCATTTCTTGCCCGGAGAGACGCCGCTCGTGGTGGAGATCTACGACCCGGAGGGGAACCTTGATCGCCGGATCTCGCGCTAGGACCGTGGTCGTGGCCCTGGGAAACCCGGACCGGGCCGACGACGGCGTGGGGCCGGCCGTGGTCCGGGCCCTCGGCCCCCAGCCGGGGGTCGAGGTGTGGGAGGCGATCCGTGGTGGGCTCCCCCTCGCCCAGGCCCTCGTCGGGTTCGAGCGGGCACTCGTCGTCGACGCCTGCCCGGCGCTTCCGGTGGGCGAGGTGGCCCTGCTCCCCCTGTTCACGGACCACGGACCCCGGATCACGGATCACGGTTCCTGGGTCCACGGGATGGGCCTCGCCCAGAGCTTGGCGGCGCTGCGGACGGCGGGGCTCGATGTCCCCGAGACGTGGGCCCTTGCGATCGGGGTGAAGGCGGCACTCCCGTTCCGGCGGGGGCTCTCGCCGCAGGTAGCCCGGGCCGTGCCCGCGGCGGTGGCGGAGGTGAACCGATGGCTAGCGAACTAGACCTGTCCCGAGATCGGCTCGACGCGCCGTTCGCCCGCCGGGTGGAGGAACTGTCGGGTGAGAACCCGTACGCCTGCTACCAGTGCGGGAAGTGCTCCGCGGGGTGCCCGTTCGCGGACCACATGGACGCCCTCCCGAACCAGGTGTTGCGCCTCGTCCAGCTCGGCGACGAGTCGGCGCTCACGCTCTCCGCCCCGTGGGTCTGCGCGTCGTGCCTGGCGTGCGGGGTGCGGTGCCCGAAGGGCGTCGACATCGCGAAGACGATGGAGGCGCTGCGGCTCCTGGCCCTGCGCAAGGGGATCTCCCACTTCCCCCTGACCCCGGACCGACCCTGCCCCCAGATCGCCCTCGTGGGGGCATTCAGGAAGCTGACCCCATGAAGCGCCTCGCGTACTTCCCTGGCTGTGCGATGAAGGATCAGGCTCGGGCCGACGAGGCGGGCACGCTCCACGCGCTTGCCCTCCTCGGGTACGAGATCGCGGAGATCCCGCGCTGGAACTGCTGCGGCACGGTGTACTCGCTCGCCCAGGACGACCTCATGCGCCACGTGGGGCCGGTGCGGAACCTCGTCCGCGTCCAGGGGATGGGCGAGAGGCGGGTCCTCACCCTGTGCGCGATGTGTTACGGGACGCTCGCCCGCTCGGCGCGGTTCGTCCAGGACCCGGAGCGGCTCCAGCGGATCAACGCGTTCATGGACACCGAGGACGACTTCCGGGGCGGGATCGAGGTCGTCCACCTCCTGACCCTGCTTCGGGACGAGGTGGGGTACGAGAAGCTGGCCGCCCGGGTCAAGCGATCCCTGGACGGGCTCAGGATCGCGACCTACTACGGGTGCGTCCTCCTGCGACCGCGGGAGTTCGCGGTGGACGACCCGGACCGGCCGGAGGTCATGGAGCGCGTCGTCGAGGCGCTCGGCGGAACGCCGGTGGCGTTCCCGGAGCGGACCGAGTGCTGCGGAGCGTACCTCACCGTGGGGAGGAAGGACATCGTCGAGGAGCGGGTGGAACGGATCCTCCGCTCGGCGCGGGGCGGGGGGGCGGACGTGGTGGTCACGACATGCCCCCTGTGCCAGTTCAACCTCGCCGAGCGTCGCCTGCCGCAGGCACCGTCCGTCCCCGTCCTCTACCTCGGGCAGGTCCTGGGATGGGCGTTGGGGGCGGAGGAACCTGCGATCGCGGATCTGCTCGCCGGCCGACCGGGGGCCAGTGAGCCAGTTTGCTCTGGGGGTGCGAGATGAACGAAGTGACGGTGTTCATCATGGGCAAGGGGTACCGCGTCCCGGCGGGCCTGACGATCATGAAGGCGATGGAGTACGCCGGGTACCGGCTCACCCGCGGCTGCGGGTGCCGGGGCGGGTACTGCGGGGCGTGCGCCACGGTGTACCGGCTGAAGGGGGACTACAGGCTGTACGCCGATCTCGCCTGTCAGACCCCGGTCCAGGACGGGATGTACATCGCCCAGCTCCCGTTCACCCCCGCCGAACGTCCGCCCTACGTGTTGGACGAGCTGAAGCCGGAGGGGGCAACGCTCCTCGCCCTGTTCCCCGAGCTCGCCCGTTGTGTCGCGTGCAACACCTGCACCAAGGCCTGCCCGCAGAAGCTGGAGGTCATGGACGCCGTTCAGGCCTCCCTGCGCGGGGACATCCGCCAGGTCGCCGAGCTCACGTTCGACTGCGTGTCGTGCGGGCTGTGCACGATGCGCTGCCCGGCGGAGATCTCGCACCACCACGTGTGGCAGCTGGCGCGACGGCTGAACGGGGCGTACCTCACCCCGCGGGCAGAGCACGTCCAGGCACGCGTCGCCGAGATCGCGGCCGGGAAGTTCAACGGGGAGCTGGATCGGCTCGTGAGGATGACGAGGGACGAGCTGGTCGCGGCGTACAAGGCGCGCCAGATCGAGGCCTGAAGGAGGGAGCCGTGGGCACGTACCCGAAGGAGATGCAGGAGTCCATCGAACGCGTGGAGGCCACGCGGCCGGCGCGGCTCGCCGCCCAACCGGCGCGGCTCACGCTTCCAGAGCAGGAGGCCCTCCTCCAGGGGTTCCACCCCGACCACCGGGCGGAGGGGAAGCGCAAGCTCCGGGTCGGCCCGTCGTGGGGGGACCCGGTCCCCCACGAGCTCGCCGACCTCCTCGAGGCGTACCCCCTCCTCGATCCGGGGGCCGTGGACGTAACCAAGCCCGACTGCGACGTGGACGTGCTCGTGGTCGGCGGCGGTGGGGCGGGGACGGTGGCCGCGCTGTGGGCCCACCGGTCCGGGATCCCCGCAGAGCGGATCCTCATCGCCACCAAGCTCCGCCATGGGGACTCGAACTCGATCATGGCCCAGGGGGGGATCCAGGCCGCGGACAAACCCCACGACTCCCCGGCGATCCACTACCTCGACGTCCTGGGCGGCGGGCACTTCACGAACGACCCCCGCCTCGTCCGGGCCCTGGTCGAGGACGCCCCGGAGATCATCCGCTGGCACGAGGACCTCGGGGTGATGTACGACAAGGCCCCTGATGGGACGATGTCCACCATCCACGGCGGCGGCACGTCCCGCAAGCGGATGCACTCGGCCAAGGACTACACCGGCCTCGAGATCCTGCGCGTCCTGCGCGATGAGGCGCGCAGCCGCGGAATCCCGGTGCTGGAGTTCTCCCCGGCGGTGGAGCTCCTCACCGATGCCCACAACCAGGTCGTGGGGGCGGTGCTGTGGAACCTCGAGACGAGCGAGTACACCGTGGTGAAGGCCAAGGCGACCGTCCTCGCCACTGGGGGCTGGGGTCGGCTCCACATCCAGGGGTTCCCGACCACGAACCACTACGGGGCCACCGCGGACGGGCTCGTCCTCGCCTACCGCGCGGGGGCGAAGCTCCGGGATCTCGACGCCGTCCAGTACCACCCCACCGGCGCCGCGTACCCCGATCAGCTCGTGGGGCTCCTCATCACGGAGAAGGTGCGGGGGCTGGACGCCCAGCCCCTGAACCGGCTCGGGGAGCTGTTCGTCCACCCGCTGGAGCCGCGGGACGTGGAGTCGGCGGCGTTCATCCGCGAGTGCGCCCCCCCGGAGAAGGGCGGGCGCGGGCTGGGGGTCACCACCCCCACCGGGATGATCGGGGTGTGGCTCGACACGCCGATGGTGGACATGATTCACGGGAAGGGGACGTTCCAACGGGCGCTGTCGTCCATCTACCGGATGTACGTGCGGTTCGACATCGACCCGACAAAGGAACCGATCCTCGTCTACCCCACCCTCCACTACCAGAACGGGGGCGTCGTCATCGACGAGCACGGCTGGACGGGGATCGCGGGGCTGTACGCCGCGGGCGAGGTCGAGGGTGGGGTCCACGGGAAGAACCGGCTGATGGGAAACTCGCTCCTCGACTACAACGTGTTCGGCCGTCGCGCCGGGATCGCCGCCGCGGGTTGGGCGAAGAAGGCCGCCCCCGCCTCCCCCACCCTCGCCCACGTCGAACGGTACGTGGGGGAATTGAAGGCAGCTGGCGTGCCACCCACGCGGAGGGCCCCCCTCCTCCTCCCCGAGTACCGGGGGGAGAGGGCCCTGGCCCGGATGGTGGACCTCCTATGACGGACGGGGCGAAGCGGTGGAAGGTCCCGAAGGGACACGTGTACGTCCTCGATGACATCTGCAAGGGGTGTGGGTTCTGCATCGAGTACTGCCCACGGAAGGTCCTCGCCCGCGCTGAACAGTTCAACGCCAAGGGGTACCATCCCCCCGAGGTGGTGGACCCCGAAGCGTGCGCGATGTGCGGGTTCTGCGAGCTCGTGTGCCCGGACTTCGCCATTTGGACCGAGAAGGAAGAGACGGTCAAGGAGGAAACGAAGGATGTCGCCTAAGGCCACCCTGGCCGGGATCCACTTCATGAACGGCGACGAGGCGATCGCCGAGGGGGCGATCGCCGCGGGGTGCCGGTTCTTCGCCGCGTACCCGATCACGCCGCAGTCGGAGATCGCGGAGCGCCTGGCGTGGCGGTTGCCAAGGGTGGGGGGGACGTTCATCCAAATGGAGGACGAGATCGCGGCGATGGCGGCCGTGGTCGGGGGGGCGTGGGGCGGAGCCAAGGCGATGACCGCCACCTCCGGCCCCGGGTTCTCGCTGATGATGGAGAACCTCGGGTTGGCGATCATGACCGAGACCCCGTGCGTCCTCGTGAACGTTCAGCGCGGCGCCCCCTCCACGGGCCTCCCCACCGCGGTCGGCCAGGGGGACATGATGCAGGCGCGGTGGGGCTCCCACGGCCACTACGAGATCATCGCCCTCGTCCCCGCGTCTCCCCAGGAGGCGTTCGACCTCACGGTGCGGGCGTTTTCCCTGGCCGAGCGGTTCCGGGTACCGGTGCTCCTGATGACGGACGAGGTCGTCGGGCACATGTACGAGCGGGTGGAGATCCCCGACGAGGTCCCGATTGCCCCCCGCCGCCGGCCGACCGTGCCACCGAGTGAGTTCGTCCCGTTCGCGCCGGGCCCGGACCTCGTTCCCCCGATGGCGTGCGCGGGCGAGGGATACCGGGTCCACGTCACCGGCCTCACCCACGACGAGCGGGGTTACCCCGACATGTCCGATGGGGCCCACGACCGACTCGTGCGCCGCCTGTGCGACAAGATCCTCCGCTACCGGAACGAGATCACGTTCTACGAGGAAGTGGGCCTCGACGACGCCGAGATCGCGGTCGTGTCCTACGGGATCTCGGCCCGCGTTGCCTACGGGGCCATCGCGCGGGCCCGGGAGGCGGGGATCAAGGCCGGGATGCTCCGCCTCATCACCGCGTGGCCGTTCCCCGACGAGCGGGTGCGGGCCCTCGCCGATCAGGTGAAGGGGATCGTGGTCGTGGAGCTGAACCTGGGGCAGATGAGCCGCGAGGTGGAGCGGGCGATCCAGGGCAAGGTCCCGCTCGTGGGCGTGTTCCACGCCGGAGGACGGATCCACACCCCCGAGGAGGTCCTCGCCGGGATCGAGGAGGTGGCAGGATGCAGGTGAAGACGAAGCCGGCCCCGGAGATCGTGCCCGGGGCGCGGCACCCGATGGAGAAGTACCTCCGCACGGACCGCCTCCCCCACATCTGGTGCTCCGGGTGCGGGCTGGGCACGGTCCTCGGGAACTTCCTGTACGCCGTCGACGAGCTGGGGTGGGACCCCGACAAGGTCGCCGTCGTGTCGGGGATCGGCTGCACCGGACGCATCGCCGGCTACCTCAAGCTCGACACCTACCACACGACCCATGGCCGGGCGATCGCGTTCGCCACAGGCCTCAAGCTCGCCAACCCCAACCTCCACGTGGCTGTCATCTCCGGCGACGGCGACCTGTTCGCGATCGGCGGCAACCACCTCATCCACGCCGCGCGGAGGAACATTGACCTGACCGTGGTCTGCGTGAACAACTTCAACTACGGGATGACCGGGGGCCAGGTCGGCCCGACGACCCCGCTCGAGGGACGCACGACGACGACCCCGTTCGGCAACTTCGAGCACCCGTTCAACCTCGTCCACCTCGCCGCCTCGGCCGGGGCGAGCTACGTCGCGCGGTGGACAACCCTCGACGGGCGCCGCCTCCAGAAGGGGCTCGTGGAGGCGATGGCCCACAACGGGTTCACGTTCGTGGAGGTCATCTCGCCGTGCCCGACGAACTACGGCCGTCGGAACAGGCTCGGGGAGGGTCTGGACGAGCTGCGCTACTACGCGGAGCACGCCGTGATCCGCCACGGGGCGGACCCCCGGGAGGCGGAGATCGTCCCCGGGAAGCGTTTCCTCGTGGGCAAGTTCATCGAGGTGGACAAGCCGACCTACCACGAGATGTACGCGGCCAAAGTGGCCGAGATGACGGGAGGGAAGACGTGAACTTCGCCCACGAACTGGCCACGGCCATCGCCAACGCGGCGACGATCCTCCCGCAGGATGTCGTGCAGGCACTGGAGGTCGCCCGCGACCGCGAGGAGGGGCCGGCGCGGGTGCAGCTCGACGCGATCCTCGAAGACGTGACGATCGCCCGGGAGGGGAAGGTCCCGATCTGTCAGGACACGGGAACGATCACGTTCTTCGTCAAACTCGGAACGAAATTCCCCCATCTTCCCGCCCTCGTGCGGGCGCTTCCCGAGGCGGCACGGATGGCGACGAAGGCCGTTCCCCTCCGGCCGAACACGGTCCACCCGTTCACGGGGAAGAACCCGGGCGACAACACGGGCCGCCTCATCCCGGCTCTGACGTGGGAGATGGTGGACGGGGACAGGGCCGAGGTCCATATCCTCCCCAAGGGCGGCGGGTCGGAGAACTGCTGTGCCCTGAGGATGCTCCCCCCCGGCGTCGGCCTGCGAGGGGTCAAGGAGGTGGTCGTCGAGCACATCGTGCAGTGCGGCGGCCTCCCCTGCCCCCCGACGATCGTCGGGGTGGGGATCGGCGGCGGGGCGGATCTCGCCCTGAAGTTGGGGAAGATGGCCCTTTTGCGCCCGGTGGGGCAGCGGCATCCCGAGCCGGAGGTGGCGGCGCTCGAGGCCGAGCTCGAGGAGCTCATCAACGCGTCCGGCGTGGGGCCGATGGGCCTGGGGGGGAAGACGACGGTCCTGGCCGTCCACACCGAGTACGCCCATCGTCACCCCGCGTCGCTGCCAGTGGGGATCGTCGTCCAGTGCTGGGCCCACCGCCGCGCCACTGTGCGCATCCAGGCCGATGGCCGAGTGGAGGTGGTGTGATGGAGCGCGTGCTCACGACACCGATCTCGGAGAAGGAAGCCCGCGCCCTCAACGCCGGGGACGTGATCTACGTCTCGGGGACAATGTTCACAGCGCGGGACGAGGCCCACCGGATGATGCTCGAACGGGGGAGCCCGCTCCCGGTGGAGGGGCTGGCCCTGTTCCACTGCGGCCCGGTGGCCCGAGAAGCAGACGAGGGGTGGGAGATCGTCGCCGCCGGGCCGACGACCTCGGCCCGGATGGAGCTGTTTGAGGCCGACTTCCTCCGCCGGTTCAAGACCCGAGTCATCGTCGGCAAGGGCGGGATGGGGGAGAGGACCCTCGCCGCCCTGGGCGAGATGGGCGCGGTGTACACCCACTTCACCGGCGGGGCCGGGGCCCTTGCCGCCAAGGCCGTGAAGCGGGTCACCGCCGTCCACTGGCTGGAGGAGCTGGGGATGCCCGAGGCGATCTGGGTGATGGAAGTCGAGAAGTTCGGCCCCCTCGTCGTGACGATGGACTCCCACGGCAAGTCGCTCTACAAGGACCTCTCGGTCACAGTGGGCAAGAACATGGACGCGATCCGGGCCCGGATTCGGGCGTAGTCTCCCTCCCCCGGGGGAGGGATCTAGGGAGGGGAGATGAACGAACAGAAACCGAACGTCGACGAACTCCTCGCCAAGGCGAAGGAACCGGCGCGCAAGGCACCGGCGTGGCACGCGTTCTACCGGGGCAAGGTCGGACTGGGCGTGAAGTGCGCCATCACCGGCTACGACGACTTCGCGATCTGGTACACGCCGGGGGTGGCCCAGCCGTGCCGCGAGATCGCCGAGGCCCCGGAAAGGGTGTTCGAGTACACGAACAAGGGGAACATGGTCGCCGTCGTGTCCGACGGCACGCGGGTCCTCGGGCTGGGCGACATCGGCCCCCACGCCGCGCTCCCCGTGATGGAGGGGAAAGGGCTCCTGTTCAAGTACCTCGGCGGGGTGGACGCGTTCCCGGTCACCCTTGCCACGAAGGACCCCGAGGAGATCATCCAGGCCGTGAAGTGGATCGCGCCCGCGTTCGGGGGGATCAACCTCGAGGACTTCGCGAGCCCGAAGTGCTTCTACATCCTCGATCGGCTGCGGGAGGAGCTCGATATCCCCGTCTGGCACGACGACCAGCAGGGGACGGCGGCGATCACGTTGGCCGGCGTCCTCAACGCCCTGAAGGTGGTGGGGAAAGATCCGAAGCGGGCCACGTACTCTGTGATTGGCTCCGGGGCGGCGAACATCGCGTTCGTGCGCGTCGCCCTCACCTACGGGATCCCGGCGGGGAACATCATGATGGTCGACTCGAAGGGGATCCTGAACCCGCAGCGCGAGGACCTGGAGAAGGACAAGGACCACAACCCCTACAAGTGGGACTACGCCAACCGGACGAACAAGGAGCGCCGCACCGGCGGGATCGCCGAGTCCCTCGTGGGGACCGACGTGTGCGTGGCCGCCTCCAAACCCGGCCCGGGCACGATCAAACCGGAATGGATCAAGCGGATGGCCAAGGACGCGATCGTCCTCGCCTGCGCGAACCCAGTGCCCGAGATCTGGCCGTGGGAGGCGAAGGAGGCCGGAGCGCGGATCATCGGCACCGGCCGCTCCGATTTCCCGAACCAGATCAACAACTCGATCGGGTTCCCGGCGATCTTCCGCGGAACCCTCGACGTGTTCGCGAAGACGATCACCGACGAGATGGCCATCGCCGCCGCCGAGGCGATCGCCAAGACCGCCGAGGACAAGGGCCTCCGCGACGACTACATCGTCCCCTCGATGATGGACCTCGACGTGTTCGTAAACGAGGCGGTAGCGGTGGGGCTGAAGGCGATCGAGCAGGGCGTGGCGCGGAGGGCCCTCTCCGCGGCTGAGCTCCGAAAACAGGCGGAGACGATGATCAAGCGGGCACGGGCCGAGGTGGAGATCCTCCAGAAGGCGGGCCACGTTCCGCCCCCACCGAAGGTGTAGCGTCCCCGAAGGGCGCGTTTCCCCAGGGCCGACCCCGCGTCGGCCCTGTTCGTCTGGCGAGCCAGGACGGTAGAATCGGGACGGGAGGGACACGAGCCGTGAGGACGACGCTCTACTACTTCACCGGGACGGGGAACTCGCTCGCCTGTGCGCGGGCGATCGCTAAGGGACTCGGCGATACCGACCTCGTCCCGATCGCCTCACTTCGCGAGCAGGATCGGATCCGATTCGCCGCCGAGCGAATGGGGATCGTGTGTCCAGTGTACTTCTACAGCCTTCCCCTCATCGTCCGGGAGTTCATCCCCCGGCTGGACCTGTCCGGGGTGAAGTACGCGTTCCTCGTCGCCACGATGGGCGGCCTCCCCGGCCTCGCCGTCGAGCACGGGGAGGAGCTGTTCGTGAAAGCCGGGGGCGAGCTCCACGCCGGGTTCGCGGTGCGGATGTTCGCGAACTACATCGCCGAGTACAACGTGCGCGGCGAGCGGTCGATCCGCGCGATGGGGAAGCGGATGGAGCGGCGGGCGGCGGAGATCGTGCGGATCGTCCAGGCCGGCGAGCGCCACCTTGAGAAGGGGGGCCCGTTCGACCGCCTGCTGGGGCGGGCGATGTTCCGTCTCCTCGGCCGAAAGTTCCTCCAGGAAGCCCGGACCCGGGACCGACGGTTCACCGTGGACCCGTCGTGCGTCCACTGCGGGACGTGCGCCCACGTGTGCCCCGTGGAGAACATCCAGATGGTGGACAAGTCGCCGCAGTGGCTCGGGCACTGCGAGCAGTGTTTCGCCTGCATCCACTTCTGCCCCGTGGCGGCGATCCAGGTCCAGGGCAAGCGGACCCGGATGCGGGGCCGCTACCACCACCCCGACGTCCTCCCCGACGACATCGCCGGCCAGCGGCGGGCCGGCTGACGGCCATCAACCAGGCGCCCCACGAACCCGCATCGACGGGGACCTCCGTCTTCTCCACCTACAGATCTCGGATGTCGAGGTAGAGCGGGGGGGTGGGCAGAGGGCCCGCGAGGGGGAGCGCGACCGTGTGGTAGGTGAGGGTCTCCTTGAGGAGGATCCTCGGAAGCCGCACCAGGGGATCCGCTGTGCTGTGGAACAGCGCCAGCAGGTCTGCCCCCTCGGCCCGGCCGCGATGCCGCAGGTCGGTGAGGATTTCCGCCAGCAGGTGGGGGCCGGCTCTCCCCCCCACCATCACGTCGAACACGTGCCAGAGAGCGAGGGTCTGTCCGGGAATGGGGAGGCGCGGCAGCGGGAGCAGTTGGGACAGGGGGTTGACCCCTTCCGCGAGCACGCGGAACAAGCGGGGCACGGCCAGCACCCGCTGTCGATGAACGTGTGAGGAGTCCCACACACTCGCCTGGGCGAAACTCGTGCCCCGCTCCAGGCGGAACACTCCTCGCAGGTATCCCAGCTCCTTCCCGCGTGCGTAGACCTCTGCCACATCAGGGGTACGGAGGTCGCGCCGTCCCACGGCTTCGCCAACACGTGCGACGGCATCGCGCCATTCAGGAAGGGGGCTGAGCCGGACCCGACCGGGTCGCGTGGGAAGGAGAAGCACGTCGAACCCGCCCACCACCTGTCCCCCGCCCTTGGTGAACACCCGTATTGCCTCTACGTTGTCTCCCTTCACGTGCCCGTAGACGAACCGCGCCCCGCTCGCCATGGCTTCGTCCCGGACCGCCTTCCACAGTTCCCACAGGCCCCGCTTCATGCTCCGCCGGTACGCGGGGTCGGAACGCAGGTCGTAGAAGTAGGCAACCGGAACGGGCTCGCCTCCAACGAACACCTCCTTCAGCGCGTACGCCATCACCCCCACGGCCCGGCCTCGCTCGAGGGCGAGGAGCACGCGGGCCCGCGGAAAGAGGTCGGAGCGGTAGAAGAACGTTGTTCGCTCTGTGGAGACGCGCGACCCGTGCCCTTGGGGGCTCGCGTCCTCCAGACGTCGAAGCACGTCCTCATCAGCGCGCGTGGCCTCGCGGATCGTGACCATCGTGAACCGAGTATAGGCCGCTCACCGATCCCGGCGCGGCGAGCGCTGTCCTCCGGCGCGTCTCGGCGAGCTCGCGAAGAAAGCCTCATAGCCGAGGCGGAGCCTCGTCACGAGATCGTCCACGGTCCCCTCGTTCGGGGAGAACGCGGACAGGGGCATCGGTTCGCTGAACCGAATCCGCGGGACCCGGTCCGGTGCCACCTCCGAGCGGCCAGAGTCGCGCTGGGCGTTCTCAAGAAGCCGACGCACCAATCGATCCGAAGTCCCTTCCTCGTTGTACGCAACGAGTAGCACCGGCCTCTCCCCCGGCCCGTCCGCCAACCCCCGCACGATCCGGCCGATCCCGGGGTACCAACGCCTCCCCGACCGGCTCCAGCCCTGAGGCGCGATGAGAAGGGCACCCCCCCCTCGCACGTGGGCGGTGGCTCGCTCGATCGCCGCTCGGTTCCGCTGCCGGGCCGTCGGCCGTGGAAGGACGGGGCGGAGCCGCGTGACCCAGTACGCCACGATGAGCCGCTGGAGCCCCCCTTGCCACAGCTGCTTCCACCAATGGTTGAGGGGAAGCTCGACCGAGATCGCGTAGTGGCCGAACGCGGGCAGGAACTTCTCGAGGAAGCTCGCCGCCACGATCCGGTAGTCAACACGATCCACGTGTGCACTGACCAGGAACGGGGTGAGGAGGGTGGGGTGGTTCCCGTAGAGGATCACCGGCTCCGAGGACAGGACGGCCCGCGTGGCGGGCGGCACTTCGGACAGCCAATGCCCGACCCCTTCGTCGAGGAGCCAGCGCGAGGCGCGGGCCAGGCCGTGCTCGGCCATCCGCCGATCCAGCTCGTGGGAGATGTCGAGGAGGCTCTGGAGGGGGTAGAGCCGGTTGGAGAGCCGAAGCCAGACCCCAAGCCCGGGCTCGGCCACCGCCTTGTACCATAGGGAACGGATCGAACCGACGTCTCCGTCCGCGTAGGCAACGCGGAGCTGGCGGAGGAGGTCCGCCCACCGACGCCTGAACCCGCGCTTCCTACACGTTTCGCCCACCCGTGCTCACCCTGGCCGATCCCCCAAGGATACCCCGCTGCGCAGCGGGCCTGTGGGTGCGCGGCCCCAGGGCCGGCCGTGTCAGGGGTCGCACCGCTCGCCCGGCCGGGAGGGTTAGGACCGACGCGAGAACGGGCGTAGCCGGAGGGCCCCCGGCCGACACGCCCCCACACACCCTCCACACAGCAGGCACTCCGTGGCGTCCACCGCCCCCCCGCGGATCGCCCCCGTCGGGCAGACTCGGGTGCAAAGGCCGCAGTCCCGACACCCATTGTCGGCCTGGACGCGGAACAGACTGAACCGCGACAAGATCGAGAGGAGCGCCCCGTACGGGCACAGGACGCGGCAGAACGGTCGGAACACGACGACGGACAGGACCGCGAAGGCCGCGGTGAACGCAACCGTGGCCGGGGTCCCCCCCCACGCGAACAGGGGCTTGAACGGGGAGAACCCGTCGAGCGCGACCGTGTGCACGACGAGGACCCGCGCCACGAGGTAGACGAGCACGGCGTAGCGAACCCAGCTCAGGGCCCTCCAGACCCGATCCGGGACCCGCAGCGCCCACTTCCGGACGTGGATCAGCTCTTGCAGGGCCCCAAACGGGCACACGTACCCGCAGTAGAGACGGCCCATGAGGAGAGCGCCGACCACGGGGACGAGGAACAGGAGGAGGTACGCGGTCCCTGCCTTGAGGAACACGTTCTGCACCGCAGCGGTGGGACAGAGGAAGCCACCCATGACGAACCCGAGCACGGCCACCCCAGCGACGAGATAGACCCGGCGCAGCCACGATCGTCCGAGGAAGGCGAGGATCCCCGCCCCGACCATGAACGCCCCGAGGAGGGCGAGCTTGACCTCCTGGCGGTGGATGAAGAACCGTGAGCCGGCTTCGGGCTGGGGCTGCCCGTAGTCCCGCTGCTCCAATGGCGGACCGAACGTGGGCTCCTCGCCGAAGCCCCCGCCCCCGAACGACTGGGCGGTCGCCCCGCCGGCGACCACGAGGAGGGCAAGCGCGACTAGAACCGCGGCGCGCACGCGACCCTCTACCCCTCGGCCGTGAGCAGGGGGTCGTACCGCCAGAAGAGCCCCTCGCCGACGATGAGGAGCGGGAAAGGCTCCCCGCCTCGGGTCACGTAGAACAGGCGCACGGGGAGGGTTCGGCCCACTAGCGCGGGGGGAACGCTCGGCAGGGCAAAGCTGTCCCCACCTACGGAGAGAACATCGCCGCTCACGCCAGCGTCGCCAGCCACCGAGGCCAACGTGTACCCCGGCGGAATCTCGAACGGGTACGTCCCGTTCCAGGCCTGGGACCACACGCCATCAGTCGTCGGAGCCGTGACCTGGATCGGAAGCACCCCCTCCTCGTAGCCCTCCTTCGCGCACGTCTTGGAGATCTTCAGGTATCCGTCGCCGACCTCGCCCAATGAGAGGAGGACCCACTTCTCGATCACGTTCCGTTCCACCTCGACCCACGGGGTCTCCCCGAGGATCTGCACGCCCGCGGTGGTGATGTCGTACGCGTACGGGCTGGGGAGCGTGCAGTTGGCATGCGTCTTGTACACGCGAATCCCCACCTCGCCCCATGTCCCCACCGGGGCCGTGATCGACTTGTAGCTGAACACGAAGTCACACCCAAAGGAAGCCAGTCCCACCGCCCCTGCCAGCGCGATTGCGATCGTCCACGTTCTCACGTTCATCGTCACACACTCCCTGTGCGCCGGGCCCCCTCAACCGCGGCCCCGCGCGAGGGCAGACTGTACCCGGGGGTGGTGGAGGCTCCGTGCCTCGGTTGTGAAGGGATTACGGAGAACCCCGCCCTCGACGGAAGCCCGCTCGTCCATTGTGAGCTCCCAGAGCAGGCCTTACCCTACCCGCATGGATCGGACCGAACTCCCTGCCGCGTTCTCGCTCCTCTTCATCGCGTCCGTTGTGGGGATCTGGATCTTCGTGACATGGATCGCGTCCCGGGCGAGCGGTTGGCACCGCCTTGCGCAGCGGTTCGGGAGCCCCGGGCCGTTCGCCTCGGTCGGTGAGCGAGTACGGTTCGCGTCGGCCCAGATCGGGTGGGGGAACTACAGCGGTGCCCTCGAGCTACGAGCCAGCACGTCCGGGTTCTACTTGGCCCCGATCTGGGCCTTCCGGCCGTTCCACCCGCCGCTGTTCATCCCGTGGAGTGAGATCGAGGTCCACCCCGCGCGGTGGCCTGGCGGGGCGCCGTGGCTGACCTTCCGCTCCGTACCAGGGGTGCGAATCCAGTTCCCTGGGCGCACGTTCGCCCTCCTCCAACGCTACCTCTGAGGAAGAGCCCTCCGCGACCCCCCTCCGGCAAGACGGGCTGCGCCCAGCCCCGCGAGGCGGCCGGTGGAGAAGGCCGCCTGGAGGTTGTAGCCCCCCGTGTCCCCGTCCACGTCGAGAACCTCGCCCGCGAAGAACAGCCTCGGAACGAGCCGGCTTCCCATCGTCTTTGGATCCACCTCGGCGAGGCGGACCCCACCCGCGGTGACCATCGCCTCGTTCCAACCCCCAAGCGAGCGGACGGGGAACGGGTGCCCCCCCTCGACCCCCGCGGCGAGGCTCGCCGCCAGCGTGCGGCGGACGTCCCGGCGAAGCTCCGCTGCCTTCGTACCCCCGTCGAGCCCCACCGAGGAGACGAGGGCTCGGGCAAGGCATGCCACCATTCCCATTCCCTGGAGAAGGTTCGTCACCGTTCGCTTGCCGTGGGCGGCGATCTCCGCCGCAAGGCGCGCTTCGGTCGCGGGGAGATCCCCCGCCCCCGGAAGAAGCCCGACGCGGACCACATCACCGGGAAGGACGTGGCGCGAGAGGTCCAGGACCGCCGGCCC
>JACIWJ010000004.1 GCA_014361015.1 Candidatus Bipolaricaulota bacterium | reverse complement strand
GGCGGCGCTCGCGGGGGCGCTCCAGCGGGCGGCGTAGAGGAGAGAGTTGGGACGTCGCGGCGGGGATGAACCCCGCCGCGACGGCCTTCTCCCTTCGGTCTCCTCTGGGTCAGAGCGAGCAGGCGAAGCCGCCCGGACGCAGCCCGGCACGCCATGCTGGAATCTGAACGTCCTGCGCTGGACGTGCGTTCTGCACTCGCAACTCCAGCTGTTGGCCTCGGGAGTGGTTGCCCCCGCAGAGGGCAGACCGCTAGGATCTCCCGGTAGCCCGCTGGCTCTGTCGAGGAGGTGACCGCGGGGGATGGTCGATCTGAAAGCAACTGAGACCGATTGCTGCTCCTTTGGGTGTCGCTCGAGCTGTGTCCTCTCGGCGGTGGAGCCCGAAGTTCTTGCGGGACTTGCGCCGCGAATCCAGCGGGTCCGGTTCGGAAGGGGGGAGACGATCCTCCACGAGGGGACTCCCACCACGGGCTGGGCCATCCTCTGCCAGGGGGGCGCCCGGCTCACCGCGAGCGCGGAACAGGGCAAACGGGTGCTTCTGCGGTTCTGCTCTCCGGGCGAACTGGTCTCGGGCTCCCCGCTGGTTGCCCACGTCCTTTCGGCGACGGCCGTGGTCCCGTCCGTCGCGGGGTTTATCGGCAGGGAGACCGTAGACGAGCTTGTCCGACGGTGTCCGGAAGCGCTTCTGGCAGCTCACCGTCAACTCACCCAGGAGCAGGGCTGTCTCGTGCGGCGGTTGGTGGACCTGACTTACGCGAGCACTCGGCAGCGTCTGGTGCGAGCGCTCTTGGAACTCGGGGACGAGCACGGGGCAGCGGAGGGAGGCGGTGTACGGATCGACCTCCCGCTTTCGTTGCGGGACCTGGCGGAGATGATCGGGGCTGCTCGCCCAACGACGAGCGGAGAGCTTCAGGCCCTGGCACGGCGCGGCCTAGTGCGGTTGGCCTGGCCCACGGTCTTCCTCCTCGATCCCGACGGCCTGCGTCGGCACAGTTGACGGTTGCCTTTCGCGGGAGGCACGCTGTTTCCCGTCCGCCTTTCCCTCACCCCGATCGCCCAAGCGAACACCATCGTTCATCCAGATGAACGCGGCTGTTCAGCTGCGTGATCGACACCCGGACTGGCGATGCCTAGACTGTCGGCAAGGTGGGGTTATGCCTGCATCCGGTCTGGAAGCGAGGGACACAGAAGGGCAGGTCGTTGAGGAGGGAGAAATGTGGGAGATGCTCCATAAGGTGAAGCGGACGTTCGAACGGAGCCTGCCCGTGACCGGGCACGTGCGGCTGGAGGTGCGCACCGAGAGCGGCGACGTGACGGTGAGGGAGGGACCGGATGACGTGGTTCGCGTCCGGGGTCGGGTGTGGGTCTCGGGCTCCCCCGGCGAGGTCCAGGCGGTGCTCGCTGCGGTCGATCGTCAGCCACCGATCGAGCAACTCGGCTCCGCAGTCCAGATCGGCGACCTTCCCTCCCTCCCCGAGTGGGACAACTGCTCGATCGGGTTCGACTGGTGGATCGAGGCACCGGGCGACACGGAGGTCCAGGTGGAGGTGGACTCCGGGGACGTGGAGGTCGCGGGGCTGCGGGGGCCGGTGGAGGTGAAGGTCGATTCGGGCGACGTTGGGCTGTCGCGGATCGAGGGCGATGTCGAGGTGCAGGTAGACAGTGGCGATGTCGAAGGGACTGGGCTTTGCGGGCGGGCGCGGTTCGACCTGGACAGCGGTGACCTCGCGCTGCGCGACGTCCGCGGACCTGTGAGGGCGGTGGTCGACTCCGGGGACGTGGCGTTGGCCGATCTCGGCCCTGAGATCGAGCTGAGCGTGGACTCGGGGGACGTCAGCCTCGCTTCGGCCGTACCTGACGGGGCCCGGTGGAGGATCGAGACCGACTCGGGCGACGTCGAGGTTCGTCTTCCCCAGGACAGCCGGTGCCGGATCGAAGCGGTAGGGGATTGCGGCGACCTCGACAGCGATCTTCCGCTGGTGGTCGAGACCGATGACGACGGGGCCTCGGCTCGCGGCGTCCTGGGAGACGGCGCCACGGCGCGGATCGAGATCTCGACCGACAGCGGGGACATCGCCCTCCGCTGGGCCAACGGGTAGGCCCGGAGACGGTCTCCTGCTGCCCAGATGCCTGTCTGCCACGGGCAGGAGACGAAGAGGACCCCAGTTCTACTCTCTGGAGTTGCCGCTTGTCGGCGGCAGATCATGGACCAACGGCCGTCGGGGATGAACCCCGACGCTACACCCGAACGGACAATCTGCGGGCTCTATCTGCAGAGCCAGCGGGCCATCCGGCGCATCCCCGGTCCCCGGGTGCGGTTCATGAGCCACCCCTCGCCGACGCGCTTGGTGAGGAAGCTCATCGTGGGGAACGCGTGCTGCAGGAACGCGATGTTGTGGATGCGGAGCCGCTTCTGGATGAGAAGGCCCCACTCCCCGATCATCTCCCCCGCCCCCTCGCCCACGATCCGCGCCCCGTACACCCGCCCGGTCCTGCTCACGTAGGCCTTGACCGAGCCCACGGCGATCCCCTCGGCGATCGCCGCCCCGTAGTCCTCGTAGCGGGACTCGATCGTCTCGTAGCGGATCCGCCGCGCGTTGAGCTCCCGCTCGAGCATCCCCACGTGGGCCACCGGCGGATCGGTGAACACCGTCCACGGGACGACGTACCTCCGCCACCGCAGCTTGATCGGCCCGGGGATCAGGCTGTTCATGAGCGCGAGCATCCCCTGGTGCATCGCGGCGTGGGAGAAGAGGAACGTTCCGTTCGCGTCCCCGGGCGCGAAGATGTGCTTCTGGCTCGTCCGGAGGTAGCGGTCTACCGCGATGCCCTGCGGGCCGTGGGCGACGCCCGCCCGGTCGAGCCCGAGTTCCGCGAAGTCGAACCGGCGCCCGGCGGCGACGAGGAGGGCCGCACCCTCCAGCCGCTCTCCGGCCTCGGTGAGAACGGCGACGCTCGCCCCCGCCTTCTCCACCGCCCGGATCTTCCGCCCGTTCAGGACGCGGATCCCCTCGGCGGTGAACTGCTTCTCAAGAATCGCGCCCGCGTCGGGATCGCCGTGGGGAAGGAGATGGGCGTCCATGTGGACGAGGCTCACTTCCGATCCCAGCCTCCGGAACGCCTGGGCCATCTCGCACCCGATCGCCCCGCCCCCGAGGACGACGAGGCTCTCCGGGACCCGCTCCAGCCCGAACAGGGTGTCGTTCGTGAGGTAGGGGACGGCGTCGATCCCGGGGATCGGCGGCACGGCAGGAAGGCTCCCCGTGCAGATGAAGATTTTCTTCGCCCTGAACTGGGCGTCCCCCACCGCGAGGGTGTGCCCGTCCACGAACTGGGCGCTGCCCCGGCCCACGACGAGCTCGACCCGATCGAGCATCGCCGTCGTCTTCTTGTCGCGGATGTAGGACAAGTGCTTCGCGATGCGCTCGAAGGGGGCCACCGGAGCCAGGTCCGCCTCCCCGTCCAGGGCGTAGTCCGCGGCCCGGGCGAGGAGGTGCTGGACGTGGGCCATCCGGAGGAGGGCCTTGCTCGGGATGCAACCCGTGTTCATGCACTCCCCACCCAGGGCGCGCCGTTCGATCCCCACGACCCTGAGCCCCAGGTGGGCGGCCATCGCCGACACCGCCATCCCCGCCGGTCCGAGGCCGATCACCGCCACGTCGTACCGCTCGCTCATCGTCTGCCTCCTCCGAAGAACGAGGGAGTATACGGGCGCCGTGGTCCGGGGATGGACCCGGCGGTGGGGTAGACTCGCCCTCCAGGGTGTGAAAGGGGGAAGCCTCGATGCTCGTGGTGCACGTGTTCACCCCAAAGATCGCCCACAGCTCGTACCTGCTCGTGGGGAAGAAGTCCTGCGCCGTGGTCGACCCGCGGCGGGACGTGGACGTCTACCTCGCCCAGGCCCGCGAGCTGGGGGTGCGGATCACGCACGTCCTCGAGACGCACCTCCACGCGGACTTCGCCTCCGGGCACCTCGACCTCGCCCAAGCCACCGGGGCCACGATCTACGCCCCGCGCGCGGCGGGGTGCGCGTTCGACCACGTGGGAGTCGACGCGGGCGACCGGATCGAGATCGAGGACATGCGGCTCGACGTTCTGGAGACGGCGGGCCACACCCCGGAGCACGTGTGCTACGTGGTGACGGATACCGGCCGCGGCGACGGCCCGGTCGGCGTATTCACCGGCGACACCCTGTTCGTGGGCGACGTGGGCCGGCCCGACCTCTTTCCCAACCGGGCCCAAGAGCTCGCCCGGAGCCTCTACCACAGCCTGCACGACGTCCTGCTCCGGCTCCCCGACCACTGCGAGGTCTACCCGGCCCACGGGGCGGGGTCCCTGTGCGGCCGCGCGGTGGGGGCGAAGTACCGGACGACGATCGGCTACGAGCGGCGGTACAACGCCACTTTGCAGATCCGCGGCGAGGCGGAGTTCGTCCGTTCCCTGACGAGCGACATGCCGCCTGCCCCCGACCACTTTGCCCGCCTGAGCGAGGTCAACCGGCGGGGACCGGCGCTGCTGGCGGACCTGCCCCCCCTGATCGAGCTCTCCCCGGCCGAGTTCCGGGCGCGGCGGGAACGGGAGGAGGCCGCGGTGGTGGACGTGCGCGGGTACCCGGCGTTCGCAGGGGTGCACGTCCCGGGCTCCGTTCACCTCGATCTGGCGGGGAACTTCCCCACCTTCGCGGGGTGGGTGCTCCCTCCGGACGCGGACCTCCTGTGGGTCGCCGACCGTCCGGAGGCGGCGGCGGAGGCGACGCTGTGGGCGCGGCGGGTGGGCTTGGACGGGTCTGCGGCTTACCTGGCCGGCGGGATCGCGGCCTGGGCGACGAGCGGGTTCGGGGTGGGTCACCTGCACCTCGTGTCGGCGGAGGATCTCCACGCCCGGGTCACCGGAGACGATCCGATCGTGCTCGTTGACGTGAGGACCCCCCTCGAGTTCCGGGACAGCCACATCGCGGGGGCCATCAACATCCCGGCCCCCGACCTGCGCACCCGTCACACGGACCTCGATCCGAACAAGCCCATCTTCCTCATCTGCAGCTCGGGCAACCGCTCCGGCCTCGCGGCGAGCCTGCTGCGGCAACGCGGGTTCCGCGAGGTGTACAACGTGGCGGGGGGGATGACCGGGTACAGCGCGGCCGGGTACGCGAAGCAGTGCACGGTGTGCGAGAACCCGCACGGGTCGCGCTACTTCGCCCAGATCGCGGGGCCCCAGGTCGAGCTGGACGGGAGGAGGACGCGATGACGGATTGGCTGACGGAACTGCGTTGGTCGCCCTACGTTGTGGGCGCGGGGATCGGGATCCTGAGCTGGTTCACCTGGCTCATCTCCGGGAAGCCGATCGGGTGCTCGACCACGTTCTCCCGGGCAGCCGGGGCGATCGAGCGCCTCGTCCGCGGAGAGCGGGTCCTCAACCGCCCGTACTACCGGGAGGTCGCGCCGGCCGTGGACTGGCAGGCGATGCTCGTGGTGGGGATCGTGATCGGTGCGGCGGCGTCCGCCCTCCTGTCCGGCGACCTCGTGGCCCGGTGGATCCCTCACCAATGGGAGGGGGCGTTCGGCTCTGGGATCGGCCTGCGGGCCTTCGTCGCGCTCCTGGGAGGGATCCTCCTCGGGTTCGGCGCGCGCTGGGCCGACGGGTGCACGAGCGGGCACGGGATCAGCGGGACGATGCAGCTCTCCGTGGCGAGCTGGGTGTCGGCGATCGGGTTCTTCGCAGGCGGGATCGGCGTTGCCCAGCTCCTGTTCCGGGTCCTGGCGTGAGGGGGCGGCGATGAAGTCGAAGAGAGCGGACCTCGCGTGGGGCCTCCTGTTCGGGGTTGTGTTCGGATTCCTCCTCCACAAGGGCGGGGCGACGAGCTACGACGTGATCCTGGGGCAGCTCCTGCTGACCGACTTCACCGTGCTCAAGATCATGCTGTCCGCGGTCGTGGTCGGCGCGGTCGGGATCCACCTCCTGCAGCGAGCGGGCCGGGTGAGGTTGTCCCCCAAGGGCGGATCGTGGGGGAAGAACGCGGTGGGCGGGCTGATCTTCGGTGTGGGGTTCGCCGTGCTTGGCTACTGCCCAGGGACGATCGCCGGCGCGATCGGGAACGGCCGGCTCGACGCGCTGGTGGGGGGCCTCCCGGGAATCCTCCTCGGCTCGTGGCTGTTCGCCGTGGTCTACCCGCGGGTGCGGAACGGGCTTTTGCGGAAGGGAGCGTTCCCGAAGGGCACGCTGCCCGAGCTCCTGCGCCTGCCCCGCTGGGCCACGATCGGCCTCCTGACCGTGCTGCTGGCTGGCCTTCTCTACCTCGTCGAGCGAGCAGAGCTGTAGGGCCCCGAGCCATGTTGAGAGAACCGCCAAGACGCCGCCTTGACTAAGTAACAGTGTTATGTTACGGTAAGGCCTTCGGTGAAGGGCGACACTGGCCGGGACCGCCCGGCAGGGAGCCCAAGAGGTAGACATGAACGGTGAGCGGTTCAAGGGGATGGGAACGTTCACGGCGATCTGGGCGGGCCAGATGCTGTCCATGCTCGGGACGGGGATGACGCACTTCGCCCTCACGATCTGGGCGTGGCAGCTCACGGGCCGGGCCACGGCCCTCGCCCTAGTCGGGGTGTGCGCGTTCGGGCCGGTGATCCTCATCAGCCCGCTCGCTGGCGCGATCGTGGACCGGGCGAACCGCAAGCTCCTCATGATTCTGTCTGATGTCGCGGCCGGGCTGGCCACGGCGGCGATCCTCGCCCTGTACCTGACCGGACGCCTCGAGATCGGGCACCTCTACGTGGCCGCGGCCTTCGCGGGCACGTTCGGGGCGTTCCAGTTCCCGGCGTACTCGGCGACGATCAGCGTGCTCGTCGACAAGTCCCAGTACGCGCGGGCGAGCGGGATGATGTCGCTGGCGGGCTCGATCTCCGGGGTCCTGGCACCCATCGGGGCGGGGGTCCTCCTCGGTCCGCTCGGGATCGCGGGGATCATGGCGATCGACCTGACCACGATGCTCACCGCGATCCTGATCCTCGTGTTCGCGCGCGTTCCCCAGCCACCCCGTTCCGCGGAGGCGATCGCCGCCAGAGGGAACCTGCTCCGCGAGGCGGGATTCGGGTTCCGCTACATCTTCGCCCGACCGGGCCTTCTCGGGCTGCTGCTGATGTTCCTCTTGTTCAACGTGAACACGAACTTCGGGTTCACGGTCCTCGCGCCGATGGTCCTCGCCCGCACCGGGAACAACGAGCTCGTCTTGGGGAGCGTGCGTTCGGCGGCGGCGATCGGGAGCGTGGTCGGTGGGCTCCTCCTCAGCCTGTGGGGCGGGCCGAAGCGGCGGGTGTACGGGGTGATCTTCGGCTGCGCCCTGGGGGGGATCCTCGGCCAAGCGTGCCTCGGGCTGGGGCGGTCGCTTCCGATGTGGGCGGTGACGGGGTTCCTGGGGGCGCTGGTTTTCCCCACGGTGAACGCCTCCAGCCAGGCGATCTGGCAGTCGAAGGTTCCTCCCGACCTCCAGGGGCGGGTGTTCTCGGTGCGGCTGATGATCGCCCAGATCGGGGCGCCGCTGGCGATGCTCCTCGCGGGGCCGATGGCCGACCACGTGTTCGAGCCGGCGATGCGCGAGGGGACGGTCCTGGCTTCCGCACTCGGTCCCCTGGTGGGGACCGGCCCGGGGGCTGGGATGGCGCTGATGCTCGTTCTGGGCGGAGTCTTCGGTGCGTGCGTCGCGCTGGGGGCGCTCCTCTACCGTCCGCTGCGGACCGTCGAGGCGACGATCCCCGACCACGACACCGTTCCCGCGGCGGTCGCGGTCGGGACGTCTGCGCCTGCCGTTCGTTCCCGCGCCGCCTAGCCTCGGTTCAGAGTCGCGGCTGGCCTGTCCGAAGGCTCGCCGCTCCTACAGCAGGTCCCCGGCCTTGCGGAGGAAGGCCACCACGAGCTTGAGCGTCGCCTCGAGATCGGCCAGGTACAGGGTCGAGACCGGGGAGTGGATGTACCGGCAGGGAACGGATACCACCCCGGCGAGGATCCCGCCCCGCTCGGTGTGGATCGCCCCCGCGTTCGTGGATCCGTAGGCGGGGAGCTTGTACTGGTAGCGGATCCCGTTCTCGTCAGCGATCTTCTCCAGAAACCGGGCGAGCTTGGGCTTCACCGTGATCGACCGGTCGGCGAGGGTGATCGCCGGGCCGTGCCCCAGGCGGACCGGCTGCTTCGCCTCCGGGACGCCCGGCATGTCGGCCCCGATCGTCCCCTCGAGGGACAGGGCGAGCTTGGGGGCGATTCGGTACGCGGCGGCCTTGGCCCCACGGAGTCCCCCCTCCTCGTGGACGGAGAAGCAGACGACGAGCTTGTAGGGGAGCTTCTCCTCTGCCAGGAGGCGCAGCGCTTCGCCGGCGACGAGGCACCCCGCCCGGTCGTCGAACGCCTTCCCGGTCACGTACCCCTCGCGCAGGCGCAGGAACGGGTAGTGGATCGTCGCCGGATCGCCGATGTGGACGCCGAACGCCTCCGCCTCGTCCCGGCTCCGGGCGCCGATGTCGACGAACAGGTCGTCGAGCGGCACGACCTTGTCGCGATCCCCGTCGGACTGGATGTGGGGTGGGGTGCTGCCGATGACCCCGACGACCTTCTCCCCCGTGCGGGTGAGGAGGGTGACCCGGTGGGCCATCAGGATCCGGTCGTCCCATCCGCCGAGCGCGGTGAGGCGGAGGAACCCGTCCTTTTCGATCCACTTCACCATGAACCCAACCTCGTCCATGTGGGCGTCGAGCATGACGGGATCGCCGCTTCCGCGCGAGCAGATGAGGTTCCCCAAGGGGTCCGTCTCGCAGGTCTCGGCGTAGGGAGCGACCATCTCGTGGAGGACCTCCCGCACCTCGTCCTCGAACCCCGCCACCCCGAACGCATCCGAGAGCTTCTGCAGCTTCCGTTCTAGGTTCACCGCGTCTCCTTTCGATTCGGGGCGCGATTATACCGGCTAGGCGCGGAGGGCCTTGTAGAGGAGCTCGGCCGTGGTCCGGGGGAGGCCGGGCACGGAGAGGAGATCCTCGAGGGTCGCCTGGCGGAGCCCGTCCACGGACCCGAACCGCGCCAGGAGCGTCGCCTTCCGCTTCGGGCCGATCCCGGGGACGCGGTCGAGCAGGCTCCCCAACGCCCGCTTCTCGCGCAGCTTGCGGTGGTACTCGATCGCGAACCGGTGCGCCTCGTCGCGGATCTCCTGGAGGAGCCTGAGGGCGGGGGAGCCGCGGGGAAGGCGGATCGGATCAGGTCGGCCGGGCACGTAGACGAGCTCCTCACGCTTGGCGAGGGCGGCGACCTCAATCCCACCCAGGTCCACCTCGGCCAGGGCCCGCTCCGCGACCCCCAGCTGGCCCTTTCCCCCATCCACCAGGATCAGGTCCGGGAGGTCGGAGAACCGGCCCCGAGCGATCGTCGGGTCGGCGATCTCGCTCAAGCCGTGCCGCAGTCGGCGGCGGAGGACCTCCGCCATCATCGCGTAGTCGTCGGGCTTGCCCGAGATGCGGACCCGGAACCTGCGGTACGCGTCCCGTCGCGGTCGGCCGCCCACGAACACGACCATCGACCCGGTCGCCTCGCCGCCCTGGAGGTTGGAGATGTCGAACGCCTCGATCCGCCACGGCCGGGCGGAGAGGGCGAGGGCCTCCCCGAGCTCGTCCACCGCCTCCTCCTCCGCGGGCAGGAGCTCGACCTTTTCCGCCTGTTTGAGGGCGAGGGCCGCGTTCCGTTCCGCCATCTCCAGGATTGCCCGCCGCTCCGGGGAGCGGGGGACGCCGACGTGGACCCGCCCCCCCCGCCGCCCGGCGAGGTACGCGGTGAGCGCCTCGGTCTCCGGAAGCGCGACCGGCACGAGCACCTCGGGGGGGATCGCCGTGGCGCGGGTGTAGTACTGATCGAGAAACTCCTCCAGGGCCTCCTCGGGGGTGGAGCCAGGGGGGAGGGCAAGGGGGAACCCTTCGCGCCCGATGAGCCGTCCGCTGCGCACGATGAGCACCGCCCCGTGGCCCCGCTCCTCGCTCACCGCCACCGCCACCGCATCGAGGTCCACCGGATCGGGGAGGGCCACCGCCTGCCGCTCGCGGATCCGCTCCAGGGCCTGGATCGTGTCCCGCAGCCGCGCCGCGTGTTCGAACCGCTCCTCGGATGAAGCGCGGACCATGTCCAGGGCGAGGTCCTCGACCACCCGCTCCACGCGGCCCTCGAACAGGTGCGCAGCGGCGTCCACGGCCCGCCGGTACTCCTCCGGGCTCACCAGGCCCGCACACGGCCCGGAGCAGCGGCCGATGTGGTAGAGGAGGCACGGCCGCTCGTAGCGCTTCTCCCCGAGCGGGAGGTTGCAGGTGCGGATCGGGAAGAGCTTGTGCGCGAGCTTGAGCACGCGGCGCATCGCCCGGCTCGAGGTGAACGGCCCGAAGTAGCGGGCGCCGTCGTCCGCCGGGCGGCGGACGACCAAGACGCGGGGGAAGGGCTCGGCGGTGATCTTGAGGTACGGGTAGCGCTTGTCGTCGCGCAGCCGCGTGTTGAACCGCGGGCGGTGCTTCTTGACGAGGGCATCCTCGAGGACGAGCGCGTCCTCCTCGGTGCCGGTGACGATCGTCTCCAGGTCTCGCGCCTCCTTCATCAGGAGGCGGACCTTGAGGGAAAGCCCCCGCTTCTGGAAGTACGAGCGGGCCCGGTCGCGGAGGGAGGAGGCCTTCCCCACGTAGAGGACCGCCCCGTCGCCTCCCCGGAACAGGTAGACGCCGGGGGACTTGGGGAGGTCCCGCACCCGCGCCGCGAGGTCCTTCTGGGCAGACATGGCCGAGCTGATTGTCCTCGTCCTGCTCCCCTGGCCCTACCCGGGGGCAAACCTTCACCGTTCCAATCCTGGACCCGGCGACCGGCGTCGACCTAAAGAGTAAAGATCTGACCCCGAGCACCTTGGCGGCGCGGGGAAAAGAGGAGCGCGAGGAGGAACAGGAGAGTGGCGACGAGGACGATCGCCGCCCCGCTCGCGATCCCAAGGTAGAACGAGAGGTAAAGTCCGGCCACGCCGGAGAGGACCCCCAACACGGCGGCGAGGGCCATCATCCGCGCCATCCGTCGCGTGAGAAGGTACGCCGTCGCCGGTGGGGTGATGAGCATGGCCAGGACGAGCGCTACCCCCACCGCCTTGAGGGCGATGACCACCGTCACCGCGATGAGGAGCAAGAGGAGGTACCGGAACAGACCCGTCCGCAGCCGCAGCGTGGCGGCGAACGTGGGGTCGAACGATACGATGAGGAACTCCTTGTAGAAGAGGACGACCGTGAGCACGACCAACCCACCGATCCCCGCCGTGAGCCCGAGGTCGGTCGGGGAAACGGAGAGCACGTTTCCAAAAAGAAAGTGAGTGAGGTCGACCGCGTACCCGCGCACGGTGGAGATGAGGGCGATCCCGAGGGCGAACATCCCCGCGAACACGATTCCGATTGCCGTGTCCTCGCGGAACCGGCCCCGCCGGCTCACCGCCCCGACCCCAAGCGCGGCGACGAGCGCCGTCCCGAGGGCCCAGAGGAGGATCGGCTCCCGGTTCCCCCGGTGGACGAGGTACCCCACCGCCACCCCGGGGAGGATCGAGTGGGCGAGCGCGTCGCCGAAGAACGCCATCCCCTGGAGGACAACGTACGTCCCCACCACGGCACACGTCGCCCCCACCACCGCTGCGGCGAGGAGGGCGCGCACCATGAACGGGTAGGCGAACGGGGAGGCGATGAGGTCAACGACGGTCGTGGTCCCCTCCTTCGCAGCATGTGTCGCTGAGGGCAATCGATCCGGACGCTGTGTCGAAGAGGCGCAGGCCGGTGCCGTACGCCTCCCGGAGCCGGACGGGGGTGAACACCTCGCCCGGGGGGCCGAACCCGATCGCGCGCACGTTGAGGAGCAGGGCAAGGGGGAAGTGGGCCTGGGCGAGGTCGAGCTCGTGGAGGGCGACGATCGAGGTGATCTGTTCCGCCCGCAGTCGCCCGAGGAGCTCCAAGATCCCCTCCTGGGCCGGGGCGTCGAGTCCGGCCAGGGGCTCATCGAGGAGGAGCACGTTCGCCTCCTGGGCGATGGCCCGGGCGATGAACATCCGCTGCTGCTCCCCGCCGGAGAGGCGATCGATCGGACGCCGGGCGAGAGGGGCGATCCCGACGAGGGACAGGGCCTCGGCGACCCGTTCCCGATCCGGCCCCCCGGGCCGGCGCAGGGGACCCAGGAGCGCCGTACGGCCCATCATCACTACGTCGGCCACCGTCACGGGGAACCGAAAGTCCACCCCCGGCCGCTGCGGGAGGTAAGCGATGCAGATGTGCCGCGCCGGGCGGTGGCCGAAGATCCGCACCTCGCCCGAGGTGGGGGGGAGCGTGCCGGAGAGTACCTGGAGGAGGGTCGTCTTCCCCGCTCCGTTCGGGCCGACCACCGCCAGGAGGTCGCCCGGATCGAGGTGGAACGTGATCCCCTCGAGCGCTGTCTTCCCAGCGCGGACGACCGACACCGTCCGCACCTCCACCGCCGACCCTTCGCGGTGGAGGAGGTCCGAGCACGACGCGCGGTGGGTGGGGATCTCCCTCATCCGCGGAGCGCCTCCACGATCCGCCGCACGTTCTCCCGCATGAACGACAGGTAGTCCGGGGCCGGTCCGTCCGGCGCAGACAGCGACCCGTGGAACAGGACCACCACCTGGGTCCCGGTGTCGCGGGCGAGCTGCGTGGCGAGGTCGGGGTTGAACTCCGCCGACACGAACACCGCTGGGACGCCCAAGGCGTGGATTCGGTCCGTGAGGGCGGCCATGTCCCGCGCCGACGGCTCGGCAAGCGTGCTGAACCCGGAGACGATCGCCCCCGCCTCCGCGAACCCGTACCGGGCGGCGAAGTACCCGAGGACCCGGTGGTCCGTGACCAGCACGCGCCGCTCGGCGGGAAGGAGCGCCACTTGGGCCTGGATCCACCCGTCGAGGGAGGCCAGCTCACTCCGGTACGCCGCGGCCCGGGCAGCGAACGTGTCTTGCCGGTCAGGGTCCAGCGCCCCGAGGACCATCTCGATCGTGCGCGTCCACTCCGCCACGAGCAGCGGGTCGAACCACACGTGGGGATCCACCTCACCGTGATCATCGTTGCCGTCCAGCGCGCGCAGGGGAAGCCCGGCCGAGAGGTCGACGACCTTCCCCCTGAGCTCCGGGGAGGTCAAGATCGGGGCCAGTCCCTCCTCGAGCCCCGCCCCGTTGATGAACGCCACGTCGACCGCGTGCAGGGCGCGGAGGTCGCGGGGGGTGGGCTCGAACGTGTGGGGGTCCGTCCCGGGTGGGAAAAGGACCACGAGCGAGACCTCCTCCCCCCCGATCGCCTTCACCACATCGCCCACGATCGACGTCGTCGCCACGGCGGAGAGCGGGGCCCCGATGACGGTGACGGAGAAAGCGACCGCCACTGCCCCAAGGAACCACTTCGCTGCGGGCATGGGTTCAGTGTATCGTTGGCCCCGCGGAGGGCGCAAGGAGGGTGCGATGGACGAGTACGACCGACAGGACGCGCTGTACTACGACTATTACTCGACGGGCGTACCCGGCGACGTGGCGTTCTACGTGGAAGAGGCCCGCAAGGCGGGGTCGCCGGTGCTCGAACTGGGGTGCGGGACGGGGCGGATCCTCATCCCCGTCGCCCAAGCGGGTGTGGAGATCGTGGGGCTCGATCGGGCCCCGTCCATGCTCGCCGTGGCCCGGGAGAAGGTCGCCCAGCTCCCTCGCGACGTGCAGGAGCGGATCAGCCTCGTCGAGGGCGACATGCGCGACTTCGCCCTCGGCCGGGGGTTCACCCTCGTCATGATCCCGTACCGGGCGTTCCTTCACCTCCTCACCGTCGAGGACCAGAAGCGAGCCTTGCGCTCTATCCGCGACCACCTCGTCGCAGGGGGCAGGCTCGTTCTGAACGTCTTCGACCCCAGCCTGGAGATGATCGTTGCCCACCGTACCTCCCTCGGTTCGGCGCTCAAGCTCGACAGCGAGTTCACCGACCCCGCGACCGGGCGCCGCGTCCTCGTCTGGGACACCCGTGAGTACCAGACCGAGGAGCAGACCCTCCGCCAGTACTTCGTGTTCGAGGAGCTCGATGAGGGCGGGAACGTCGTCGCCAAGCGGTTCAATCCCCTCGTTCTCCGCTACCTGTTTCGCTACGAGATGCAGCATCTTCTGGAGCTCTCCGGGTTCCGGGTCGAGGCGCTGTACGGCGACTTCGCCCGTGGGCCGTTCCGCTCCGGGCGCGAGCAGGTGTGGGTCGCCGCGCGGGCTTAGCAGGCCGGCGCGAGGACGTCCGGCGACAAGGGGTTGGGGCTACCCGTTCACCCTCTGCCCGCTGCGCGTTGTCGGCGGTGGAGGAGTATCCCGCTGCCAGGCGTTCAGACCGACGGTCCCTACTTGACCCTTCCCACGGGGGCAACGTAGATCGTGAACTCGTCCTCCCCGTCCACCCCGAGGAGGGCGTCCATCTTCTCCTGGTGGTAGGCCCCGACCCCGCACGTGCCGGCGCCGATCGCCTCGCAGGCCAGGTACAGGTTCTGGCACACGTGGCCGGCGTCGATGGCGATCACCTTGTGCGAGAACGTGCTGTACCGCCACTCGGTGCGGTACGGGACGACCGTCCACGCGAACACGACGGCCCCCTGGCCCACGAACTCCTGCCCCAGGCACCCCTCGACGACCTGGGCCGGGAGGCCCTGGTCCGCGCGCAGGAACGCGAGCGCGTGATCGAGGGCAAGGTACCGGTACAAGCCCGGCTCGAGGCCCGTGACGCGGTTCACGATGAGGGACGTCTCGAACGGGTGGCGGGCCCCGGCCGAGGGCACGGTGCGCAAGCTGGCCACGCCATCGCGGACCACCCGCTGCACGCCTTGCGTGGCCCACAGGAGGAACGTCAGCTCCTCCAGGGAGAGGGGATCCGGCGCGAACCGGCGGTGGCTGCGGCGACGTCCGATGGCGTCTGCAACGGACACCGGGCTCACCTGGATGGTCTTCGGATCAGGAAGGTCGATCAGGGGTACACCTTCCGGAGCGGGTTTCTGCAGAGGCGGGTGGGGGAGACCCCGCTTCTGGTCGGTCTCGATCTCGTGGGCTCGCGCCCAGGCAGTGGCCTTGAGGAGCCGCCGGCCGTTCTCGATGGGATCCATGGACGACCTCCTTTCGTGTCCCGGGGCCCAAGCTTACCCGGTCGGGGGGGAGGCGGGAACCCTCACTGCGGGACCAGCACGTTCCGGTCGTGGTGAGACGACGCCGAGGGGGGCTCGCCCCCCGCGGACCCATCGCCGGAGGCCGGTCTCCGCTCCTTACGGTTGCGGTCCATCCCGACGCGCGTGGGGACGCCTTACGTCTCCAACCTCCTTGTGGTGGAGCTGGAGACGGAGGATTGACCATGGAGGAGAAAAACTCCTTTGACGCTCATCGGCACGCGTTCAACCTGGGCCATCCGTCGTTCTCGGCCTTCGCGTGGCGCCTGGTTCGCGAGCTACCCCGAGGCTTGCTGACCTGGCGCCGTCTGTGCGGCTACCGGTGTTTGCCTGCGTCGGCCTTGTGCTTGGAGCGCTGGGAATCGTCTGTTGGTGTACGTCCTTCCCCCAGTGCGCCAGGGCGTGCGCTGCCTGATCCTCATGCTCTTCCACGGGCTCAAGCGGTTAGCGGGCAGGCTTGTGAACCTACTCTTCGTCATGAAGAACGACATCGGCAGCTTGTTCCTGCTCCTGGAGAACTGCCTCCGCGACCCGGACTCTCCACTGCTGCACGACGAGGGCCTGCACGTCGGCAGCGAGCGCTACGCAAGGGTCGTCCTCACCCCGCTGATGATGGACTTCGGCTACAAGAGCCGAACCCCGCGGGGAGCCGAGGACGCCAAGAAGTGGATCCGCTACGACATTCCTGGCGACCGGCCGATCGTGGAGCAGGTGGTGGACCTGTTCCGCGGCATCCGGGACTACGTCGGGACCGAGTCGAGCCCGGCGCTTGCCGAGAAATACCCCGCGCTGGGCGCTAAGACGCGCCAGGTGTTCGAGATCTACCCGTTCCTCGGGCTCAACCCGGCGAACCACACGAGGGAGAGGGTCGGTGACCTCCTGGAGAAGTACTTCGGGGAGTACACGGGCCGCTGGGAGGACTTCCGCGCGCCTCGGGAATTTCGACGGCCACATCGAGCGCATGGGGAGCCATTTCTTCGCCGGGATCGAGGTCTCCCCGCCGCTGGGGTTCGATCCGTGACCCGAAGGGAACTGCGACGCGATGGCAAAGGTCGAGCTGCTCCACCGCCTCCTTGCCGTGGACAGCGAGAAGCTGAGGAGCAGGATCCTCTTCGGCACGGATTTCGCCGTGAACCTGATGTGGATGGGCTCCTACAACGGGTACCTCGGCCCCTTCTCTTCCACCCCCGCCCTCACCCCAGAGGAGAAGCACGCCTTCTGCTCCACCAATCCAAAACGGTTCTTGTTCCGGCAGGAGGAGCTTCATCGAGCGACGCGGTGGAGCAGCCGGCCTCTCGCGCGGATGGGTGTAGCCTGCGCATCGCCCCGCGCGGTGGTGGAGGCCACTACCTGCTCCCGTGCTCCGCAGTGAGCAAGGTACGGGCTGGGATCCGCGACGCGTTCCGGGGGGATCTGCTCCTCGACTCTCTGCGGGAGGTCGGTGTTGACCTGTCCCGACGCGAGCTGTAGAGTGCGGGGCGACGATGCGCAGGCTGTGTGTACGAGTAGGGGAGATCACCACCGTGGCTGCGCTCCTTGTCACAATGTCCACGGTGTTTGCCTCGATGTCGTGGATCTCAGCCGGGAAGGCGGGCGGGCAGGCGAGCGATCAGAGGACTGCGGCGCTTGGGATCATGATCCTGCGCCTCGAAGCGCTCACCGAGGCCTCGAACGCCCTCGTCCAGGCCCAGACCTACCTCACCCAGGGGGCGATGTTCTTCGCTCAGGCCGAAGCTGCGGGAGACCCAGACTTGAAAGCGTTCTTGGAGGGCATGGGGGACCAATCGCTCGCGATCTCCCAGACCCGCACGCAGGACGCCGCCGAGTGGAAGGACCGTTCCGAGAGGTACTACGCAAGCTACGAGGAAGCACTCGCCCAAGCCGCGGAGCATGGTCGGAGGTCGGACTTCCGGTCCACAGCGGCGCTCATCTTCAACGTGTCGGCAGCGGTGGCCTCGCTCGCGGTGATCTTCAAGAAGTGGCGGCTGCTCCTTCTGTATCTCCCGGTGTTCCTCGTTGGCCTCTCCTACTTCGTGGCGTCGTTCGTGTAGGCGGGCCCCGTTTGTCAGGGGAGGGGCTCGATCTCTATACTACGCTCACCGGGAGCAAGGGAGAGCACCGCTCCCAATGGGGTGAGAAGAAGATGACAAACGGAACCGAACGGCCGGGAGGGTATGGGATCACAGCTCTCGTGTTGGGTATCGTGGGTGTGGCTCTGGGATGGTGGATTGTGCCCTTCCTTGGATTCATCTCCAGCATCCTGGCCATTGTGTTCGGGGCGCTGGGGATGAAGTCGCGCACCCGGGGGATGGCCATCGCTGGCCTCGTCCTGGGGATCGTGACCATCGTCTTGTCCGTTGTCGGCGTGTTGCTCTGGGGAGCAATGATGTCGGAGCTGCTTTACTAGACACGACGCCGTGACTTCGTGCGCATGGTGAGGAGAAGTCCTACAGTGGGACATGCGTGCGCTACAGGGTTTCAGCCCCGACTTTGAAGCCGTAACCAGGAAGAACCGTAGGACAGAAGGCAACAAGGGCCTTGTGAGGGGCTGATGTGGCACCACGGGGGAGCCTGGGTCAGTCGAGCCGCTCCGGCCTCTGGGGGGCGCGCATCGCCTGAGGACTCCCTCGGCCTGTCCGTCGAGGCTGAAGAGAGGAGGGGCTAACCAAGACCCTGTCTGTGTATGCACGCGACTCCGTCGGTCCCACCGAGAGCTCCTCGGTGTGTCCCGCACTTGCCGTGAGTCACTACGTTCAGCGTTGAGAGGTCGGGTGGCCAGGTTACGTTCCGTGCCTGGGTCTGGGCAGTCCTAAGCGGGCGAGTGGCTCGTTCCCCGAGTGCGTTGGGGATTGTCGCTATCAGCCGTGGAGGCCGGCTGCGACGAGGCCCAGCAGCCGCTTCTCCTCGCCGGGGATGCGCTCAGCGAGGCGGGCGCCGGCGGCCACGGCCAGCCAGGTATCGAGCTGCCCAGGCGGGGCGGGCGTCTTGGCGAGGTAGCGACGCAGGTAGGCCCGGCGGAAGGAATGCCGGACAAGCTCGACCATCCGGCGGCCCGGCAGGTCTCCCGGGAACACCGCCGCCCGGAAGAGAACCGCGGTCCGTGCGACGTCGGCGAGAGGATTCCCCTGCGTCGCGTCCATCCAATCGAGAACGATCGGTCCTCGTTCGGTCAGGAAGACGTTCCCGGGGTGGAAGTCGCCGTGACACACGGCATCACCCACCGAGAGGCGATCGAGAAGGGCGAGAAGCAGCGCCCGCTGTTCCTCAGCAACCCCGGGAGCGCGCTCGATCGCGCGGGTCAGGCGGTCAGTGACGCGCGGCAGCGCGGGAATCCGGGCCCTGTGTAACTGGAGATGGAGATCGGCCAAGAACCGGGCCGTCTCGCGAACCGCCCACGGTCGTCGCTGGAGGGACTCCATGAGCGGCCGTCCGATGATCTCCTCGTAGACGATCCCGAATCGCCCGTTTGCCTGGGTCACTCCGTGCACCGCGGGGACGGGCAGACCCGCAGCGTGGACGGCCTCTGCCTTGTCCGCTTCATACCGGGCGTCGCCCTCGCCCCACCCGGGACGGAAGAGCTTGAGCACCTGGCCCCCCTCCAGGCGGAAGATCTCCGCGGTGCGACCCTCAGCGAGGCGGGGGCCCATGTGGAAAGGGGCAGGCATGGTGACGATTGTACTGGCCGTTGACTTACCCAGTTGTGGGCTTCGTCGCCTCCAGGGTGAGGCTCACGATGGCCGGCACCCCGTCCCCGTCGGCGGTGCCGGGGAGGGCGGCGTCGGCAGGAGCTTCCTTCAGGACGCGGATGCCCTCGAACCCCGCGGCGCGGATCATCGCCAGGTAGTCGTCCTTCCGCGCGGCCCCGGCCACGCACGCCACGTAGGCCTCGAGCGAGGACCGAACCTCGTCGGGCAGCTCGCGCCGGAGGACGAGATCGGAGACGACCATCCGCCCGCCGGGTCGGAGGACGCGGTACGCCTCGCGGAACACGCGGGGCTTGTCCGGGGAGAGGTTGATCACGCAGTTGGAGATCACGACGTCCACCGCGGCGTCGGCCACGGGGAGGTGTTCGATCTCGCCCAGGCGGAACTCGACGTTCTCGAACTGGTACGTGCGGGCGTTTTCGCGGGCGCGGTCCACCATCTCCGGGGTCATGTCCACGCCGATGACGTGCCCCGCCTCGCCCACGATCCGCGCCGCGAGGAAGCAGTCGATCCCGGCCCCGGAACCGAGGTCGAGCACCGCCTCACCTTCCTTGAGGCCGGCGAGCGAGGTGGGGTTCCCGCAACCCAGCCCGAGGTCGGCCCCCGCGGGGATGGAGCGCAGCTCGTCCGCGGTGTACCCGATCGCTTCGCTCGTCGACGTTGGAGTGCCGCAGCAACCCACTCCGGAGCAGCACGAGGTTCCACCCTGCGCGCGGCGGGCGTACCCTTCTCGTACGGCCTTTCTCACCTGATCGCTCTGCATGGTTCCTCCGTCCTTCTACGCGGGGGTGTCCCCGAGAAGTCCTTCCGCCACCGGCCCCAGCGCCGTCCGCACGGCGGCGAGGGCCAGTCTGTCCCCTCCCCGGAGCCCCAACCTCTCCCGGACCTGCTTGGGGAGGACCATCTGCCCCCGTTCGTCCACGGGGATCAGCGCCTCCACTTTGCAGCACCTACAGGGTCCCTGGCGCTTGGCTCTCGGCATCGCTCTCCCTGATCAATCAGAATTTGCTGATCTACCAGAGTGGACACGACAGCAAGGGACCTCCCCGGTCAAGGGGTGCCCTGCGCAGGGCAGCGGCTTGCGGAGGGCGTCTAGGAGGAGAGGCAGCGGCTCACCCTGTCCACCACCGCGGCGATCCGCTGGTCCCGATTCCGGCGGGACCAGTTGACGACCCCGGTTCCACAGACCGTGGCCCCCTTGGCCTGGCATGCCCTCGCCATCTGACGAAGCGCGTGGTGCCCGCCCATCCAGGCGAACGGGAAGAACTGGGTCACGAAGCAGGCCACGCGTTTGCCGGCAAGCGATGGCACCTGGCGGAGATAGGCCTGCATCGCGACCGAGAGGGCGAACGCATGCACAGGCGACCCCAACACGACCGCGTCGTAGGCCTCGACGTCGGGTACCGACTTGAGTCTCACGTCCCTCACCCCCGGGCGGACCTCGCCTTCGGCCTCCAGGCGTTCTAGGGCCACGGCATGTCCCGCCGCGGCCAGCTTCTCCCGGAGCCGTTCCGCCACGGAGAGGGTGTTTCCGGTCTGCGAATGAACGACGATCCCAATGTTCACGTTGCCCCTCCTTTGTGGACCCCGTTCGATTATGGGCCTCCGTCCGGGGCTGGCAACTCCCCCCGACCTCGCCGGCCGTCGGCTGGGTCAGGGGCCCGTTCTAGACCACGTCGAGGTTGGACGGGCGAGGGACTCCCGACACCAGCCCAGCCTCCAGCGCAGCAGGACGTCACCGAGATCAGGGTTCGGGCTGCTCCAGAAACGACCGTGCCTTCAGCCGGGATACCTCCCCAACCCAGTTGGAGAACGCATCGGCATGCGACGACTCGACAGGAGCGGCAAGCGGCGGCCTGGGCGATCAGAAGGTCCGGTAGGGGGACCGAAAAGCCCTTCAGCCGCAGCTTGTGCCCCAACCGCGCTGCGCCCTCCCCGACCTTCGGCGTGAGGGGCACTTCGTCCAACGCCTGAAGGCTCTCCAGGAGACGATCGAGCACACAAGCGTTCCTGGCGCCAACAAGGAGCTCGGTGTTCACCACCCGCAGGTGAGGAGAGATCTTTCGTCAAGCAGCCGCGCCCGCCCCGTCTTCAGTTCCTCTCAGCGGCGGGCTGGAAGTACCGCTCCCCCCGAGCGAGGTGTCACCGCACACCGGCCTTCGCTGGCTTGAGGATTGGTCAGCGTCCGCCGAATCGACTGGAACAACAACGCAGGAGGAGGAGTCTCACCTGTTATCTGCCGGGCAGTCGTGGCCTCCAGCCGATCCTGGCTCGGTGTGCTTGGGGAGGAACCGGCTGGGAGAGAAGACCACGAACGAAGCCCTGACCCTGGTGGTCTAGACTCCCAGAGTCCCGCGCAGGGCCTCCCACTCCTCCTTGGGGATCGTGTAGGTGTGCTCGCGGCCGGGGAACGCGCCGTCCTTCACGTCCTTGATGTAGGCTTGGAACGCCCCGAGCATCACCGCCGCCACGTCGGCGTACTTCTTCACGAACTTCGGGGTGAACGCCTCGAACAGCCCCAGGATGTCGTGCACGATGAGGAGCTGCCCGTGGCACGCCGGCCCGGAGCCGATGGAGAGGATCGGCACCTTCGCCCGCCCGGTGATCACCTCGGCGACCTTGGCCGGGATCGCCTCCAAGAGGATCGAGAACGCGCCGGCCTCCTCCAGGCACTTCGCGTCGTCGATGAGGGCCTTGGCCGTGGCGGCGCTCCGGCCCTGGGACTTGAGCCCGCCGATCGCGCTCGCCGCCTGCGGCGTGAGGCCGATGTGGCCCATCACCGGGATTCCCGCCTTCACGATCGCCTCCACCCGCTCCGCCATCCGCGCCCCGCCCTCGAGCTTGATCGCGTCCGCCCCGCCCTCGGCGATGAACCGGCCGGCGTTGCGGATCGCGATCTCGTTCGAGGGCTGGTAGGACATGTACGGCATGTCGCCCACGACGAACGCCCGCTCGGCAGCCCGGCTCACGGCGGCGGTGATCGCGATCATGAACTCCATCGTCGCCGGGAGGGTCGTCCTGTGCCCAAGGAGGCACATCGCCCCGGAGTCGCCGACGAGGATCATGTCCATCCCCGCCCGGTCCTCGAGCAGCGCCGTCGGGTAGTCGTAGGCGGTGAGGAACGTGATCTTTTCCCCCCGCTCCACCATCGCCCGCAGATCGGGAATCGTCAGCTTGGTCCGCTTCTCGTCCATCGCTCCTCCTTGGGGCTCATGGTAGCGAGCTGGCGCAGTCACAGCTAGGTCTGGTTGGATCTGGCAGGCCGAGCGCGTATCCTCCCTCTGCCCATGAACTTCCCGGGATGCGGCGTGAGGAGCCGGCGCTGGGTGGCGTGATGAGCTGGCTGAGCGACCACCTGGGCCTGCCCACGGATGTGATCACCCGGCTGCTCGCCACAGTGGGGATCGTCCTCGCCCTGTGGATCGCCCGCAGGTTGTGGACTGCTGCGGTTGCCAAGCGCACCTCGGACCCACGCCTCCGCTACCGATGGAGCAAGGCGTCGGCGTACACGGTGGCGGTGATCGGGCTCGTTCTCATTGGCCGGCTGTGGCTGGAGGGCGTACAGGCGCTCGTCACCTACTTCGGGCTTGTCTCGGCGGGCTTGGCGGTGGCGCTACGCGATCCGGTGGTCAACTTCTTCGGATGGTTCTACATCTCATGGCGGCGGCCCTTCGTGGTGGGGGACCGGATTGCCATTGCTGGGGTGGCGGGCGATGTGGTGGACACCCGGCCGTTCATGTTCACCCTGCTCGAGGTCGGAGGCCGCGAGGCTGGGGAACAGAGCTCCGGCCGCCTGGTCCACGTCCCGAACGGGCGGGTGTTCGTCGAGCCCATCACCAACTACACCCAGGGATTCAACTACGTATGGAACGAGATCCCGGTCACGGTGACCTTCGAGAGCGATTGGGAACGAGCACGGCAGATTCTTCTCGGCATCTTGAACCATGAGGTGGGGGCGGTGGCCGAGGAGGCGGTGCTGCCCATCCGCGATGCGAGCCGGAAGTTCCTCATCCAGTACGCCACCCTCACCCCCACCGTCTACACGCGGATCGTGGAGAACGGGGTCACCCTCACCCTCCGCTACCTGTGCCGGCCGCGGCGGCGGCGGGACACGGAACACGCCATTTCCGAGGCGATCTTGCGCGCGTTCGCCCAGGAGCCGAGGATCGACTTCGCCTACCCGACGTGGCGCTTCTACGCGCATCCGGCTGAAGGCAAGCCGGACCTCCGCCCCCCGCAGTAGGTCGTCTCCCCTCACCGCGATGCCCGATCTTGACGACCTCGAAGCGCTAAGCGCCTTCCGCCGCGACCTGGCGACCTGGTTCCGCCAACACCGCCGTGACCTCGTCTGGCGCCGCGTTCGTGATCCCTACGCGATCCTCGTCGCGGAGGTTTTTCTCCAGCAGACACGGGTGGAGCAGGCTCGAGGGTACTACGCCCGGTTCATGGCAGCGTTTCCCGATCTCGCCACCCTCGCACGGGCTTCGGAGGAGGACGTGCTGCACGTGTGGGCAGGGGCGGGGTACTACCGGCGGGCACGGGACCTCCATCGGCTGGCCCAGGCCGTGGCCGAGACGGGTCTTCCCACGACGGCGGCGGAGTTGGAGGAGCTCCCGGGGATCGGGCCCTACACCGCGGCGGCGGTGGCCTCGATCGCGTACGGGGAACCCGTGGCGGCGGTGGACGGGAACGTGCGGCGGGTCCTCGCCCGCCTGTTCGCGGTCGAGGAGCCGGGCGGCCGGTGGCTGCAGAAGGTGGCGGAGGGGCTTCTCGATCGTGAGGACCCGGGGACGTGGAACCAGGCGGTGATGGAGCTCGGGTCCCTCGTCTGCACGCCGAAGCATCCCTCCTGTGCGACCTGCCCGGTGGCGGGGTTCTGCCGAGGCTGGAGGGAGGCGGAGCGATACCCCGCCCCCCGCCAGCGGGCCCAGCGGAGGGTGGAGGCTGTGGCCCTTGTCCTGCGCGGGGAAGAGGGGCTCGTCTTGGAGAAGCGCGATGGCCAGTCCCTGGGCGGGCTGTGGGGGTTCCCGCTCGCGGAGGGCGAGGGCGCGCTGGAGGTCCTGCTCTCCCGGTACGGGTTGGCAAGCGCCCGGCCGTTGGGCACGGTCGAACACGTGTTCACCCACAAGCGGCTGACAATCGAGGTCTACGTGGCGTCATGGCCTGGGCCCGTGGAGGACCCAGGTTCGCGGCCGCTGTCGGTGCTCGACCGGAAGATCCTCGCCTTGGCTGGGAGCTCCATTGGCCACGAAGACCAGTGACATGCTATAGTCGGGCGATGGTGCTCAAGGAGCTTCTGGAGGTCGTTGAGAGGGTCAAGGACCGAGCCGAACGCTTTCGTGATGAGCTACAAAGAAGCGAGGCGTTGACGCGTTATGCTCTCATCGATCCGATCCTCAGGGCTCTCGGCTGGGATACTGAAGATCCTCAGAAAGTCCGGCCTGAGTTTTCAACCGACAGCGGAAACCCAGATTACGCGCTTCTGTGGGACGGTAAGCCTCACCTAATGGTTGAGGCAAAGGCGCTTGCGAAAAACCTTGATGCCGCAAAGGACAAGGGTTTTCAGTATTGCTGGAAGAACAAGGTCTCGTACTACGTTGTTACGGACGGCAATGCCTGGGAAGTTCACGATCTTCGCGAGATGGGGGGAAAAGAGATCCTGCGAGTCCAACTCGATCAGTTGGGGGTGGGAGAAGCAGCACGAGAGCTTCTAGCGCTTTGGCGCCCTGCCATGCCTGTAGTGGAACCCGCACCTACGTCCGTCATCGGCACTGGTAGATCCGTTGAACAGTCCAGAGATTCAGTTCCAGCCGACAGACTAATACCATTGCCAGAACTAGAGGATCGGATGAAGAAACGAGACATCCCAAGGAACACGCCTGCCCCGCAACGGATCGTCTTCCCCGACGGTCGGGAGCAGCAGCTCAAGCACTGGAAGGATCTTCTGATTGCGGTAGTTGCCTGGCGGCAGGAGAGGCTCGGGAGGCATGTTCCCATAACTTGGCCAAGGACCGGCCGTCTCTACGTTGACAAGGATGGTTCAAGAATGCGGGCGCCCAAGCCTGTTGGACCCTACTGGGTTGAGACCCATGCAAGTGCTCACTACCTGGTCAAAGCAGCACGCCATGTTCTCTCGGTGTTGGGGGACGACCCCGGCCAGATTCAGGTAGTTCTTAGGCAGGTCTCGCCCAGGGACTGCTGACCAGAGCCATGAACCGATGACTTGGTACGGAGGGTCGGAGAGACTGGGGTGCAGAGCAACAGCGGCCGAAGCGTGGTGAGATGAAGATCATCGCGGTCATCGGGCACAAGGGGTCGGGGAAGACGACGTTTCTCCGGAAGCTCATCCCGGCCCTCGTCGCGCGGGGGTACCGCGTGGGCACGGCTAAACACGTTGGGCCCGAGGTGGAGCCGGACACCCCGGGGAAGGACACCCAGCTCCACCGCGAGGCGGGAGCGGAGCGCGTCCTCCTCTACTCCGACCTCCACGGCGCCCTGTTCTGGGATCATGACAGGGTCCCCGTGGACGAGTACATCACGCGGTTCATGACCGACCTCGACCTCGTCCTCCTCGAGGGGTTCAAGGGCTCGGACTACCCGAAGATCGAGGTCTTCCGCGCGGGTGAGCCCTTGGCGGGTCGAATCCCCGTCCTGGCCGTGGTCACGGACCGCCCGGTGCGCGTTCCCGACGACGTGGAGGTCCTGCCTCTCGACCCGGAGGCGGTCGCGGACTTCCTCGAGGCGGAGCTCTTCGCCCCATGACGGGCTGGATAGGACGGGAAGAATGAGCCTCCTCTACAAGAAGATCTACGACCTCATCCGCCGCATCCCGCCCGGGAAGGTGGCCACGTACGGGGACATCGGGGCGTGGGCTGGCTGTGGGGCGCGCACGGTGGGCTACGCGCTGGCCGCGCTGCGGACGGAGCGGGTGGAGCCGCCCGTCCCGTGGCAGCGGGTGATCAACGCCCAAGGGAAGTGCAGCCTAGGGGAAGAGCAACAGCGCCTTCTCGAAGCGGAGGGCGTGGTGTTCGGCCCCGATGGGCGGACCGACCTCGCCCACTTCAGCTGGAACGGCCCGTAACCTCGACCCGAACTAGGGGACGGCCCAGGGGAGGATCGCCAGCGCGACCCACGCGACGAGGAACGCCGTCGGGAGGAGGAGGGTGGTGAGGCACGCCAGGTGTCGCGCCAGCCAGCCCAGGCGCGTGACCCCTGGGTACCACTCGTCGAAATGAGGCGTGATCGTGGGGCTGCGAACCGGCTGGCCCATGAGGAGGCGGAGGCCGCTACGATGGAACTCCGCTCCGGCGAACTCCCCTTCGATCTGCCTGAGGAGCCCCTGCCAGTGGGCGACCTCACGGGACATCCGGTGTCGGATCGCGAGCCAGTAGGTGCTGATCAGAGCCCCAAATGCTGCCAGCGCCGTGGTCAGGCAGCGCAGCCCGGGGGTCGCGACGTACCCGTTGTAGGCGTCCTCAAGCACGGCGATGCCGAGCACGACACCCAGGATGAGGAGGAGCACGCTGGCGACCAGGCATGTCCCCCCCACATTCCAGTACGTGCGCTCCTTGTTGGCTGCCGTCACGCTCACTGCGTGATACACCGACAACCATTCGTGCAGTTCCACCGCGGCACCCCCTCACAGTTGGGCTTGGCCGAACCTTAGGCGGGAGCGACCCCTTCCCCAAGGAATCGGTTCAACCATCGATCGGACATTTGTCCCACCGGCCAGCCGAGGGTCGCTCCCCGGAGCGGAAGTGGCGTTGTCGCCTGACCCCATTGTGTGTTGACGCGTTCTTATATCTTGCGTTAAACTGCGTTTTGCTGTGGGCGGGGTGCCACCGGGTTCAGAGGACGGAGGGGGATCCACGCAGGTGCAGCTGGACGCGGCGCGTTGTCGAGAGCGTTTCGGGGGGGAGGGAGTGGAAGGGACGCTGGGGGCCATTCTGGAGTCCATCGCTGACCTCGCGTTGCGGCAGACGCCATTCCGAAGGGTCGTGGTCAGCGTTTACGACCCCCTGCTGACCCCGACGGGCGGGCCCTCGCGCGTGGTGGCGTACGCGGCGCGCGGGCTCGTCCCCGAAGAGGAGGCGGTGCTGCGCCGGTTCGTCGAGCAGGGCGGAACCGTCACTGCCTCTCGCTTCCCCCCACCCTACCGGATCGGTTCCTCCTACTACATTCCCGCGGCAGCGGCGGTGGAGGAGGTGTCCCCCCTTGTAAGGAGTCGCCGTCGGTTCATCGTACCGGGGGGCTGGCATCAGGATGATCTCCTGCTCACCCCGCTCGAATTCGAGGGGCAGATCCTCGGTGCGATCTCGGTGGATGACCCCCGCGACGGATCCCGTCCCGCCCCCGCCACGCTCCATGCCCTCGCGGAGCTGGCACGGTTGGCCGTCGCCTCCCTCCGCGGCGCCGGCAAGTCGCGTCGCTTCGACCCGGACCAATCCCTGTTCCGCGTCCTGGCCGAACACTGCATGGCGGGGTTCTTGGTGACGGAAGGGGATCGCCTCTCCTACGTAAACGGGCGGGTCGTGGACCTGTTTGGCTACTCGCGGGAGGAGCTCCTCGCTCTGTGCCCCTGGTGGCAACTCATCCATCCCGACGAGCGGGCAGCGGTCCTCAAGCCGAGGGGGGAACTCCAGCGGGCAGGGGTGAGGGTCCGCGGCGTCCGCAAGGATGCGAGCACGGTGTGGCTCCTTGTGCGTACCTATCCCCTGCAGTGCCTGGACCGCCAGGCCCACTTGGTGGACTTGCTCGACATCAGCGAGCAAGTTCAGACCGAAGCATTGTTGCGCGAGAAGGCGATGCATGACCCCCTGACTGGGCTTCTCAACCGCCACTACTTCGACGAGACCATCCACACAGAACTCAAGAGATCCCAGCGCTACAAGAGGTCGTTCACCCTCCTGCTGACCGACGTGCGGGGGTTCAAGCGGGTGAACGATCAGCTGGGACACGCCCGCGGGGATGAGGTCCTACGTTCCATTGCGCAGATCATCCGGCAGACCCTGCGCGAGAGCGACTGGGTGGTCCGGTACGGGGGGGACGAGTTTCTGATCGTCCTCCCGGAAACAGCCAGCCCTGTGGACGTCGTGGTGCAGAGGCTGCAGACGGCCCTCGATCTCTGGAGACGTGAACATCTCCCTGAGATCCCGCTCGCCCTTGATGCGGGCTGGGCCGCGTGGACCCCCGATCGTCCCTCCACGATCCGCGAGCTCCTCGAGGAGGCTGACGCCCAGCTGTATGCGGAGAAGAAGCGACAGGGTTTGCGCTTCTAATCCCTATGGACGATCCAGACTCGATCGTCTCTCTGTGCGGCCAGCACTGCTGGCGGGCCAGGACAGGAGCGGATGGATGAATCCAAGGACACTCCTCGCGTTGGGCTCTGCCACCCTCGTTGCGGTGACGGTCCACCTCCCGGTGGGGGGAGCGGCCTTCGCTCAGGTGCCAGAACGGATGATCCTCGTCGGAGCTCCGCCCCTCGGTCCGACGTGGCTCCTTGCCGAGGACGGCACGCCCATCCCGGCCGGCTGTGGGCCCGAGGCAGCACGGATCCTCCTTGCCTACTACGACTGCCGCTACGGGTACCGCTTTCTGGCTGACGGCCCCGCGGCGGCGATCGCGGAGCTGTACGTGCTCATGGGTACGATGACCGTCGTCTGGGGAGGGGAGCGGCAAGGTCTCACGTGGCCCTGGGCGTTCACCGCTGGGCTGCGGGCGTACATCGAACGGAGGTGTCCGCGCGGGGTCGCCCTCCGGACCGCGGACGGGAGCCTGGCCGTGGTGTTCGCGAAGTCGGTCGAGCTGATCCAGCGGGGGGTGACCCACGTGGTCCTGTTCGACTGGGCAGGGCGGGGCGGGATCTTCCCCAACCACTACGCGGTCGTGGTCGGCTACGACATGTCGGGGGAGCGCAGGCACCTCGTCGTCAATCCCGGCTGGGGGTACGACTTCCAGCTCGTCGACATGAGCGACCCGGCAGTGGCGCCCGTGGCCCTGTTCTGGATCGAGGAGCTCCCCGATCCGCCTCCTGGCGAACCTGGGGTGGCGCTCGTGCCGTTGTCCGCCGCTGGGATGTGGAAGAGGGACGAGGGGGGCGATGTCCGATTCCGACCTCTCCTCCGCTTACACGGTGACCCCCAGAGCGTTGTGCGTTGGCCTCCAGCCACCCGCGTCGAATTCCCCGTTTCGGGGGTGGACGACCTCGCGATCGCGATCTGGGACGCACGCTGATCCAGCTTCGCGGGCACGAGGCCCGGGTTGGCCGGACGGGGCGCGGTGGGTACAGTGTCCCCGAGGGGAGAGTGGGATGACGACACCGCCGACGAGGAACCTTGCCCTCGAGCTCGTTCGGGTGACCGAGGCTGCCGCTCTGGCCGCGGGGCGGTTCATGGGCCGCGGGGATAAGGCCGCTGCTGACCGGGCGGCGGTCGAGGCGATGCGGTACATGCTCGCCAGCGTCGAGATGGAAGGGATCGTCGTGATCGGGGAGGGGGAGAAGGACTGCGCCCCGATGCTCTACAACGGGGAACGGGTCGGAGCAGGGGGGCCACCCCATGTGGACATCGCGGTGGACCCAATCGACGGAACGCGTCCCCTCGCCACCGGCAACCTGAACGCGATCTCCACGGTGGCGATCGCCCCGCGGGGGACGATGTTCGACCCAGGGCCGTTCGTGTACATGGACAAGATCGCCGTCGGGCCGGCGGCGAAGGGCAAGGTGGACATCACGGCGCCGCTGGCGGCGAACCTCGCCGCGATCGCCCGGGCGAAGGGGGATCGGATCGAGGACCTCACGGTGATCATCCTCGACCGTCCTCGCCACGAGGCGCTCATCGCCGAGGTCCGTCGGTGCCGGGCGCGGATCCGGCTCATCCCCGACGGCGACGTGGCGGCGGCGCTCATGACGGCGTGGCCGGAGTCGGGGATCGACGTCCTCCTCGGGATCGGGGGGACGCCGGAGGGCGTCCTGGCGGCGTGCGCTCTGCGGGCGATGGGGGGGGAGATCCAGGGGCGGCTGGTGGCTCGGGACGAGGCGGAGCTTCGCCGGGGCCGGGACCAGGGCTACGACTTCGACAAGACCCTGACCATGGACGACCTCGTGGCCTCGGACGACGTGTGCTTCGCCGCCACCGGGATTACGGATGGGGAGCTCCTGCGCGGGGTGAAGTACGCCGGCGGCGGGGCGACCACGGACAGCCTCGTCGTGCGCGGCCTCTCCGGCACCGTGCGCCAGGTGCGGGCAATCCACCGCCTGGAGAAGCTGAACCGGATCAGTCCGATCCGGTACTAGAACCCAGCGGAGGACCCTCCGTGCCGGCTGTGAGCCCCCTCGGCGACGGCTACTTCCGGCGGGTGGGGAGGCGGAGGATGTGCCACGACACGCCCAAGGCAATCGCCCCGAGGAGCACGCGCAGCCACGTCGTGCGGGCGAAAAACGTTGCGGAGAATGCCACCGAACCCCAGATGAAGGCCAGAGTAGCGGCCTTCCACGTCCAGGGAAGCCCCCGCCCTGCCTCGTAGTCGCGGATGTACCGCCCGAACAGGCGGTTTCCGAGGAGCCACGCATGGAGCCGCGGCGAGCTGCGGGCGAAGCACCACGCGGCCAGAAGAAGGAACGGCGTCGCCGGCAGGACGGGCAGGATCCAGGCAAGGATCGCCAGACCTGCGCAGAGGAGTCCACAGGAGGCGAGGAGGCGCCGCCGTACCCGTGCCGAAGCCACGCGGCTCAGGAGGACGCCACCGTCCGCGCCCGGGCAAGAGCGGCGATCTCGTCCGCAACGTCGAAGGCGGCGTTGGGGTACGCGATCTTCTTCGTGTTCTCTCTGCACCGGGCGAGCTCGGCGGGGAAGGCGACCCAGGTGGCGAGGACGGCCCGCGCCTCGTCGGGCGTCCTTGCGTACGCACCGGCCCCAGCCTCGGTCACGTACTGGGCGTTGGCGAGCTCGTTCACCATCCCGCCCGTGAGGATCATGGGCAGGCCCATGATCGCGGCCTCGGCGATCACCCCTGGCCCCGGCTTCCCCACCAGCACGTCCGCGCCCCGCATGAGGGTCTCCATGTTCGTCACGAACCCATAGATGTGAGTTGGACCTTGCCACGGGACCGCTCGCAGCCGCGTGGCGAGGGGTTCGTTCTTTCCGGCGACGATCGCGAGCTGCGCCCCCACTCCATCGAGGGATCGGGAGAGTCGCTCCATCGCCCCCATCCCCTCGGCTCCGCTCACCACGAGGGCGGTGGGGAGCTCAGGGTCCCAGCCCAGTTCTTGTCGGGCCTCGGCCCGCGTCTTCGCGAGGAGGGCGAACTTCGGGTGGGCCGGATGCCCCACCAGCCGCAGCTTCGTGGGCGCGAGTCCTAGCTTGAGCCCCTTCGCGATCGCGCTCTCGGTGGGAACAAGGCACCGGTCCACCTCGGGGTGGAACCACCCGCTGTGCGGGGACGCCATGTCGGTGATCACCGTCACCAAGGGGATCGAGCCGCCCGACGCCCGGCGGGCCGCCACCGCCAGCCCGCTGAACCCGGCGTGGAGGATCACCGCCACCGACCAGGTGGCGTAGGCCCTGGCCAACGGCCCCTTTCGGCCGATGATGTGGGCGAGCCCCCCCCGTCCGGCCCGCGAGGCCATGGCGCGGTCGACCGCGGACACGAACAGGTCGTACGAGGGTTGATGGTGGCGTACCCACCACGGGTAGATCTCCGGAGCCCGGTTGAGGGGAGGCAGTCCGCACCTCCGGAACACGTCGAAGTACTCGCACTCGAACGTGTCTGGATAGCGATGGTGGAGCGCGGCCTCGATCGCCCGGCCGGCGGCGCGGTGGCCGCCGCCAGTGTCCGACATCAGGAACCCAACCCGGATCATCCGCTGCTCGACGCGTCGCGCCCAAGTTGTAGCGCCCGACCGCGGTGCCCTGACGTCGGGCTCTGCGGCCGCCAACGGTGGTCGGAGCGAGCGGATTTGAACCGCTGACCCCTGGCCCCCCATGCCAGTGCGCTACCAGGCTGCGCTACGCTCCGCCATCAGGGATGGTATCGCCCCCGCCTCCCCGCGCCAACCTCGCCTTCTTGGTGCTCGGTCCCGGACTACCGATGCTGGGGTGGCACCCATTGCCCACGAGGGCAAGCACCGCCCTGGTCCGGAACCCACCATCCGGTTATGCTGATCAGTACAGAGGTCCAGCATGGAGAACAACGAGACACACCCGGCGTGGCACGCGTTGCCCGAGGACGAGTTGCTGAAGCGGCTGTCGTCCCGTCACGAGGGCCTCGCGTCCTCCGACATTCCCCGCCGGCTGGAGCGGTCCGGCCGCAACGCCCTTGAGGCGGAGAAGGCGACGACTCCCCTCCAGGTCCTCGCCCACCAGCTCCACCACCCCCTCATCTACCTCCTGATGGGCGCGGCCGTGGTGTCGGTGGTCGCGGGGCACGCCGTGGGCGCGATCGTCATCGGAGGCGTGGTCGTCCTGAACACGATTCTGGGCGCGGTGCAGGAGTGGAGGGCGGACAAGGCCCTCGAGGCCCTCCACCGCATGGCCTCCCCCCACGCGCGGGTCCGGCGCGATGGCCAAGCGGTGGAAGTGGACGCCAGCGAGGTCGTTCCCGGCGACATCCTACTCCTGGAGACCGGGGACCGCGTGGCGGCGGACGCCCGCGTACGGCGGGTCGTGGGCCCCGGCGTTCGCGTCGAGCCCGTGTCCGCGGGTGGAACCCGTCCCCGGTGAGTTCGACGGACACCGAGGCGTACCGGGCCCTCTCCCGCGTGGTCCGGGAGCTCTTCCCGCGGGCGGTCGTCGCCCCGAACCTCGTCGTCGGGGCCAAGGACTCCCGGTACTACGCCCCGATCGCGCGGAGCACCTTCCGGTTCGTCCCGATCGTGATGACCCGCGAGGACATGGGACGGATCCACGGGACCGGCGAGCGGATCTCGGTCGAATCTCTCGCTCGGTGCGGGGCGTTCTTCGTCCGGCTCATCGAGGAGGGAGCATGATGATCGTGGACTTGAACCCAGATCTGGAGCCCCTGTACCTGGTGTGCCTCGAGGACTGGTCCTCGGAGATGGCCTCGGCCGGCGATCACAAGCGCCGCTGGTACGAGAGGATGAAGGACCAGGGCCTGCGGGTGAAGGTGGCGCTCGACGACGGGGGCGTGGCCGGCGGGATGATCCAGTACCTCCCGATCGAGCACACCTTCGCTGAGGGAGACAAGCTCTACATGATCCTCTGCATCTGGGTCCACGGGCACGCGGAGGGGCGGGGGAACTTCCAGGGGAAGGGGATGGGCCAGGCCCTCCTCCGTGCCGCCGAGGAGGACGCCCGGGCCCGCGGGGCAAAGGGGATCGCGGCGTGGGGAGTCGCGCTTCCGTTCTGGATGCGCGCCGCGTGGTTCCGGAAGCACGGGTACCGCAAGGCCGATCGGATGGGCATCCAGGTCCTCGTCTGGAAGCCGTTCACCCCGGATGCCGTTCCCCCGCGGTGGATCCGGGCGAAAAAGCGTCCCGAGCGCATGCCGGGCATGGTGTCCGTGGTGGCGTTCGTGAACGGGTGGTGCCAGGCGATGAACCTCGTCGCCGAGCGGGCCCGCCGCGCCGCAACGGGGTTCGGCGACCGGGTGGCCTTTCAGATGATCGACACCTCGGACCGGGCGACGTTCGAGGAATGGGGGATCGCCGACGGCCTGTTCGTGGACGGAAAAGAGGTGCGGACGGGTCCGCCTCCGTCCGAAGACAAGCTCCGTGCCCTCATCGCCCGCCACGTGCGAAAGCTGCCGGACGGGCCTCCTCCAGACAGTGGACGGAGATGAACCGGCCGCAGAAGACGATCGCGCCAGCGAAGGCGATCGCCCGCGCCATCCACGACGAGATCGAAGCGCTGCCCACGCGGGACGCGTCGAGCGTGGACTGCATCCGTCGCCTGTACTCCGCTCTGCTTTCCCCCGAGCCTCCGGAACTCGTCCGCGAGGTGGCACGGGAGCTCCTCTCCCTGCTTCCCACCTCCTCGAGCGCGGTTGGCCCTCCGATCGCGGCGGGGCGTTACAGGGGGCGCGTGACGACGGGGTAGTTCGTGCCGCTCATGCGCCGTCCCCAAACCCAGAGCGCGCCTGCGGCGAGGAGGGCCGCTGCCGCCCCGAAGAAGAACGGGGCCCCCGGGCTCACCGCTTGCCACAGCACACCCGCGATCGCCGACGCGGGGAGGTCCATCGCCCCCACCACCATGCTGTAGGTGCCGTACGCCGTGCCGCGGAGCTCGGCCGGCACGAGGTCCGCCACGAGCGCTTTCGCTGTTCCGAACGCGATCCCGTAGTACGCACCGTAGGCGATGTACAGCACCCACATGTTCCACACCGCGCCGGCGAGGCCGAGGCCAAGGTAGATCCCAGCGTAGACCCCCCACCCGGCGACGATCACCGTTCGGCGCGGGATCCGATCGGACAGGGCACCGGCCGGGGTGGAGACCAGGGTATAAACGAGGTTGAACACGGCGAGCATCCCGAGGATCCCGAGCACGTTGGTGCCCAGCGTCTGCGCGCGGAGGACGAGGAATGCGTCGGCGGAATTGCCGAGCTCGAACAGCCCCACGATCCCCAGGAACGCGAGGAACGGGCGCCCTAGGGCCTGGAACCTGATCTGAGGGCGTTCGCCGCCGCCTCGCACCTCGCGCGCCCCGAGGGCAAGGACCACCACGGCCAGCACCGCGGGCACCAGGCTCACGAGGACGATCGTGCGGAACGTTGCCGCAGCGAGCTCCCCTGCTCCGCCCTGGGTCAGCCACACCGCGACGAGCGCCCCCAGGATCCCCAGCATCGCTCCCCCGGTGTCCGCCGCCCGGTGCAACCCGAATGCCAGTCCTCGCCGTCCTTCGTCGATGGAATCCGCAACCAGGGCGTCACGGGGCGCGGTGCGGATCCCCTTCCCCACCCGATCCGCCCACCGCACGCCGGCCACGGCCCACCAGGTCGAAGCGATGCACAAGAAAGGTTTGGCCGCTGCCGACAGGGCGTAGCCCCCCACGGCGAGCCACTTGCGCCTTCCCAACCGGTCCGAGATCCAGCCGGAGAACACCTTGAGCAGCGAAGCGGTGGATTCGGCGATCCCCTCGATCACGCCGATCAGGGCCGTGCCCACGCCGAGCACGTTCGCCAGAAAGAGAGGCAGGAGGTTCAACACCATCTCGCTCGAGATGTCCATGAGGAAGCTCGTCGCGCTGACGGCCCAGATGTTCTGTGGCAAGGTCCTCAGGCCCGGGAAGCGTCTTTGCATGTTCACCTCGGTCGTGTATCGTTGGGAGCGAGGGTGCATTGTATCCCGCGGTCCATCCCGACGGGCGGTTGCGGCCACCGCGGGGGCCTCAGCCCAAGGAGGGAACATGGCCAACGAAGAACAGCTGGTCGCAGCGTGCGGGATCGATTGCGCGGACTGCGACATCCGCCGCGCGGCCACGGATCCGGCACTGCGCCGCACGATCATCGCCTGGTTCAAGGAGAAGCGGGGCCTCGACGTGGACCCGGAGGCGATCCGCTGTACGTGGTGCCGGGGCGAGCGCGACGCGCACTGGTCTCCGGACTGCTGGATCCTCCGTTGCTGCGTGGACGAGAAGCGACTCGCCCATTGCTCCCAGTGCGCGGACTTCCCCTGCCCGCGCCTCGTCGAGTGGTCGAAGCAGAACGAGGGCTACCGCCGGGCGTTCGCTCGCCTTCAAGCGCTGCGCTCGGCCTCCCGCTGATCCCGCCGGAGCACGTTCCTCGCCGTGGGCTTCTCTGCGGGGACGAGGGCTACAATGAACGACCACCATGCCCAAGGAGGCATCGATGTCCGAGCGATCGCGGGGCGAGAAGGAAGAAGAGGAAGAGAAGCGGCACGAGAAGCAAGAGAAGAGTTGGGATGAGAAGTGGCGTCAGGATCCAGTGGGCGCGTTCGTCTGGGCGTCCATCTTCATCTGGGCCGGGCTCGTGCTCCTCGCCGCGAACACGGGGTACCTGACGAGGCTTGCCGAAGGATGGGGCGTGCCTCGACTGAGCACGTGGTCTGTGATCCTCGCTGGGGCGGGGGTGCTGGTCATCCTGGGGGTTCTCGTCCGCGTCCTCGTTCCCTCGCTCAGGCGAGCAGTGCTTGGCGCGCTTGTCGTAGGTGTGGTCCTTGTCGGTATCGGATTGCACGAGGTGGTCGGCTGGGACGTGGTGTGGCCATCGATTCTCATCGTGGTGGGGCTCTCGATTCTGCTCCGGGGCGTCCTCTTCCGCCGTCGCTGACCCAGACCGCCTACCATCCGGCCTCCCCCCGCGGTCGCGGAGCGCGCCGAGCAGAGCGGCCGGACGGTCCCCCCATTCGCGGTTTGGCAGTCTGGGAACAGGGCATCGAGAATCCGGGACCCCGGACCATGGCGTAATGAATGATGCCCCACCAATGACGCACCGCGGACAACGGTGTTCCCCTGCGTTCTCTGCGACCCCAGCGGCGGGAGCTTGTCGGATCTACAGGCGGCCGAGGTTGAGGGTGGAGAGCTCGTCCCACAGGTACCGGAGCGGTGTCCACGGTCGATCGCGGCCGATGCAGCGGAAGTAGGGAGGTCGCAGCGCGAGGACGAGGTCCCCGATCTTGTACCGGGCGAGGATCGGTGTGGACACGATGAGGGTTCCCGTTTCCCCCCGTTTCATCTCGTGGAGGAGCTTGACCTTGCCCCGTTTCGTCTCCACCTCGAACAGGAACAGGTCGTAGTTGGGGACCCACGCGCGCTTCTCGTCCATCTGTTGGCCGAACATCCCCTCCGTCGCCCCGTAGATCTCCCGGATCGCGGCCCGCCCGTACAGGGCATGCAGAACCGGTGCGAGGCGGGTGTTGATTCCGGGCACGCTCCCCAGCGTCATGATCTGGACCTCCCACAGCGTCTTGGGGTACACCCCGTGGGCCCGCTTGAGCCAGCGGCCGAACCGGATCGCCGTCGGGGCGACTCCGCCGACGAGGGTCACGTTCTCCTCCCGGCACCTCTCGTAGGCGAGCTCAAACCGCGCGTTCCAGTCGCGGGCTGTCTTCCCACCACCGAGAGCATCGATCTCGTCCTGTGACGGCACGGAGCGGATCGGGGTCGCGCGGGACACGTGTTTCGTGTAGATCCCCGAGCTGTAGCCGTACTCGACCTCTCGATCCCCCATCCGCACCGTCCCCACCACGGATGGGAAGTTGAGGTTCAAGTTCACCCCCTCGAAGAGGTCGAACCGCCTCGTCTCGAGCGCGTAGTTGACCATCGCCCGCCCCGCCGAGACGCGCATCCGGAGGTCGGTGGGCGTCATCGGGATGAACTTCTCCTCTCCCTGCGTCGTGCCGCGGGTGATCGCCCACCCGATCGGTGGTTCGGTGAGGAGGAGATCGACCTCGCCGGCCATCACCCGGCCGATGAGGGGCTTGTAGTCCTCGTAGGTGGCGACCGGGAACGCGTTGCGGTAGTCGGCGACGCTCCCCACCGACCCCGCCCCGTGGTCGCGGCCGTAGCCCGTCGCGCGGTAGAACGCGAGGAGCGTCTCCAGGACCCTTGCCTGTGCCGCGACTGGGTCGGCTACGCTCTCGTGCCACGGGGTCACGAGGGCCTGAAGCCGCCCCATCATCGGCTCAAAGGGGGGCATGAGGGACTAGAACCCGCAGCGCTCGTAGAGCTCGATCTCGCCGATCTCGTCGACGACGATCGCAGGCAAGGGGTAGGTCACCGACCGATCCTCGCTGAGCGGAACGTCTTCCCCCGCCGGGATCAGCCGTCCCCGGACCCGGACGTCCTTTCCCACGAGCGGCTGGAGCAATGGATCGTCGAGCCACGGCCAGCGCGGTTCCCCGACGAGGACGTAGAAGCCCTCCAATCCGGAGTTGAACTCCCCCGTCTGGAGGAGGTACAGCGGCCCCTCGCTCCGCGAGCGCCAGAACTGGCGCACGGCGAGGAGGTACCCGGTGAGGACCGTGGATTCGGGTTCCCCATCCGGCGCGAGCCGTGCCACGACCCGGAGCGCTCCCGCCTCGTAGGGGATGCCAGACACGAGCGAGCTCACCGTGATGGCGAGGGAGTCCCAATCCAGACCAGGATACCGCTGTCGGCCGAGGAGAATCAGCGCGTCCGGTTCCTCCTCGACCACGAACGGCCCGAACTCCCGCGACGTTCCTGGGGGAAGGAGGAGGAACGGGTAGAACGAGCGGACGGAGATCGGCGCCGCCCCCCGCATGAACACCACAGCCGTGATCTCGTAGGTGGGGACCCCATCCTCGCTTGGGTCGGCCTTGTTCGCAAGATTGAGGATCACCTCCCCCGGCACTGCCATCCCCCCGGCCGCGCCGCCGACGAGGGCCACTACGGCCAGGGTCAGGATGCACCATCTCCGAACTGCCGTCCTGAGGCTTCTCATCGCTGTCTCCTTGAGGGCTCGCAAGTTGACATCCGCTCGCCTCATTGTATCGCTCACGGAGCCTCAGACCCCCCCCCTCCGTTGTCCCCAGATTCAGCTCTGGCCGGAGAGGAGGTCCACGAGGCGGAGGCTCTTCCGGTGGGCGATGGCGTCCGTGATGAAGCGAAACTGGAAGTGCCCGTACTTCGCCGGATCCTGGGCTAGATCGTGGTAGTGGAGGTTGAAGTAAGCCGCTGAGTCGGTCCCCGGCGGCACGGGGTCAGCCAGGCCATCCAGCGCATAGGCGAGGATCCGTTCGAGCTCGACCAGTCGCTCCTCCGCGGCTTCGCTCTCCATGAAGAACGCGACCGCGCACTCGTTCGCCATCCTTTCCCTGGTGTACGGGTCTCCGCCGAGGTCAAGCGCGTGTTGCAGCCAATGCGTCATCTCGTGGGCGATGAGAAACCAGTTGAAGAGCTCGCCGAACAGAAGCGCCGCCTCCTCGGCGGAGGCTGTGAGGGAGAGGAAGAACGCTTGCTGGGAGTCCGTCAGGGTCGGCCAGCAAGGGACCACGATCAGGTTCGAGCGAGGGTCGAAGTAGGCGAGGTTCGGGGTGTTGCGCACAGACAGAATCGGTGGTGCAGGGAGAGGGCCCGCGATGGGCACAACCCAGGCCACATAGCTCTGCACGAGGTTCTCCCCGAGCGCGAGGATATCAGCGAGATGGGGAGCGGAGATCGGTTCGGAGAGAGCGGGGAAACATGAGGCGAGGGTGGTCGCCAGGGCGGCCACCGAGCAGGGGATCCTCCAGGGGGTTGGCACCGGCGTCTCCCCTTCTACTCGCGGGAGCGAGCGCCGGCGTTGAACCCAGCGGTGGCGGCGGCCGCGGCGATGGGGGGGGCGAGGGGGAGAGAGGTCTCGGAGATGTTGAGTGCGAGGCCGATCCCGAACGCAACCCCCGTCCCTGCCGCTGCCCCAAGGAAGCACAGGCCGATGTTGCCGTCGATCCCCAGCAGCGATCCAGCCACGATGACCCCCAGGCTCGATCCCACGATCGTGCCCCCGGTGAAGCCGAGGAACGCCCCGACGATCGCCCTGCCGAGGGCATCCCAGCCCGTGGCACCGGCAGCGAACGCCCACGACAGGGTGTACGCGCCGATCACCGCTCCCGCGTAGCCACCGAGCGTGCCGGCCAGGAACTCGGGCAAAACGGCATCCTCGGGCTGCGCTGCGAACGCCGACACGGTCACGAGCGCCACGGCGACGACGAAGATCTTGCGCATGAGCCCTCTCCTCCGTCGCGCAGTCTACCCCAAGCTGGCCGGGGGAGGCGGCGAGGGAGCACCGCCTCGCCTGCCTCGCTTCCCCATGCTATCATGGGTTCAAAGGAGGCGGCATGAACAGGGTATGGATCCTCGGCGCGGCAGCGCTCGTGGCGGGCTCAACGGCTCTCGCCCTGGATCTCTCCGGTCAGTGGACGTCGGGACTCACGTTCACCTCAGGGACGGCCTCGATGACCAACACCTTCACCCTCCACCTGGCCGGCCCTGGCTGGCGCCTCACCAGCGCGTTCGATCCCTCCTCCCTCGGGGTGAGCGACCACGCCCTTGTGGTCAGGAGCGGCCTCGGCCCGGTGAACGTCACCGCCGGAGTCTCGTTCCAGTTGAGCTCCCCCGGCGGGGCGCCCGCCCTCGCGAGGCAAGGGGACCGCGCCCTGTGGACTGCCGATGGGTTCACGTTCCAGAGCGGGTTCGTCTCCTTCGAGCTTGCGTTGGGAAACCTGACCCTCCAGCTCACGCTCCACCGCGGTCCCGGCGAGCAGCGCGGCCGGTGATGCCGCGGAGATCCGATCTCGTCCGCGCATCACGAGGCCACGCGGGCCATCCCCACGGGGCGCGCGTCCGTCCTTGGGCGTCCTACGGCTGAAGGGCCTCCGGTGGGAGGATGCGCACCTCCTCGACCTCGGGGAACTGGAGGGCGGTCTTCTCGATCTGCGCGCGCAGGATCCCGGTGCGGCATGCCCCGCCCGATGTTCGATGCTCCGGGTCGGCGAGGACCACCGTCACCACGCCATCCTCGACGTACACCGCCTCCAGCGACACCCCAGGGAGGGGGAACTCAGACGAGTAGCCGGCGGCGACCTCCCACGGGGCGAGCCCGCCGGCGGCGAGGAGGCGCAGGGCCGCCTCCAGGGGCCAGGCGGTGAGCGGAACCCGCCGGGCCAGGGGCAGCACCGCATCGGGGCTGCACGCCGTGTGGCCGTGGAGGAGGGAATCCACGCCTGCGTGGTAGGCGAACACGTTGACGACCCACAGCTCATCGGGGACCTCGCCCGCCGGCACATCCGGAACGCGCACCATGCGCCCGCCCGCCACCCGGTACTCGGCCGCCCGCCCCTGCCACGCCAGGCGAACGACGAACCCCGGGGTGATCACCTGGGCGTAGAACATTCCCGGCTCGCGAACCCCCAGGCTCGTGTCGGAGAACTCGCGGGAGAGGACCTCCACGACCTCGATCCTCCTCGCGCACACCGCCAGATCCTCGGCCCACGCGGCCCGCGCCCACGCCGCGGCGCGGCGCGCTTCGGGGTCGGCCTTCCACGCCGGCGCGTCGGCGAGGGAGGCCGCGAACGGGGTCAACGGAGACAGGAACCGCCCCGGCGCGGTGAGCATGCGTGAACCCGTTTCGTCCTCAGCCACCGAGAACGAGACGGCGATCGTCCCCTCACAGGGGTCACCCCAGGTGAGCGAGTACGTGCCCCCGGGGAGCTGGATCCGCCAGTCCACGAACATCCTCTCCTCGCCGGGGTCGAGCGTCAGCGCCTCGGCGAACGCGGCGACGATGCGCCACGATGCGCCCTCCGGCATGAGCATCCACTGCAACTCCGCCGGGCGGTCGCGGTACCCCGCCGGCCCGACCGGCGTCACCCACGACCGGATTCGGACGACCCCACCGGCCTCCATGCTCAGGGCGATCTCCGGCCGCAGCGCTTCGACCCCCGGCGCGGGCAGGGCCGTGACCGCGACCGAGGTGATCGCAACCGCTGTCCATGCTGCTCTCCTCATGCTCCACCTCCTCGCTGCGCACCCCGTCGTCCGGGGTCCATGGTACCGGGAGACGGCACGCGATGCCGGGACCCCCTCCCGTGCGGGCACGCGAAGGCGTCCGCCTCAGGCGCTGGGCGGGTCCTCGATGGGCCGGCGCGGCACCACTCGGTCCTGTCCAAGCCCGGCGTAGCCCAAGACGAGCTCTGCGGTGAAGCCGAGGCCCCGAACGCGATCGACTCCGCATTCCCAGGGGAGGGGAGCGTGGCCATCCCCTGGCCTCGCCTCACCGGGGCGTGATCCCCGGCGCCCTGTGCGAGCAGCCCGGTGCCCAATTCGGGGTTTTCCCCCAACGCAACAACCGCCGGACTCTCCCCCCGACTGTAACAAACCATGAGGAGGTCGAGGGGACGTGGGCCCGGTTATCCCTTCCGATCGCGAAGAGGGCGTGGACGAAGTGGTTCATCACCGCTCCGAGGGCGTGGCGGTGGGACTTGCTGCGGGCAAGGTGGTGTTCGTAGAGGCCTCTTGGGCATCGCTTTCTGACAGGCGAGGTAGATGGCACGGCGCAGGTGGCAGGAGCCCTGCTTGGACATCCGGACCTGGCCCTGAAGGGGGCCGGACTGGCGGAGCTTGGGGTCGATGCCGGCGAGGGAGACCCTCTGCTGAGGGCGAGCTTCCCGGCGTGGTCGTTCACGATGTGGGACATCCGAACAAGTACAGAGACCGCCCCGTTGGTTGCCAACGTGGGCCATCTTTGTTCCAAGAATGGGAACTCCGGACGGAGCAGGGGACCACCTCCAGGGGAGGAGACTCCCTAGGCCCACTCGTCCCGGCCGAGCTGGGCTTCCCCCTCTACGGCAGCGACCAGACCTCGATGTTGTCGAACGTGGCGTGGAGCGTGGTGTTCTCCGCGTAGGAGCCGCACCCCACGCCGATCTGTCCCCCCACCAGGGAGTCATCAGTGGTCTGGTAGACCTGCTCCCCGTTCACGAAGAACGTGAGCTGGGAGCCACTGGCCTTCACCGCGACCCTGTTCGTGCCAGGTCCGGTGTGAATCGCGTCGTGGGCCGTCCACCCCTTGAGGGTCGTCCACGTGCCGGCAACCCTCTTCTCGAGACGGAAGGTACCTGTGGGACTCACCATGAACCGGTAGTAGTTATTCCAGTCCACAATGCGGAACATGATGTACAGAGCCGTCTTGGTCTCGATCCCAGTGATGTGCTCCACATCTACCTTGAGCTCGAAGTCCTCGAACTGCCCGGCGGCGGAATTCTTCACGGCATGCCATTCCTCCGGTTGGCTCTCGTAGTGGTACTTGCCATCGGCGATCCAAAACCGGTACGTCTCCCCTCCGCCAACGAACCAGCTGTTCCCCTCGGCCTGGGAGAACCGCTCCTCATAGAGAAGCTGCGGGCCGGACGGGCCGAACAGGTTGCATCCCCCGAGCGCGACCGCTGCCAAAATCAGGAACAGACACCAAGCTCTCTTGCGCATGCCGATCCCCCCTTGTGGGACACAGTACACCGGGCGACGGGGAGCAGTCAACTCGCCATGGCCTTGGGGTCGGGGATCGTCTAGGATCACGACGGTCATGGGCGCCGATCGGGTCAACTGCCTGAACTGGTCGCAGGACGAGGCGCGGCTGTACCAGCTCGCCGCGGTGGGATTGCATGGGGTGGACTACCCCGATGGAGAGGAGGGGATCCGCGCCGCGTTTTCGGATCTCCGGGCGGTGCAGCTCGATCCGCTCCCGATCCTGGGGCGCAACCACGACCTCGTCTTCCAGTCCCGCGTGGACGGGACGCACCCGGGGACCTTCCTCGACCTCGTGCACCGCGAGCGGCTGGGGTTCGAGTACTGGGACAAGATGCTGTGCGCGATCCCGATCGAGGAGTTCCCCCACTTCCGGGCGCTGATGGACGCGGGCGGAGAGCGGTGGGAACGGCTCCGCGAGGAGCGCCTCGACCGCGACCATCCAGAGGCGAAGGGCGCTGTCCTGGAGGCGGTACGGGAGAATGGACCTCTATCCACAGCGGAGCTCAAGAAGCTCTCCGTGGCCCAGGGTGCCCACCGGGGGTGGAAGACGACCCAGGCCGCTGGCGCGGCGCTCGAGGTCCTGTGGAACCGAGGTCTGCTCTCAGTTTCTCATCGTGTGCACTACCGCCGCTACTTCGACCTCACGGAACGCGTGATCCCTCAGAGCATCGTCTCTCAGGCTACGCCGAGCTGGGAGGAGTTCCTCCGCCACATGCTGCGCAAGAGGGTGGACATGGTGGGCCTTCTTCCTGCCGGAGGGGCGGCCGAGACGTGGATGACCTTGCGCCAGGCCCGGGCCGACGGGCTGCCCGAGCGGATGGTGGAGGAAGGGGAGCTGGCGCGGGTGCGGGTGGATGGCGTGCGCACCCCGTTCTACGCCCGCCCTGACGCGGCGAAGCTCCTCCGCGCGTCGGAGAAGGCTGCATGGGACGATCGCGCCAAGGTGATCGCCCCCCTCGATCCCCTCCTGTGGTGCCGGGACGCCCTGGCCAAGGTGTGGGGGTTCTCCTACGCCTGGGAGGTGTACAAGAAGCCCGCGCAACGGACCTACGGCTACTACGTGCTTCCGGTCCTCCACCGGGACCGGTTCGTGGGGAGGTTCGACGGCCGCTACGACGCGAAGACAAAGACCCTGCAGGTCCTCGGGTACTGGAAGGAACCGGGCGGGCTTCCCCTCCGCCACCGGGTGGTCCGCGACGCGTTCGGGCGGTTCCTCGACTACCTCGGGGGGAAGAGGATCGCCTGGCCCAGGCGCGCGTAGGGCTATCGGTGCTTCCGGGAAAGGCGTTCGGCTGTAGCGGCCGGGTCCATGCCCGACGGTCTTGCACCGCACAGCCGTCGGACACAACGTCCGGGCCACGGAGGCAGCGAACGCAACCGCTTTCCCGGCGAACGCGGTCGAGCCCTTACCAGCACCGAGGCGCCTCGAGGCGGTAGAATGCGCAAGTGTTCGAGGGAGGTGGATCCGATGAGGTTGCTGACGAGGCTGGTCGCGGGTGGCGGGGTGGCCGCGTTCTTCTTCTTCTCCTGGGTCATCATGATGCTTTGGAACAGCATCATCGCCGGGCACCTTGGGCTCGCAAAGTCCCTCTCCTACCTTCAGGCGTGCGGGCTGTGGTTCATGATCATCCTCCTCCTCGCCTGGACGGGAATCGGCCTGGGGTGGAGGTTCCGCACGAGCTGGCGTTCCGCGCGCCGCAGCGAGGACTTCGGTCGGGACATCGAGCGAAAGATCAAGGGCGCCTTCGCCCGCTGGGTGGGTGCGGAGGGTGATCTCAACTGGGACGAGTTGGGGGAGAGGATCGAGAAGAAGATCAAATCGCGCGTCAAGGAGTGGCTCACCGAAGGAGAGGACTGATCTCTAGCTCTCCCGGCGCACGGTGAGGCGGGTCCCCTCCTGGCTCACGACCCGCACCCGGTCGCCTTTGTGGATCGGCTCGCCCTCGGCGTGGGCGCGCCAGTATTCCCCTTTGACCAGGACCCACCCCTCCGGGGCGAGGTCGTCCTTGGCCACGCCGGAGAGGCCGACCATCGTCGTCAGCGGCCGCGGCCGGCGCCGCTGGGCGAGGAGCCCCTTCGAGGCGATGAACAGGAGCGCGAGGGTCAGCGTCCCCACCGTGGCGGCGATCGTGATCCAGGACAGGCTCAGCACCGATCCCTCGAGCTCGAATAGGGAGAACGAGCCGATCAGCAGGCTCACCACTCCCCCCGTGGTGAGGATCCCGTCCGTGGGGGTGAACACGTCGAGCACCATGAGGACGACCCCGAACAGGATGAGCCCGATCCCGACGAGGCTAATGGGGAGGATCTGCAACCCCAACAGGGCGAGGAGGAGCGAGATCCCGCCTCCGACGAGGCCGATCCCGACCCCCGGGGTGAAGAACTCGTAGATGAGCCCGTACAGCCCAAGGAGAAATAGGACGTAGACGAGGTTCGGATCCGCAAGATAGGAGAAGAGTTGCTCCTTGAGGTTCATCCCGATCACCCGCACCGGGAGGCCGGTCGTGCGCAGGACGCTCCCGTCGGGGAGGGCGTAGCCATCGAGCGCGGCGAGGAGGGAGGAGAAGGAATCGGCGAGGAGTTCGATCACGCCCTGATCGAGGGCTTCGGTGGCGGTCACGGTGGCTGATTCCCGCACGGCGCGCTCGGCCCAGTCCGCGTTGCGGCCCCGCAGCTCGGCCACGGCGCGGATCCGGGACACGGCGTCGTTCACCGCCTTCTGAACGATGGGATCGTCTTCGTTCACCGTCTCCCCGGAGATCGCCACCGGGTGGGCGGCGCCAGTGCTCGTCCCTGGGGCCATCGCCGCTACGTCCGCGGCGAGGAGGATGAACGTGCCTGCGGACGCAGCCCGTGCCCCGGCGGGGCCCACCCACACCACGACCGGGACCGGGGAGGACAGGATCGCCTCCATGATCTCCTTCATCGCCGTGTCGAGGCCCCCCGGGGTGTCGAGGACGAGGACGACGAGGGAGGCTCCCGACCGGTCCGCCTCGCGGAGCCCGCGCACGACGTAGGAACTCGTGGCCGGGTTCACCGTCCCGTCGAGGGACAGGCGCACCACCTCCGCCCCCGAGGCGAGGGGGGAGAGGAAGGCCAAGGCGGCGAGGAGCGCACGGATCATCGCCGTTGATTGTACCGGCGCCATCGGGGGGGCGCGCTGGCCCACCCCGTGCCGGTGGACGGCGGGCGTCCGCTATACTCATCTGCCATGAGGCACTGGATCAACGGGATCGCGATCGGGGGCCTGCTGTGGGGGATGTGGGTTCTCCTCTGGCGGGGGGCGTCGTGGCCCGTCCTCGCCGTGGGCGGGGTCTTCCCGTTGGGGATCCTCCTCGGAGCGGTGGGGGGGCGGTTGCGCCTGGAGTTCCCCGTCAGCGCGTGGTGGAGGCTGGACCTGTGGGCCGCGTTCGGCCTCGCGGTGACGGCGCTCGTGGTGAAGGCCGTGGCCCGTACGGGGTGGGCGATCCTCATCGGTCGCATCCAGCCCGGGGTCATCGCCATTCCGATCCGCGTCCGGTCGGAGATGGGACAGCTCCTTCTCCTGTGGGCGATCACGGTCACCCCGGGGACGATCGCCCTCCTCGTCGAGGGGGACATCGCCTACGTGCACTGCCTCGATCAGCCGTCCCAACCGAGGCTCCCCGCGATCGAGCGGGTGGAACGCCTCCTCGTGGGGTTGTGGGGATGAGGGCCGCTGTCCTCGCTGCGCTGTTCGCCACTGCCCTCCCCCCGCTGGGGAGGCTGTGGGTGGGGCCCACGCTGTGGGACCGACTCACCGGTGCAGCCTCCCTCAACGTGCGGATCGCCCTCGCCCTGGCGGCGGAGGCGGCGTTCGCTGGGCACGGGATCCTCCTCGATGTGGCCCTCTCCTACGCTGTGCTCGGGTTCCTGGGCACGGTCCTCGTCGCCCGGTTCGCGGAGCGGGGGCTGCGGTGATCGGGCTCGCCTTCTTGGCAAGCGGGCTCGCCCTCCTCTTCCTGGGAGGGCTCGGCCTGTTCCGGTTCGCGGGTCCCTACGAGCGGCTCCAGGGAGCCGGGGTGGGGGACATCGGCGGGGCGACCCTGTTCCTGGTGGGGCTGATCCTCCGCTGCGGGTGGGAGGCCACAGGATGGATCCTCGTGTTGCTGATCGCGTTCTTCCTGTTCACGGGGCCTCTCTCTACCCACGCCATCGCCAAGGGCGCGTTCGTGCGCGGGGAGCGCCCGCGGGGGCGGTAGAGGACATGGGCACGATCCTCTTCTCGGCCCTGACGCTCGCCCTCGCGGTGTTCGCCCTCACCCGGCGCCGGCTCTTGTGGGGGGTGATCGGCGTGGGCGTCCACTCGTTGGCCCTCGCTGGGCTGTACCTGTTCCTCGCCGCCCCCGATGTCGCCCTCACCCAGGCCGCGGTGGGGTTCGGCCTCGTGACGTTCATCTACCTCCTCGCGGTCCGTCGCACGGGGAAGCTGACCGTGGCCGCGGTGGAGACGCCGTGCCTCATCTATCAGGAGAACGAGCGGGTCGCGGGGTTGGAGTGGGAGATCCTGTCCCGGTTCGGGAGACAACTGCACCGGGATGTGGAGGTGGTGTGGGCGTCCCGGGCCGAGGTCCCTGCCCTCCTCCAGGCCGGGGAGGTGGACATCGGGGCGGGGGCAGTGTTCCCCCGGGAGGGGGAGGCCCTCCTCCTCTCCCGTCCCATCCTCCCGACGCGGATCGTCACCGGGCGCTGGGGTCCCGGTCCCGTGGGGGCGGTGGCTGGGGATCGGGGGCAGGACTTCCTCCCTCCAGGGGGCACCCTCTACGAGGACCACGCCGCCCTCGCGCACGCCCTGCGCCGCGGGGAGGTGGAGGGGGCAGTGGTTGACCTCCTCCACGTTCGACAGTGGGTCCTCTCCGGTGAGATCCGGCCCCGGGAGACGACCGACGTCGAGGAGGCCGCGTTCCGGCTGGCGGTGGCTCCGACCGAGGCGGACGTCCTCCGGGCGCTGGACGCGTTCCTGACTGAACTGGAGGAGACGGGCGAGCTCGCCCAGTTGGTGGAGAGGTACGTGGGATGAAGGCCCTCGCTGCGGTGGCCCTGTTGGGGCTGGTGGCCCTTCTCGCGCTGGGGGTCAGCGGGGTGTTCCCGCGGCCCGCGGTCCCCTCCGGGGAGGACATCGCCGCGGCGTGGGGGGCGGAGAACGTGGTTGCGGCGATCATCCTCGGAGTGCGGTTGTGGGACACCCTGTTTGAGATCCTCGTCTACGCGATGACGATGGTGGGGGTGAAGCTGGGATTGCGGCTGTTGCGCTGGGAACGCCCCCTCCCTCCGGTTGCCGAGACCCCTCTCCTCCGGCGCTCGGCCGACCTCCTGTTGGGGCCGATCGTCGTGTTCGCCCTCTACGTGGCGGTGAGCGGGCACCTCGGTCCGGGGGGAGGGTTCCCGGCGGGGGCGCTCCTCGGGACGGCCCTCCTCCTCCTCGCCCTGGCCAAGGGCGTGGAGCGCCTGAGCGCGGAGATCCACGAGCCGACCCTGGAGTGGGCCGAGTACGGGGCGATCGTGGCCATCCTCGCCCTGACCGGAGCTCTCCTCCTCGTGGGGCGTCGGGGCAGCGCCCACCTGATCGCGGCCAACCTCCTCATCGCCCTCGAGGTGGCGATCGGGGCCTGGGTCGTGCTCCACCGGTTCGCGAGCTCGCGGGGGGAGGTGTAGATGGAGGGCCTGGCCGCGGTGGCGTTGGCGATCGCGCTGGTGGGAATCGGGTTCTGGACACTCATTGTGCGGCGGAACCTGATCTGGAAGCTTCTCGGCCTGAACGTGGCCGCGGGCGGGGCGATCCTGTTCCTCGTCGCCCTCGCCCACCGCCCGGGGGCGCGGCCGCCCATCGTCGGCCTCGGCCCGGGTCCGTCCGCCGACCCCCTCCCCCATGCCCTGGTCCTCACCGCGATCGTGATCGACTTCGCCACGCTGGCGCTGGCGCTCGTGTACGTGGTCTTCCTCACCGAGCACCGCCACACCCAGGACGTTCGCCGCCTGGAGCGGGACGAGGAGCGCGGGTGGCCGCAGCCCTGAGCGGAATCCTGGCCTATCTCGGTTGTGGCCTCCTCGGGTTTGTCCGGGCGCCGCGGGTCCTTTCCCTTCTCGCCCTGCTGGGAGGGGCGATCTCGTTTGCCCTGTGGGCGCCCGGGTTCCCCGAGGTCCTCGTGGGAGGGCTTCCGTGGGGGATCGCCGTGGCGGGCGACCCATGGGCGATGGGGATGTGGGGATTGGGGCTCGTCCTCCACGCCACGATTCTCCTCCACACCCGCGGGCGGAGGGACGCGTTCCAGCCTCTGACCACCGTCCTCATCGGGGCCTGCCTCGCCGCGGCCCTCTCGCGGGACCTGTTCAACCTGTACGTTTTGCTGGACCTCACGTCGCTGCTGGCCCTCGTCCTCATCGCCTCCGGGCGGCGGGTGCGGGCGGTGTGGGCAGGGCTGCAGTACCTTGTCCTGGCCGAGGTCGGGTTGACCCTGTACCTGTTCGGCCTCGGACTCGTCTACGGCAGGCTGGGGACGCTGTCCGTCACGGCGCTGGCAGGGCAAGGGCCCAACCTGTCCGACCCGGCCCTTGCTGTGGGGGTTGGCCTTCTCCTCGCCGGGGCCGCGGTGAAGACCGGCGTGTTCCTCCTCGGCCTGTGGCTTCCCCAAGCCCACGGTCAGGCTCCGACCGAAGTGTCGGTTCTCCTCTCGGGGATCGTGGTCAAGATCGGGGTTGTCACACTGGCTCGGCTCTCTGAGGCGTTCCCGGTGGGCACGGTGCTCCTCCTCCTGGGGATCCTGACCGGGTTCGGGGGGCTCGCCTACGCCCTTTGGGAGAAGGACCTCAAGGTGTTCCTCGGGTTCCACACCGTCTCCCAGCTCGGGTACATGCTCATCGGCCTCGGGCTCGGCGCGGGGACGGGAGCCCTCCTCTACGCGGTGGCCCACGGCCTGTTCAAAGGGCTCCTCTTCCTCGCTGCCGGCGAGGCGGTTGACCGGGTCGGCCGCCGCGAGATCGCGCCGCTTGCCGGCCACCTCTCCGCCTCGGTGGCAATAGGACTGGGGGTGGGTGCGTGCGCGATCGCTGGGCTTCCTCCGCTCGCTGGGTTCGCGGCCAAGGGGCTCCTTGCCCACGGTGCGCCGGCGTGGGCCAGGGGGGTGTTCTACGCCCTCGGCCTCGGCACTGCGGCATCGTTCGCCAAGCTCGTCCCCCTGTTCCGACCGCGGGGACCCGGCCCTGTCGGCGGCCTGCCCGTGCTCGTCGCTGCCGTGGTGGCGTTCGGGCTCGGGGGGACCCTCCTCGTCGGGGGTCTCCTCTCCCGGCGGGCGTGGGGCGAGGCGATCATGGTCGTGGGCCTCGGGTACGGCCTGTACCTCGGACTGCGCCGGGTTCGTCCCCGGCTGCCCCGCTGGGGCTTCGACTGGAGCGTGGTGAGCTTGCTCCTGGCCTCGGTCGGGGTGGTGGGCCTGGTCGCGCTCGGTTGGCTGTAGGGCGATGCGGACCGTTCCGCGGGAGGGGATCGCGTGACGGCGGCGCTGGCCGGGGTGCTGGGCTACCTCGCCCTGGGGATCGTGGGCATCCTCGGTGGGGGAAGAACGGCTTCCCTCCTTGCCATCCTCGGCGCGTGGATCTCCCTTGCCCTGTGGGCCCCGGGGTTCGCCCCGGCGTCGGTGGGGGGCGAGCCGTGGGGGGTCACGGTGGCCGGGGACACCCTGGCCCTCGCATTCTGGGCGCTGGCCCCGCTCGTCCACGCTGCGGTGTGGTGGCACGAACGGCACCGTCCCACCACGTTCCACGGGCTGGTCACGCTTCTCGTGGGGACGTGTCTGGCTGCCGTTCTGTCCCGGGACCTGTTCAACCTGTTCGTCCTTCTCGACCTCGGTTCCCTGCTCGGGACGGTCCTCATCGCCTACGATCTCCGCTCCCGGGCGGTGTGGGCAGGGCTACGCTACCTCCTCCTGTCCGCGCTGGGGATGCTCGTGTACCTCCTCGGGGTGGGACTCGTGTACGGGGAGCTGGGGACGCTGTCCCTCGTTCGGATCGCCGAGCTCGTGTCGGGTCTCACGTCGCCGGCGCTGGCGGTGGGGGCGAGCCTCCTCGTGGTGGGGGCGGCGGTGAAGGCTGGGGTGTTCCTGATCGGGTTCTGGCTCCCTGAGGCCTACCGCCTGGCCCCGGTGGGGGTGGCGACCCTCCTCGCGGGGCTGGCGGGGAAGGTGGGGATCGTCGCCCTGGCTCGACTGGCCGAGGCGTTCCCCGTGGGCCCGGCGGTGGCCGTCCTCGGGGTCATCACCGGGTTCGGGGGGTTGGTCTACGCCCTGTGGGAGCGGGACTTGATGCGCTTCCTTGCCTACCACATCCTCTCCCAGTACGGGTACATGCTGGTCGGGTTCGGGCTCGGGGGGGACGCGTTTGCCGGCGCTGTCTACTACACCATCGCCCACTGCCTGTTCAAGGGCCTCCTGTTCCAGTCAAGCGGGACAGGGATCGAGGCGGTGGGGGGGCGAGGGATCCCGGACCTCGCCGGGCGGCTCCCCCGTCCGGCGGTGTGGGGTCTGGCCCTGGGGGTGGGGTCCATCATCGGTCTTCCTCCCTTGGCGGGGTTCGTGTCCAAGGAGTTCCTCGGGGGCCTCGTTCCCGCGGGGTATGGGTGGGCCTTGACCCTGCTCGGGGTGGGCACGGCAGCCTCGTTCAGCAAGCTCCTCCCCCTCTTGCGCCCCGGCCCAGGGAAAGGACCTTGGGGTGGGGTGGCCATCCTCGGTGTAGGGGTCCTCGCCTTCTCGGCGTGGGGGCTGGCCAGCCTGCCGGGCCTCCTCGACCTCGTCACGTGGGGAAAGGCGGCCGCCGCTGTCGCCGTTGGATACGGGCTGTACCTCGTCGTCCGGCGGGTCCGGGTGCCGCTTCCCAAGGTCCAACTGGACCACATCTCCGTGGCCGTGCTCGCCGCCGCGGGCCTCCTCGCCGTGGCCTTGCTGGTAGGCTGATGCCTCCCCCGCGAGGAGTCCCGAGCCCCCTGGAGCAGCACGGCGCCCGCTGGCGGGGGGACAACCCAGGCGCTGCGGGGAATTCCCAGTACAATGCGCCCGATCCGAGGAGGGACGATGGCTGAGAAGAGGGTGCGTGGGGAGTTCGCGGGGATGTTCTGGTTCGCGGGGTGGCTGTTCACCCTCGCGTTCACGAAGCTTCTTTGGTGGCAGGCGATCTTGGCGCTCGTGATCTGGCCGTACTACCTCGGGGTTCACCTGAGGTGAGGGAGGGCCGGCCCCTCCTGCCTCCCCGAGAGCCGCCTACTCCGGTCGATAGGCCTCCCAGTGGACGCGGTTCTCGTCGTACTGTGTGCGGGGAGCCTTCTCCTCGGCGGGGATCCCCACCGGGATCAGGGCGAACACGAACTGGTCCTCGGACAACCCGACCAGGGAGCGGATCGCTCCCTGCCGGGCGTCATCCATCCCGCACCAGGTGGCCCCGAGGCCGAGGTTGGCGAGCGCGATGAGGAGGTTCTCCGTCGCGGCCGCCATGTCCTGATCGAACCACTTCTCCCCCTCCTTCCTCCCGAAGGGGAGGATCACCGCCCCGGCATTCACGCCGAATGACGCGTGCCCGTGGGCTCGGCACAGGGCCGCGATCTTCTCCTTGTTCGTCACCACCACGAACCGCCACGGCTGGCGGTTCATCCCCGACGGCGCCGCCATCGCCGCCTGGAGCGCAGTGATGATCTTCTCCTTAGGGACCGGCTCTCCGGTGAACTGGCGGACCGACCTGCGCTTCATGATCATCTGCA
>JACIWJ010000039.1 GCA_014361015.1 Candidatus Bipolaricaulota bacterium | reverse complement strand
CGTGAAGGAGCTCGTCTCCGGGGACGACGGGGCCACGCAGCCCAACCTCTCCGCCCTCCTCGGCGTACCGGCGAAGGTGGTAGAGCTGGACGTGCTGGACGTCCTCGTCGCGTAGAGATCTCTTCTGTCCCCAGACCAAGCACCTCGCTGCTTGGGTTGGCAGAACATGTGGTACCGCGTTTCACGAGGAATGCCTCCTCCGCGTTCATTGTTGCCGATCCCTCTGCCGGGTACGGACCTCCTCGTGCACCGGGGGAACTTGTTGGTTGAGGGGCAGGGCAACTACAGTGGAAGCCGTCGGGAGGGGCGGTGGCGATTCTCGCGTCACTCGTGGCGTTTGTCCTCTTCCCGGTGCCCCTCAGGGACACCGCACCGATCGAGGCTTCGTCAACGGAGACCGTCGCTCCGGTCGGGCTCACCTGGGGGCGGGGGCCTTCTCGTTTGCGGTTGCCCCCGATTGTCCCGGCTCCGAAGGCGCAAGCCTCAGAGTGTGCCGGGCGCCGAGCTGGTTGCAGGGCCGCGGGGTGGGCCCTGGCGCTTCGCCGCGGCCGAGGTCGCGTTAGGCATCGGTCGTGCCTTGGGCAGCCACTCCGTGATCCTTGACGGGTTGCCCCGGCCGGTTCTTGTCGCAACAGCTCCCTCCCTCCCCTGCGGGGAGGTGCTTCCGGGGCTGGCACATCTCAGGGAGGGGATCACGGTGGTCTTGGTGGTGCCAGTGCCGCACGCGCTCACCGCAAGCCATCGGGAAAGGCTCCTGGAAAGGAACCTCGCAGCAGGGCTGAACGTCGGGGAGCTGACGGGGAGACAGGCTGTCTGTGCCAGCCCACATCCGCGGTCCTCGACCGAACGGGGGCGATCCGCTGGCTGCACGAAGGCGCAGCGAAACGACAGGGACTTCGCCATGCGTTCCTTGCGGTGCGGAGGGGAAACGAAAGGGATGAACGGGAAGAGACCCCAGGAGGTGAACCATGCGGACGGTGCTGCTGGGGTGGTGCTAGCGTTTAGTTTGATCGCTGTGGCCGACGGTGGAAGGGTGGCGTGCCCCATGGCAGTGGAGGGTGAAGTAGCTTGCCGTGCGGTGTCCCCCCAGGACTGCCCTCCGAGGGATGGGCGGTGCGAGTACCGATGGCCTTGTAGCCCGGGCCTAACCGGGTGGTAGGTCTGCTGCTATGGGGAGTACTGTGAGAAGTTCACCGTTCTCCCCGTCCTCGGCCCGATCTGCCTCAAGTGGAGGACGTCCTACGAGTGCGGCTGTTTCCCACCGGATGCTATCCCGTATTCAGTTGATCCAGTGGGGTTCCGCACACGTCCCCTGCGGTCGCAGCAGCGGGTGGATCCATGAGGAGGTTCCGGGTGCTGTGTTGTTCGGTCCTCGTTGCCGGGACGTGGGTTGAGGCAACAGCGACGTTCGCCGTGGGTGGGGTCGAGCCCGGCTTGGCCTGGATCTACCGAGCAGAGGTCAGCGATCTTGCCCGCGACACTGTCTTCACGACGTCGATGGCGTTTCTCGGGGTGGATTGGGGCCCAGGGCAAGCCGGCTGTCGCCGTAGTCACGGCAGCCGAATGGGGCACGATCCTGACCGTCTATCCCGTCGTCGCCGGTGTCGATCCGGCACCCACGGGGGAGGGGCGCGTCTCCCCTGTCCTGCGCTCGCCCACCATCTTTGACATGGTCCCCGAGCTGCGGGAAGCCCACCTCCTGTGCAGCCGTTCGCCCTCCCTACGCTGAAGGTTGACGAGCTGGACGGGTCGCTCTCGTTCAGGGAGGTCCTGGGCGACGGGGGAGTGCGACAGGGTGCTATTCACCTCGCCCTCGGCTCACAAGGAACGGTCACGGTCTCAGGGGGGACGTTTGCCGGTGCCGAGTTGACCACGTGCTCCGCCAGCTGGCGGAGTACGTCTCACCGGGGCGAGGCGTGGTGGCCCCCGGAGGGGGGAACAGCCGGCCCAGCATGGATTCCCATGTTGGCGCAGGGAATGGTGGGGGCCTCGCTGCGCTACACCTGGGAGCTAGCGGATCGCGAAGATCGCGAAGTCCGGGCGGAGAGGCGTTGCTGGGGCGGCTCCGGGATGCGCTCGAGGCCACAGAGGGGGCCAACCCCCCACAGGCCCGGATGGCGTGGGAGGCCCGGAGCGACCTCGGAGAGCGCCTCACGCTCCGGCCCGAAGCCCGCGGAGGCCCGGGGAACGGTCCCGTGCTTCACGGCCTCGTTGCTCGCTTATCTGGACCAGGTTAAACTCGCAGACCATGCTCGCCGACAGGCTCGATCAGTACTTTCAGCGCGAGGAACGGAGCTGGCCGCGGGACTACTTCTACGTGAGCGAGGTCGGCAAGTGCCCGCGCCAGATCTACTACGCGATCAAGGGGTTCCCCCGTCCGCCGCTCGATGGCCTCACCGCGCGCAAGCTCGCGGTAGGCGACGACGCCCACCGGCGGCTCGTGGCCGCCCTGTACGGAATGGGGGTCGTCGTCGCCGCCGAGGCCCCGATCCCCCCGGGGAACCTGTTCCACGGCCGGTGCGACGTGATCGTCTCGCTCGACGGCAAGAACTACGTCGTCGAGATCAAGACCGCCCATCCGTACAGCTTCGATCAGATGGCCTCTGGCCCGCGCCGCGACCACTACCTCCAGCTCCAGCTCTACCTCCACTACTTCGGGATCCCGCAGGGGATCGTGCTGGCCGAGAACAAGGCGACCCAGGAGCTGCGGGAGTTCGTGGTCCCCCTTGACTCGGACGAGGTGGGCCGGGTCATCCGCGCCTTCGAGCGGTTGCAGCGCACGATCTTCGTGGAGGGTCGGCTCCCTCCGCTCCCCGGCCAAGAGGAGAAGCGCGACTGGGAGTACGACCAGTGCCGATACTGCCCGTACGTTCCGTTCTGCACCGAGGATGTGGCCGACCCGCCGGGTCGGGCGGCGGCGGAGGAACCAGAGCCCGTTCGCACCCCCGCCGACGAGGAACGCACCGTCCCCCCGACCCTGTTCGACGACCCCGGCTGAGGCCGTGTCGGGGACTCGGTCCGTAGGGAAGGGCGAGGGCGGCACTGCGGTTCGTCGCGGCGACGCATGGCAAGGGACCGAGACCCATCACGCATCATCCGTCACGTGTTACCCTTTCCGCGGTAGTTCCTTCAGCCCGGCGGCGAGGAGCGTGGCCGGGACGAGGAGCACGGTGAGCAGCCCCAGCGCGACCTCGAGCCCAAGAACATCTCCAAGGTATCCGACGAGGCCGATGAGCAAGGCGCCGATCCCCCAGGCGAACCCCATGAGCACGCCGGACACGAGCCCCTTCTGCTCGGGGACCAGCTCCTGCCCGAACACGACCGACACCGGGATCGAGGCGACCAGGACCGCCCCGGCAAGGGACAGGAACAGGAGTGACAGCGCACCGTCGGTGAGGAGGAACAAGTAGAAGAGAGGGATCGCCCCGGCCACTGACCCCACGATGACCCGCTTCCGCCCGAACCGGTCCGAGAGGCGCCCCCCCACGAGGTCGCCCGCCACGCCGGACAGGGAGTACACGGTGAGGGCGAGGCTGGCCAGGGTCAGCGACGCCCCCCTCCGGGTCCACAGCACGGCGAGGAACGTGTAGTACGACATGCTGACGAACTCCCGCAGCACGCCGATCGTCCACAACCGTACAACCTGTCCGGCGCTGGGGTGGCTGCGCAGGCGGGGCCGACCGTGCTTCTCCGGACGTGCTTCTTGCGGCACGGTACGGGCGAGCAACAGGACCATGCCCCATGCGGGAACGAGGAGCAGGGGGGTGGAAGGCAGCCCGAAGTTCCCGGCCACCCCGACGATGAGGAGCGGCCCGAGGGCCGCTCCGAGGGTTCCCCCGGCGGAGAACAGGGCCATCGACATCCCCCGCCGGCCATCGCGTCCCGACACGAGGGATGCCCCGGCGGGGTGGAACGCCGCCGTCCCGATCCCCGCCGCAACGAGGGCTGCCGCCACCGCCCAGTACGTGGGGAGGACCCCGATGAGGCTCATCGCGGTGCAGGTGAGGGCGGGCCCGAGGATGACCAGCCACCGCGCCCCGCCCCGGTCGGCAACCGCGCCCAGGGGGAGCTGCCCGAACGAGGCGACGCTCGTCCGGATCGAGGACAGGAGCCCCGCCGCGGCGAGGGAGATCCCGAACCGGGCGATGAGGAGGGGCAATAGCGCTGAGAGGAACGCGCCGTACCCGTCGTTGAGCCCGTGGCCGAGGGCGAGGGGCCACGTGGGATGCCGAGGCCGTCGGGTCCCTTCCTGGTTCAAGCTCCCTGCGTCACGAGGCCAAGCACGCGCTCGGGGATCGCGGGGTAGACCCGGAGGCGGGAACCCGCCGCGGCGGAGACGGCGTTGGCCACCGCGGCGTGGGACGCCATGAGCGGGACCTCGCCCAGCCCTTTGGCCCCGAACGGCCCGCCCGAGTAGGGGGCCTCGACGAACTCCACCGCCACCTCGGCCGGCACGTCGAGCGATGTCGGGATATGGTAGGCGGTGAACGACGGAGAGAGGATCCGGCCGTCGCGCGCGGCGAGCTCCTCGGTGAGGGCGTACCCGATCCCCTGAGCGATCCCGCCCACCACCTGCCCCCGGGCGGTGGCGGGGTTGACGATCCTCCCCGAGTCGTGCACGGCCCAGAACCGCTCCACGTGGGCCTCCCCGGTGAGGAGGTCGACCTCCACGAGGGCCACGTGGCACGCGAACGCGTACACGAAGTAGGCGTTCCCGAGGCCCGTGGTGGGGTCCCAGTCCACGGGTCGCCCCTCGGCCCATCCCGTGGCCCCCATCTCCCAGTTGTGGGCCCACATCCACCGCGCGACCTCGGCGATGTCCACCTCGCGGGGGGGCTCGCCCGGGATGCAGAACAGGCGTCCCTCGAGGGTGAACGAGGGGCAGCGGAACATCTCCCGCACCGCGTCCTCGATCCGCGCGCGGAGCTTCGTCGCCGCGTCGAGGACCGCCATCCCCTGGACGGTCGTCGTGCGCGAGGCGACGGTGGGACCGGAGTCGGGCACGCGCGACGAGTCCACGGGGGCCACCTGGACGAGCTCCACCGGGAGGCCGAGGCCGTCGGCGGCGATCTGGGAGAGGACGGTGATTGCCCCCTGGCCCATCTCCGTCGTCCCCACGGCGAGGCTCACCGATCCGTCCGCCTCGATCTTCAGGTACGCCCCCGCCTTGTCGAGGAGCGGCGCCTTGGCCCCCATCCCCACCCCGTACATCACGGTCGAGACCCCGAGGCCACGGCGCCGAAACCGCTCCCGCCGGTTGAACGCCGCGACCTCCGCCCCTCGCTCCTCCCACCGGGAGAGCTCCCGCGCCCGCGCGATGCACGCCCCGAGCCCCACCGACTCGGTCAGGACCTGGCCGGTCGAGGTCGCGTCGCCCTCCCGGAGGGCGTTCTTCTCCCGGAGCGCGAGGGGGTCCATCCCCAGCCGGCGGGCCAGCTCGTCCATCTGCGACTCGTGGGCGAAGATGACCTGTGGGGAGCCGAACCCGCGGAACGCCCCGCAGGGGACGGTGTTCGTGGCCACGGAGTAGGCATCGACCCTCACGTGGGGGACCCGGTACGGCCCCGCGGCGTGCACGAGCCCCCGCCACAGGACCGCGCTCGACAGGGTTTGGTACGCGCCGGCGTTGTAGTAGAACTCGACCTCGACCGCGGTCAGGGTCCCGTCCCGCTTCGCCCCGGTGCGGTAGTGGATCGTGCCAGGGTGGCGCTTGGACGTGGTCGCGATGTCCTCGGCCCGGTCGAGGACGAGCTTCGCCGGCCGGCGGAGCTTCCAGGCGACGACCGCGGCCAGGGCCGCAAGGTGGCTCGGGACGTCCTCTTTGCCCCCGAACCCGCCGCCGGTGGCGGTCTGGACGATGCGGACCTTGGCCAGGGGCAGACCGAGGACGTTCGCGACCGCGTTCTGGACGTAGAACGGACACTGGAGGGTCCCGTACACGGTCATCCCCCCGTCCTCGGGGACGGCGATCACCCCCTGCGGCTCGAGGTAGGCGTGCTCCTGGTACCCGACCTCGTACTCCCCCTCCACGATCACGTCCGCGTCCGCAAAGCCCTTACCGACATCGCCGTTGCGGATCACCATGTGGTTGAACGCGTTGCCCGCGTCCGCGGCAGCAGGGGAGGCGATCCGGGGAGCGCCCGGGGCGAGCGCCTCGCGGGGATCGAATACGGCGGGGAGGTCCTCGTAGTCAACTCGTGCCCGGGCTGCCGCGGCCTCTGCCGCCTCCCGCGTTTCCGCCGCGACGAGGGCGATCGGCTCCCCCACGTAGCGGACCACGTCGGGGGCGAGGAGCGGCATGTCGCGGTAGATGACCGGAACGATGTTCTCCCCGGGAACGTCCGCCGCAGTGACCGTCCCCAGCACGCCTGGGGTGGCCTCGACCTCCGCTAGATCGAGCTCACGAATCCGCGCGTGGGGCCGCTCGGAGCGGACCGCCTTCACGTGAACCATCCCCGCGAACGCGAGGTCGTCGGCGTACCGCGCCTCGCCCCGCACCTTGGCCTCCGCGTCGGGTCGAAGCACGGGCGTGCCCACCACCCCTCCCGCGCGTTCTGCGGCCTTGAGTGCTCGGTTCATCAGGCCTCCCTCGCCGGGGATTGTAGCCGTCCGCTGGCGGTGCGCAGCGAGGGTTGACACCTACCCCCTTCGCGGGTGACGCTCGGAGGCCATGCGTATCGCCACGAGGGTCGGATGGAAGATCCTTGTTCTGGCCTGCCTTGGTGGTGGAGCGGCCGGCAAGCCTCTTGACGTCGTTGCCCGGCTGGCCCCGTTCGGGCTGGACTTCGTCCGCGGGGACAGGGCGGTGGTGACGCTCGCGGAGGGTCCGCGCTCGGCGCTGTACGTGAACGGGTGGGCGGGCCGCGTGTACCTCGTGGGCGTGCCCGACGTGGCGGAGGACGATCGGGGGCAGACGCTCACGTACCGCACGTCCGACGGCCGCCGGGCGCGCGTGGAGCTGCGGCAAGTCGAGGAGGGCGCGATCCAGGTCCGGTTCACCGTCGAGGGGAAGGCCCGTTGGGAGCGGCTGGGGGTTGCCCTGGAGGTCACCGCGGACGAGGGGTTCTACGGGCTCACCGAGCGCCCGACCCAGGGGATCCTCCACGAGTTCTTCCCGCCCCGCGCGGCGGGGTTCAACCTCCGCGGGCAGGAGCTGTGGCTGTACGTCCTCCCCACCCACGCCCTCTACAGCCCGTTCTTCGTCTCCTCCCGCGGGTGGGGGCTCTACGTCGAGAGCTCGTGGCCAGGGGTCTACCGGTTCGGCCGGGACGGGCGGGGACGCGCCGTGCCCACCCGGGTCACGATCGAGTACGAGGGGCCGGAACTCGTGTTCCGGGTCTTCGCCGGGGAGACGCCCCTCGAGGTGGTCGAGCGGTACAGTCGGACGGTGGGGACAACCGTCCTCCCCCCGGAGTGGGCGTTCGGCCCGTGGCGGTGGCGGGACGAGGTGTGGAACCACCCGACGTTCTTCGACGGGACGCCGAACACGAGCCCGTTCAACGCGATGGTCGTCGAGGACATCCTGATGATGGACGCCCTGGGGATCCCGTGCTCGGTGTACGTCCTCGACCGGCCGTGGGCAGGTGGCACGATGGGCTATGGAGATCTCTCCTTCGACCCGGAGCGGTTCCCAGACGCCCCGGCGATGATCGCTTGGCTCAGGGAGCGGGGGGTTCAGCCGATCCTGTGGCTTGGGCCGTGGGTGCTCGATGCGTTGCGGGAGGAGGCGCTCCGCCTCGGCCACCACGTGCGGAAGCGTGTTCCCTACCCGCCCCGGGCGGCGCTCGTCGACTTCACCTCGCCAGAGGCCACGGCGTGGTGGCAGAGGCTCCTCGCTCCCCTCCTCGACCTCGGGGTCGCCGGGTTCAAGCTCGACCGAGGGGACGAGGACGTCCCGGACGGGATCCTGCTCGGGGGCGCCTACGCCGACGGGACGAGCTACCGCGAGGGGCACAACGCCTACCCCCTGTGGTTCGCGCGGGCCGCGTACGGGGCGCTTCCCGACCCGGCGAACGCCCTCCTCTTCGTGCGCGCAGGGTGGGTCGGCACGTCGTCCTACGCCGTGGCGTGGGGCGGGGACCCGGCGCCCAACGCGTGGGGGTTGCGGAACTCGGTGATCGCGCTGCAGCGGGCGGCGGCGACCAACTTCCCGATCTGGGGCTCGGACACGGGCGGGTATACGGGCCGGCCGTCGCGGGAGGTCCTGGCGCGGTGGCTGGGGTTCTCCGCGTTCTGTCCCCTGATGGAGGTCGGGCCGACGGCGAACCTCGCCCCGTGGAGCTGGGCCCCGGACGGCGTCCGCGCCCGGGTGGACCCCCGTGGGTACGGGTTCGCGCCCCGCTACGATGAGGAGCTTATGGCGATCTGGATCCTCTACGCCCGGCTCCACGACGACCTCCGCCCCTACACCTACGCCCACGCGGTGGCGGCCCACGCGCGGGGGACGCCGATCGCCCGCCCGCTTGTGTTCGTCTATCCCAACGCGGAGTACGTGGACGTGTGGGAGACGTACCTCTACGGCCCGGACCTCCTCGTGCGCCCAGTGTGGGAGGCGGGAGCGGGGTCGGTCGCGGTCCACGTCCCGCCCGGGGCGTGGGTCGACCTGTGGACAGGGGAGGAGGTCGTTGGTCCCGCGGTGGTGGAGGTCCCCGTTCCCCTCCACGTCGTCCCCGCCTTCGCCCGCGTGGGAAGCGAGGTCACAGGCCTGAACCTGTCCGCCCGCTGGGCCGAGGCCCGCGCGCTCGCCCAGTCCGAGCCCGACCTCGCGTCCCTGGTCCGACAAGGACGGTGGTGACCCGATGCCGGATCGGTCCGCGCTGGAGGGGCTGCCGCCCGAGGGGCTGGTTGACCTGATCGAGGATGGGGCCAAGAACTGGCTCGCCATGGATGGCCTCTGGTTCCTGGCGGTCGAGGACCGGTTCGGCCTCGCGACGGCGATCGAGCTCGACCGCGCGGTGTGGGAGAAGTTCTCCCCCCTCGAGGCCCGCCGGATCATGAGGCGCAGGGGGATCGCCCCCGGCGGGGGGCTGCCCGCGTTGGCCGACGCGCTCCGCTTCCGGCTCTACGCGCGGCTCAACGATCAGGAGATCCGCTGGACGGAGCGGGGCACGCTCGTCCTGGAGATGAAGGCGTGCCGGGTCCACGAGGCGCGGAACCGCGATCGCCGGCCCCCCTTCCCGTGCCGCTCGGTGGGCCTGGTGGAGTACGGCGCGTTCGCCCGGGCAGTCGACGAGCGGATCGCAGTCCGGTGCCGCGGCTGCCCTCCCGAGCGGCCCGCGGGCGCGTGGTGCGCGTGGGAGTTCTCCATGCGCCCGTGATCCGGGGTCCGTTGTCCGTGGACCGGCGTCCGGCGTTCGTGAACCGTCATCCGCGAGCTGGTACCGGCTCTTGACTACCGTCGGGGCTGGATGATCTCGTCGACGATCCCGTACGCCTTCGCTTCCTCGGCGCTCATCCAGAAATCGCGGTCCGTGTCCTTCTCGATCTTCTCCTTGGGCTGGCCGGTGTGCTTGGCGAGGATCTCGTTCACCCGGTCGCGGGTCTTCATGATCTCGTCGGCGTAGATCTTGACGTCGATCGCCTGGCCGCCGACGCCGGACACCCACGGTTGGTGGATGAGGATCTTCGAGTTGGGGAGAACGAACCGCTTCCCCTTCGCCCCCCCGGCGAGGATGATTGCGGCCGCCGACGCCGCCACCCCGACGCAGATCGTGCGCACGGCGCACTTCGTGGTCTGCATCGTGTCGTAGATCGCCAGCGCCGCCGACACGTCGCCCCCAGGGCTGTTGATGTAGAGCTGGATGTCCTTCTCCGGGTCCTCGGCCTCGAGGCTCAGGATCTGGGACACGATCCACTCCGCCCCCACGTACTGCATGACCCGCCCTGGGGCCCCAGTGATGATCGTCCCCGACAGGAAGATGATTCGATCGGCGAACAGACGGGCCAAGACCTGGTCGTAGTAGGACATCAGACGTTCCTGCTCGGTGAACCGCTGCATCTTCATCCCATCCTCGGTGATCATCCGTTCCTCCTCGCGTTGGTGATGACCCAATCCGCGGCCTGCTCCACGGTGAGGACAGCCCGCACCGTCTCCTCGTCCCGTCCCTGTTCAGCGGCCCGCTGTCGCACTTCGTTCTCATCCGGGCGGAGCCCCTTCGCTGCGGCCACGGCCTGAGCGACGATCTCCCGTCGCAGCTTCCGGCGGAGGGCCTCCTCGAGCTGGGACCGCTGGCCGGAGGAGAGGCGCAATTCCTTCATCTCGCTGGCCACCGCCTCGGCGAGCAAGGTCGGGGGGACCTCCACCTGGAGCGACTCGGCAAGGGCATCGAGCGCCGCCAGTCGCCACGCCCGCAGCCGCCGCGCTTCGGCAGCCTTCGCAAGTTCTGTCCGCACCGCTTCGGTCAGCGCCTCCCACGATGGATGCCCGTAGTGGGCGGCTGTCTCGTCGGGAGAGGGGAGGAGAAGGCGGTACACACCGGTCACGACGAACCCCTCCGACCGCCCATCCGCGTCGGTGAGGGTGATCCTCTCCCCCGCCCTGACCCCCAGGAGCTGTTTGCCGATCGGGCGCGCCGCCGTGGCTTCCCCCTCCCAATCGTGGTCGCCCCGCTGAAGGCGCACGACATCCCCTTCCTCGGCTGGGCCCTCCTTCGGCTCGAGGACCGCCGCCTCGCGGCGCAGATCGGCGAGCGCAGCGGTGAGGTCCTCGTCCGTGACCACGGCCGGCTCCGGCTCAGCGAGCTCAAGGGAGAGCTGGTCGGGTACCGTCACGTCCGGGAACACCGCGAACTTGACCTGGAAAGCGAGGCGCTCTCCTGGCACGAACGCCGTCGTCTCCACGGTCGGGGTGGTGAGCGGATGGAGGTCGAGCTCGCGCAACGCTCGGCCCACCCACTCCCGCACGAGGTCATCCTTCACGTCCTGCACGAACTCGTCCTCGCCGTAGTGGCGGAGGACGAGGTGGTGGGGGGCCCGGCCACGGCGGAACCCCGGCACCTTGAGCTGGGCTTGGGCCCGAGCGAGAAAGTCCTGTTCCTTCTTCCGGATCTCCTCGGCCGGGACGTCGATCGAGAGGGTGACCTCCCCTCCCGTGCGCTCGATCCGGACCTCTCTTCCGTTCACGGTGCGGGGATTATAGCCGCCTAACCCCACAGCCTGGAGAGGAGGGCCCACCGGATGCCGACCAGCTCGAACGCGATCGCCTCCGCTCCCGTGAACACGGCCTGGAGCACCCCGAGGAGGAGGAGGGCCAGCACGATGAAGATCCCGAACTGTTCGAGCCGGAGAAGCTGGATCCGCCACCGCACGGGGAGGAAGTAGGCGAGGACCTTCGACCCATCGAGGGGGGGCACGGGCAGGAGGTTGAACAGCCCGAGGACGAGGGAGAGAAGGACGACCAGGGCGACGAAGGCCAACACGTAGGCGTTCGTCACCCCAAGGGCGACGAGTGCGCGGCCGAGCCCGGCGGCGAGGAGGGCCATCGCGAAGTTCGTCCCCGGCCCAGCCACGCTCACGTAGAGCATCCCCTTCCATGTGTCGCGGAAGTAGTACGGGTTGACCGGCACTGGCTTCGCCCAACCGAACACGATCGGGAACCCCGCGAACCGCCGCAGGAGGAGGAGCCCAAGCGGCAGGATGATCGAGCCCACCGGGTCGAGGTGCTTGAGCGGGTTCAAGGTAAGCCGGCCTGCGGCCCTGGCCGTGGGGTCCCCAAGCTTCCACGCCACGAACCCATGGGCCACCTCGTGGGGGATCACGCACACCAGGAGGGCCCCCACGGCCATCAACCCGTAGATGAGCTCGGTCACGGGCCCCGATCCCCCGAGACCACGATGACCTGCTCCTCCAGCAGGGTCACCATGCCCGCTGGCGCTCCCTTCGGCTTGCGCACATAGCGGGCCTCAGTGTAGCTGACGGTGACCTTGCGCTCACCCCGCGCCCGGGAGTGCCAGGCCGCCAGCTCCGCCGCCCGGACGAGGACCTCCCGGGGCACGGGGCGGCCATCGGTATGGATGACGACGTGGGCCCCGGGAACACCGCGGGCGTGGAGCCAGAGGTCGCAAGCTCGGGCAGACCGCACGAGGCGATCGTTCTCCCGTCCCGAGCGCCCGATCTCGACTGAGAAGCCGCCCATCGTCAGCACCCGCGGACGCGGGACTGTCGTGGCGGGTCCGGGGCTAGATGCGGTGAGGGCATGGGCCTCGTCCTCCACGTAGCCCGCCAAATCCGGCTGGCGCGTGAGCAACCCCTGCAGGTCGCGCAGGCGCTGGAGTTCGGTCTCCAACGCCCGCCGGCGGATCGGAATCTCCTCCAAGCGCCGGCGCAGCTTCTTGGCCCTCGCGTACAACGCGGTTGCCTGGGAGGCAACAGACAACGCGGGGTTCAGAGAGAGCGTCACGGGCTGGCCGTCGAACCCCTCCACGGTTGCCGCGGAGGCACCCCGCGGGATGTCCGCGATTCGGGTCAGCAGGAGGTCTGCCATCCCCTGGACCTCCGGCCAGCCCTGGGCCTCGGCCTCGGCCGCGGCTAGCGCGGCGAGCGCGCGCTCCCGGCGCCCGATCGCTCGTTCTACCCGAGCGAGTTGGCCGTGGGCCAGCTCCGCCCCGAGCCGCCGGTCAAGCAGGTGGTCCAGCGCCTGCCAGAACGCGGGAAACGTGAGCCGGGGCTCTCCCAGATCGGGCCGGGGAAAGAAGCTCGCCAGCGGGCGGCCGTTCTCGTCGTACACGAAGCCCGTCGGGGTTCGGCCGAGAAGGCTCGCCGCAAAGGACGCCGATTCCTCCTCCCGCGGCGCTCGCCCGAGGTGAGCCGCGGCTGCGCGGCGGAGTGCGGGGCCAAGTCCCACGGACGGGTCGGAGCTTGCTGCGAAGTCCGCGGCACGAAGGTGGCCCCCGCGAAGCGAAACGGTCTCCCCGTCGCGGGGGACGAAGAACAGGTCACCCTGTCGAGGGCGAAGGTCGAGGATGAGATCCGCCTGCGGGAACCTCAGCCGTATCACGCGATCGAACCCGGCCTGATCGAGGGACAGCAGGGGCTGCCCGGCTAGCGAACGGAGACGCAGGCAGAACGGCGGGGGTGAGGGAGGAGCAGGCGGGCGGAGGGCCGTTCGGTGGAAGGCCTTGCCGCCCGGGTCGAGAACGAGGGCCCCGCTGGGCCGGAACAACCGCATGAAGAACACCTCGCCTACCTGATGGACCTTCGAAAGACGCGCTCCAACGAACAACCGTGACTCCTCGAGCGCCTTGCGGAGTTCGATGCCCTCCATGGGGAGATCTTACCCTGGCTGCCTCAGCGTCCGCCCCCCCAGTGCGGTCATCCACTGGCTCGCCGGACCGGCGATCGCGGGCCGGCCTGCCGCCGACCCCCAAACCACGGGAGCCCCGTCGGGCAGCTACAGCGGGCGAATCGGTTCGCAGAGGTCGACGATGAACTTCCGTTCGGGGTGGGCCTCGTGGTCGTTCAGGTAGACCTCGTAGCACATTCGGTCGTCCGGCTGGTATCCGCTTGTGGACAGCCACTGCATGAGCGCGTTCCACGCCGCGCCGAACTGGTCCGACGCGATCTCCACGTGAGCAACTGCAAACAACCCGCCAGGGATCACCATCGTCTCCGCTCCAGTCTCGACCGATGTGCCTTGGGGCACGGTGATGCACGCGCTTGACCGCAGCTCGCTCTCGTCCACTGCATCCGGATCGTCATGGTACACGGCGAGGACCTGTGTCTCCGGAAAGTGCAGGAGCCCCCGCGGCCCGGCCCACGCCAGGAGCCTGTCGAACGCCTTCCCGATCGTGTTGTACGGTCCCACGTGGCGGACGTACACCACGTGCAGCTCCGGAAGCTCCCTGATCTCCACCGTCATCTCCATACCCGGCATCTTCGCTTGGGGAGTCATGCTGGGAGTGTAGGCGGGGGAGAGCACTGTGTCTTCACGGATCTTGCGCGCGAGTTGCCGTTTCTTGCCGTTCGGATCGAAACGACGGTAGGCAGACGCGGTCATCCCGAAGTGGTTCCGGAACTCGCGGGCGAACGCGGACGACGAGGAGAACCCGCACTCCAGGGCGATGGTCGTGATCGGCCGCGTGCGGTCTGCCGCGAGGTGCTGAGCGGCGGTGAGCACGCGCAGTCTGCGGACGAAGGTCCCCACCGGCTCCCCGACCATCGCCCGGAACACGCGGTGGAAGTGGTACGGCGAGAAGTTGGCCACCTGCGCGAGGGTGTGGAGGGAGAGGTCCCCAGCGAGGTGGTCGTGGATGTAGGCAAGCACGCGCTCGACCCGGCGCCACAACCGGATGTTCCCTTCCCCCGTCCTCGGGTGGTGTATACTGCCAACACGAGGTCCAGCGGCCGTCCGTGCAGTCGCGGCGTGGGCACGGGGCCGCGGTGCAGCGTGCTGAAGGAGGAGAGGATGGGCGGGAAGCGAATTGCAGCAGCGATCGGTGTGGTCGTGGGAGCAGGGCTTCTCACGGGATGCTGCCTGTTCAGTGGGACCCCCACGGTCACGATCGGTGGGCCGTCCACAGCGACGACGGGGACCCCGGTGACGTTCACGGCCACCGCCACGGGCGGCAGTGCCCCGTACACGTACACCTGGAGCTTCGGGGGATCCGGGTCGACGGTCACGCATACCTTCACGTCGACGGGGGGTCAGACCATCGGCTGCACGGTGACCGACAGCTGCGGGAAGTTGGCCCAGGCAATGTGGACGGTCACGGTCAGCGAGGGCACCGGCGGCGGCAATCTAACCGGGATGTGGAGCGGGACCATGTACGATCCGGGGGGGAACTCCTACATCCTCCAGCTTCAGATCACGCACGTCGGGACCAACGTGACCGCCACGGTGTACTTCCTGAGCGCGACCACCCAGGGCTCGGGGTCCTACGCGGCGGGGCAGTTCTTCCTCAACTTCCAGTGGCCGTACAGCACGCTAATCGCGACCCTTTCCGGGACCTACAACCCGTACGCGGACGAGCTGTCCGGCGATCTCATCATCGGGGGGACGAAACAAGGGAGCTGGCGGGTGCGGCGGTAGGGCGGCCCGTCACCGCGGGCCGCGGGGACCGGCGGCCGGCCGGGGGGCCTCCCGGCCGTCGTTCCTTGCAGCCCTTGCTGCATTCGGTAAGCTACTTGGGCCGGCCGGCGTAGCTCAGCAGGCAGAGCAGCCGCTTCGTAAGCGGCGGGTCGGGGGTTCGATTCCTCCCGCCGGCTCAGGAGGGCGGTTCCAAGTCCGGAAGTCCCACGCCGCCGGATGCGGGCGGGGGCTTTCGGCCTCGGACGGCCCGACCGGGGTGAGAGCGATGGAGAAGGGCACGTATCGGGTGAAGACGGGGTTCGCGGAGATGTTCAAGGGCGGGGTGATCATGGACGTCACCACCGCCGACCAGGCCCGGATCGCCGAGGAGGCCGGCGCCGTGGCGGTGATGGCCCTGGAACGGGTTCCGGCCGACATCCGCGCCCAGGGCGGCGTGGCCCGGATGGCCGACCCCCAGAGGATCCAGGAGATCCAGGCTGCGGTCTCGATCCCAGTGATGGCCAAGGCGAGGATCGGCCACATCGCCGAGGCGCGGATCCTGGAGGCGCTCGGGGTGGACTTCATCGACGAGAGCGAGGTCCTCACCCCCGCCGATCCGTTCCACCACATCGACAAGTGGCAGTTTAAGGTCCCGTTCGTGTGCGGGTGCCGCGACCTCGGCGAGGCGGCGCGGCGGATCGCCGAGGGGGCAGCGATGATCCGCACGAAGGGCGAGGCCGGTACCGGGAACGTGATCGAGGCCGTGCGCCACATGCGCCTCCTCAACGACCAGATCCGGCGCCTGGCCGGGATGAGCCGGGCCGAGCTGGTCTCGTACGGGAAGGAACTCGGGGCCCCGGTGGAGATCCTCGAGCTCATCCAGGAGCAAGGGCGGCTCCCGGTGGTCAACTTCGCCGCCGGTGGGATCGCTACCCCCGCCGACGCCGCGCTCATGCGCATGCTCGGCTGCGACGGGGTGTTCGTGGGGTCGGGGATCTTCAAGAGCGCGGACCCGGAGAAGCGGGCGAAGGCGATCGTCGTCGCGTGCACGCACTACGACGATCCGCAGCTCCTCGCCGAAGTGGCGACCGGGCTTGGGGAGGCGATGCCTGGGATCCCGATCGAGGCGATCCCCGAAGCGGAGCTCATGCAGCACCGATGACGATCGGTGTCCTCGCGGTCCAAGGGGACGTGCGGGAGCACCTGCGCACCCTGGCCTGGCTTGCCGTGGAGGGGCGCCCTGTGCGGCGGTGCGATCACCTCGTTGGGCTCGACGGGATCATCCTTCCGGGGGGGGAGTCGACCGCGATGTGGCGGCTCATGACGGCCACCGGCCTTGCGGACGCGATCCGGAGGGCGATTCTGGCCGGCCTTCCCGCGTTCGGAACCTGCGCCGGGATGATCCTGTTGGCCCGCGAGATCACGAACTGGCCGGAGACGTTTCTCGGGGCCCTCGATATCGCGGTGGAGCGGAACGCGACGGGTCGGCAGGTGGACTCGTTCGAGGCGCGGGTGGTCGCGAACGGACTGGGGGAACTCCCCGCCGTGTTCATCCGCGCCCCGGCGGTGCGGGCGCTCGGCCCCGGGGTGCGGGCCGTGGGGAGGCTGGGGGACGAACCGGTCCTCGTCCAACAAGGGCCCCTCCTCGCGGCGAGCTTTCACCCCGAGCTCACCGGGGACACCCGCGTCCACGAGCTGTTCATCCAGATGTGCCGAAAGGGGGAACCATGGCAGCACGGATAGCGATCAACGGATTCGGACGGATTGGGCGGATCGCCCTCCGCATCATCGCCAAGGGGGGCTGGCCGGTGGACGTGGTGGGGATCAACGATCCCTTCCTCCCCATCGAGACCGCGGCCCACCTCCTCCGCTACGACACCGTGTACAGGCGGGCCCCGTTCCCGGTGGAGGTGAAGGAGGGAGCGCTCGCCGTGGACGGGCGGCCGATCCCGCTTCTCGCGGAGAAGGAGCCGGGGAACCTCCCGTGGGCGAAGCTCGGTGTGGACGTGGTGATCGAGTCGAGTGGCGTGTTCACGGATCCCGACAAGGCGCAGGGCCACCTCCAGGCCGGGGCGAAGCGGATCGTCCTCTCCGCCCCGCCAAGCGGGCCGCGCAAGGGCGAGGTCCTCCAGATCCTGTGGCGGGTGAACGAGAGGCAATTCGTGGACAAGGGGAAGCCGGCCATCGTCTCCGCTGCCTCCTGCACCACGAACTCGCTCGGGCCGGTGGTGAAGGTCCTCCACGACACATTCGGGATCGAACGGGGGTTCCTG
>JACIWJ010000038.1 GCA_014361015.1 Candidatus Bipolaricaulota bacterium | reverse complement strand
GACAAGTCCGAGCTCCTCAACGTGGAGTGGATGGACTACACGAAGGGCCCGTCGCTCCCGATCCTCGCCAAGTACCTCGACGAGGCACTCGCCACCGGGTACATCCCGTACGCCCCGACGATGGGGAAGTACGTGACCGCGGCTGAGGCGAAGGCGCGCTACGAGAACCTGAAGGCCTGGTACGAGAAGATGGGGCACTTCTGGGTCGCGAGCGGGCCGTTCTACCTCGAGAAGGCGTACCCGACGGAGAAGATCATCGTGCTCAAGCGGTTCGAGGACTACCCCTACGACCTGAGCAAGTTCCAGTTCCTCGTGCAGTAGGGAGGACTGACCGCGTCAACGGCTTCAGCTGGGGATCGCTGGTGGGGTTGACCCGCCAGCGATCCCCTTGTATCTTTCCCGCCAGCGCACAGCGCGATCTGAAAGGGGCGAGAGGCCAAACGATGAGAGGGAACCTTACCGCATTGGGGCGTTACACGTCCCTCAAGGTGTTGATGCTCGGGATCGCCGTGATCGTGGCCCTGTACCTCACGATCCTCATCGTGAACATGGGCGGAAAGCTCGACGAGGTGAGGAAATCCGAGATCAGGTACGAGGTGACGCTGCGGGTGAACAGCAATCCGGAGAACCAGCTCCTGCCTCCGTCGGAAGTGAACAAGATGATCGACCGGATGTGCGACCTGGAGTACCGGCGGCTGGGCCTGGACAAGCCGTTCTTCGTGCGGAGCTTCAACTACCTCATCACCGCGCTTTCCCTGAGCCTCGGGCGCTCGGAGAACCTGGTGAGCGACAGCGGGTCGCGCACGGTGAAGCAGATCATCCTCGAGCGGCTTCCGGCAACGCTCGTCCTCTTCGCGACGGCGAACCTGCTCATCTTCTTCACCGCGGTGACGGTGGCGTTGGCCATCTCGCGCAAGTACGGAAGCTGGGTGGACCGCCTCGTCGTCTCGCTGGCCCCGACCTCGGCGGCGCCGGGGTGGTTCTACGGGATCTTCCTGATCCTCATCTTTGCCGCCGTGCTGCGGATCTTGCCGTGGGGGGGGATGGTGGATGCCCCCCCGCCCCAGACGACGCTCGGCTATGCGGCGAGCCTCCTTCGGCACATGATCCTCCCCGTGCTGGCGATGGCCTGTGGAGGCCTCCTGGCTAGCATCTACTCCTGGCGGACGTTCTTCTTGATCTACTCGAGCGAGGACTACGTGGACCTCGCCAAGGCCAAGGGGTTGTCGTCGCGGGCGATCGAACGGCGGTACATCCTCCGCCCGACCCTGCCCACGATCATCACCAACTTCATGCTCATGATCATTGCGATGTGGATGGGGGCGATCATCCTGGAGACGGTGTTCAACTGGCCGGGGTTGGGTCGGCTCTACCTGCAGGCGGTCAACCTGAGCGACACCCCGGTCGTGGTGGGGGTGATGGTGATCTACGGGTACCTCCTCGCGATCTCCGTGTTCCTGCTCGACTTCATCTACGCGATCGTGGATCCGCGGGTGCGGATCGGCGCCGGCGCCAAGAAGGGAGTGTAGGACGTGCTGAGGCGACTCAGGGAGCTGCGACGGTACCCCTCGGCGATCCTCGGGGTGGGGATCATCGGTCTGTTGGTGGCCGTCTCCATCTACACCATCATCGCGATTCCCTACCCGGAGGCGGTTCGGCTGTGGCGTGGGGGCCCTGGGGTGTGGGACGAGAACCCGCGCAATGCTTGGCCGGTGTGGTTCGACTGGTTCACCGGCGACAGGCTCCCGCGGACGATCGTGATCAGCACCGCGGACGGCGGGGCGAAGCGGATCGAACCCCTTCCCGATGGGACGCAGCGGGTGGAGATCGTCCTCCCGTTCGACTACCCCTACGACCGGTTCCCGACGGAGATCACCCTCTTCTCGCAGGCGACCTACGAGGGAACGGGCCGCACGCGGTTTTCCGTGTCGTGGCGGACCCCAGGAGGGGAGACGATCCCCATCGTGACGAACCGCGCGATGCGCGCCACCGACAACTACTACATCTCCCAGGACGGCGGGCTCCTGATGCGCCTGGGGGTGGCGCCGGAGGTGGGCCTGTTTTCGAGCGCGATGGCTGGCGCCCCCGTGGCGGAGCGCGCACCGGCCCCGGGGCAGTACGCGCTCGTGGTTGAGACGACGATCGCCCAAGGGGCAGAGTTCGACGCGAAGTTGGTGGTGTATGGCCAGGTCCACGGCCTGGCGGGAACGGACCACCGCCGCCGCGACCTCACCGTGGCCCTGCTGTGGGGGGCCCCGCTGGCGCTCGTGTTCGGGCTCCTGGCCGCCGTCGGTTCGACCCTGATGACGTTCGTGCTCGCGGGGATCGGGACGTGGTTCGGGGGCAAGGTCGATGCCCTGTTCCAGAGGATCACCGAGGTGAACATGATCCTTCCCATGCTCCCCATCCTCATCATGGTCGGGCAGTTCTACAGCCGGAGCCTGTGGCTCATGCTGGGGATCGTGATCGCCCTGAGCATCTTCAGCGGGGGGATGAAGACCTACCGAGCGATGTTCCTCCAGGCCAAGGAATCCCCGTACATCGAGGCGGCGCGGGCCTACGGGGCGGGGAACTTCCGCACGGTGTTCCGGTACCTCCTCCCGCGGATCGTCCCCGTCCTCCTCCCGACGTTCGTGATGGTCGTGCCGTCGTTCGTGTTCCTCGAGGCGTCGCTTGCCGTCATCGGGCTCGGGGATCCGCTCCTCCCCACGTGGGGGAAGATCATCAACGATGCGCAGAGCCAGTCCGCTCTGTACAAGGGGATGTACTACTGGGTCGTCGAGCCGGCGATCCTGCTCATGTTGACGGGGTTCGCGTTCGCCATGGTTGGATTCGCCCTCGATCGCGTGTTCAATCCGAGGCTAAGGACGGTATGAGCGATCACATCACGACCGAACGGGTTCAGGCTTCTCAGCTAGGAGGACAAGACAAGGCGCAGGCAGACGGGGCCCTCCTCCGGGTGAAGGACCTCTGCCTCCATTTCCGCACCACCCGCGGGGTTCTGCAGGCGGTGGACGCGGTGAGCTTCTCGATGCAGCGACGGCGGTCGATCACGGTCGTCGGGGAGTCCGGCTGTGGGAAGACGTCGCTGGCGCGGGCGATCCTCCGGCTCCTGCCGCGGAACGTGCACCGGTACACGGGCGAGGTGTACCTCGACGGGACCGACGTGATGAAGCTCTCCGACGAGGGGTTCCGTCAGAAGGTGCGGTGGGTGAAGGCGTCGATGGTCTCCCAGGCGGCGATGAACGCCCTCAACCCGGTGCTCAGGGTGGGGTTCCAGGTTGCCGAGCCCCTCATCGTGCACCACCGGATGGCCAAGGAGGAGGCGCTGGGGCGGGCCCGGGAGGTGTTCCGGATCGTTGGCGTGCCTGAGGACTTCCTCCAGCGGTACGCGTTCGAGCTGTCGGGGGGGATGCGACAACGGGCGATCCTGGCGATGGCGCTCATCACCAACCCCCAGCTCATCGTCCTCGACGAGCCGACCTCGGCCCTTGACATGCTGACCCAAGCCAACATCTTCAACGCCCTCAAGGACATCAAGAACCAGCTCGAGGTGGGGTTCATCCTCATCACCCACGACATCTCGACTTCGAGCGACCTCGCCGACGAGGTGATCGTGATGTACGCTGGGCAGCTCGTCGAGCACAGCCTGTCCACCACCGCCTACCGCGCGCCGCTTCACCCTTACGCGCGAGGCCTCATGTCGAGCGTGCCCACGTTGCGGGAGGACAAGAAGCTCGAGTTCATCCCGGGTCAGCCGCCGAGCCTCATCCACCCGCCCACCGGGTGCCGGTTCGCGGCGCGGTGCCCCCAGCGGTTCGAGCGATGCGCCGAGGAGCCGCCGACGTTCAGCGTGGGCGAGCACGGCGAGCTCGTGAAGTGCTGGCTGTACGCCAACGGGTAGGGAAGACGATGGACAACGATTTGCTCCTCTCGGTCAAGGATCTGCACACGTGGTACGAGCTCAAGAAGTGGGGGTTCTTCCATGCGGGGTACGTGCGGGCGGTAGACGGGGTCACGTTTGACCTCCGCCGGGGCGAGGCGCTGACCGTGGTCGGCGAGAGCGGGTCGGGGAAGACCACGCTCCTCAAGACGATCCTCGGCCTCGCGCCGGTGACGAAGGGCACGATCGTGTTCTCTGGGCAAAAGCTCGACGGGCGCCGCGGCGGCCCGGGGTGGCTCCGCTCCCAGGTGGGGTTCGTCCAGCAGGACCCGTACGGCGCCCTGCCACCGTTCATGACGGTGCGCAGGATCCTGCTCGAGCCGATGCTCATCAACAAGTTCGGCGCGCCCGCCGAGCGAGAACGGCGGATCCGCGAGGTCATGGAAGAGGTGCGGCTCCTGCCGGTGAACGACTTCCTCGGCAAGTTCCCGCACATGCTGTCCGGTGGACAGCAACAGAGGCTGGTCATCGCCCGCGCTTTGGTGCTCCGGCCGTCCCTGATCGTGGCCGACGAGCCGGTGTCGATGCTGGATGCCTCGGTCCGGGTCGAGATCCTCGAACTCATGCGCCGGATCCAGAGGGACCACAACCTCGGTGTGATCTACATCACCCACGATCTGTCCACCGTCCGCTACTTCTCGGAGCGGGTGTTCATCATGTACGCGGCGAAGGTGGTGGAGCGGGCGGGGGTGAACGAGATCATCCACAACACGCTCCATCCCTACACGAAGGCCCTCCTGGCCGCGATCCCGGACCCGGATCCGGACAACGCCAAACGGTACCGCGATGTTCCGCCCGGTGAGCCGCCAAGCCTCGTCAGGCCGCCGAGCGGGTGTCGGTTCCACCCCCGCTGTTCGGCGAGGATCGCGGGGTTGTGTGAGGTGGAGGAACCGCCCTCGTTCGAACCGGTGCAGGACCATCTCGTGGAGTGCTGGCTGTACCGGACATGATCCCCGGCCCTCTCGGGCAGATCGTTATCGGGCTGGTGATGATGGTGGCGGCGGTCGTCCTGGCGTTCCTGATGGTGATGCGTCTCATCGAACCCACGTTGGGGCTGTGCTTCGCCGCGTTCATCCTGTCCGTGGGCGGGATCCTGGTGGGGATGATCGGGGTTGCGGGGTACCTCCGGCCAAGGGGCGGGGAGTGAGGTGAGGGGGGGACGGCGGTTCCTCGCGTTCCGGGGCCGGGCGATCTCGGTCGAGGTGCGGGAGACGCCGGCTGGGCCGAGGGAGGTCGTGCTGCATCCCGGCGCGGTGGCCGTGCTCGTCCGCGACGAGGGGGGCCGGGTGCTCCTCGTCCGCCAGCGCCGGGAAGGGGCAGGGGGGCCGCTGTGGGAGGTCCCCGCGGGGACCCTCGAGCGGGGGGAGCGTCCCCTCGCGGCGGCGAAGCGCGAGCTCGCTGAGGAAGCGGGCCTCACCGCCGGGAGCTGGCGGTACCTCGGGCTTGCCTACCCGACGCCCGGCTACTCCGACGAGCGGACGTACTTCTTTCTCGCCCGCGACGTGGCGGGCCACGCCGCGCCCCGGTCCGAGGTGGATGAGGTGGGGTTCTTCACCGTGGGGGAGGTCCGCGCCCTCGCCCGCCGGGGGGAGGGGGACGCCAAGACCCTCGCCGCCCTGGCCCTCCTCCCTACGGGGTGAGGCGGGGGACGCGCACCCCGCGCTCGCGGGCGACCTCGATCGCGCGATCGTAGCCGGCGTCGGCGTGCCGGGCGACCCCGAGGCCGGGGTCCACGGTCAGCACCCGCTCCAGCCTGCGGTCCGCTCCCTTCGTCCCGTCGGCGGCGATGACCATCCCCGCGTGGATGCTCTTCCCGATCCCTACCCCTCCTCCATGGTGCACGCTGACCCACGTCGCCCCGGCCACCGCGTTGAGGAGGGCGTTCAGGACCGGCCAATCCGCGATCGCATCCGAGCCATCGCGCATTCCCTCCGTCTCCCGGTAGGGGGAGGCGACGGAGCCGGAGTCGAGGTGATCGCGGCCGATGACGATCGGGGCCTGGACATCGCCCTTGCGCACGAGGTCGTTGAACAAAAGGCCGGCCTCCGCCCGCTCCCCGTACCCAAGCCAGCAGATCCGCGCCGGGAGCCCCTGGAACCGGACCCTCGCCTCTGCCCGCTCGATCCACCGGTGGAGGGATCGATCGCGGGGGAACAGGTCCACGATCGCGCGATCCGTGTGCGCGATGTCGGCGGGGTCGCCGGACAGGGCCACCCACCGGAACGGCCCTTTCCCCTCGCAGAACATGGGCCGGATGTACGCCTGGACGAACCCGGGGAACGAGAACGCCGTCGCATGGTCAAGACCACCCTTCTCCGCCTGGGCGCGGAGGGCGTTCCCGTAGTCGAAGACCACCGCCCCTCTCTCCTTCATCTCCGCCATCGCCGCGACGTGGCGGACCATCGAGGCGTAGGAGAGCTCGATGTAGCGTTGGGGGTCCCGCTCCCGCAGCCGGAGGGCATCAGCGTAGGCCATCCCCGCCGGGACGTACCCCGCGAGCTCGTCGTGGGCCGCGGTCTGGTCCGTCACCACGTCCGGGGTCACCCCGCGCCGGACGAGCTCAGGGTACACGTCGGCTGCGTTCCCGAGGAGGCCGATCGAGATGGCCTCCCCCCTCCCTCGGTGTTCCCGGGCAAGGTGGAGGGCCTCGTCCAGGGAGCTCGTCCAGGTATCGAGCTGCTCGAACGCGATCCGGCGCTGGATCTTGTCGGGGTTGATCTCGACGATGATTCCCACCCCATCGTTCATCGTGATCGCCAGGGGCTGGGCACCGCCCATCTCCCCGAGCCCGGCGGTGAGGACGAGCTTCCCGCGGAGCGATCCACCAAAGTGCTGCCGGGCGCACTCGGCCAAGGTCTCGTACGTCCCCTGGAGGATCCCCTGCGTCCCGATGTAGATCCAGCTTCCGGCCGTCATCTGGCCGTACATCGTCAACCCCTGACGCTCCAGCTCGCGGAACCGTTCCCACGTCGCCCACTCCGGAACGAGCATCGCGTTGGAGATGACCACGCGCGGCGCATCCTCGTGGGTCCGGAACACGGCGACCGCCCGCCCCGACTGGACGACGAGGGTCTCATCGCCCTCCAGCGCGCGCAACGAGCGCACGATGACGTCGAAGTCCTCCCACGACCGAGCGGCCCGACCCGTGCCGCCGTAGACGATGAGGTGGGCGGGGTCCCCCGCTACCTCGGGGTCGAGGTTGTTCATGAGCATGCGCAGGGCCGCCTCCTGCGGCCAGCCCTTGCACGAGAGCTCCCTTCCTCGGGGGGCCCGCACCGTCCGCCCGCCTGTTGGCTCGGTCATCACCCCCTGATGGTAGGGGGAACGCGACCCTGCGCAACGGGGACCCTCGTCCGACCGGGGGGCCGACCGGGTACAATGCGGGGTCCACTAGGAGGTGGCAGATGAGGCGTTCGATCGCAGTCGTTTTGCTGTTGATGGTCGGGTTCTCTCTCTTTCCAGCGTGGGGGGCTGAGGGTGGGGCGGCGAGCAGGCTCGGGGTGGGAGGAAGCTTCAACCTCGCGCTGGCGACCCCGTTGTTCGACGTGTTCTACGAGATCCCCACGGGGGATAGCGCTGCAACCCGGTTCACGCTGGGCGTGTGGGCGGTGGCCCAAGGGGCGATGGCGTTCTCGGTGGACGCTTCGTTCCTCATCACCCCCGCGCTGGAGGGGTTCAAGCCCTACTTCGGTGGCGGCGTGGGCGGGCTCATCTCTGCCGCGGGTGGCATCGGAGGGGTGGCTCAGATCAGCCTGACCGTGAACGGGATGGCCGGAGCCTACTTCGCCCTCTCCGACACGTTCGGGCTCTACGGCCAGGTCCGCTTGATCGGGGTGGTGGACCTTGCGAACCTGCAGATCGCGGCCCTCCTCATGCCGGGGCTTGGGCTGTACGTCATGTTCTAGAGTCCAGGGTGAAGTCCGACCATCGAGGGGGGCAGGCCCAAGGCCTGCCCTCTTCTCTTGCGGGTAGCTCGTCCCTCACCTGGGGATGGTTCGTCCTTCCCCTGCCTCGGGTGGGCCCATACAGTTGACGGTGGAGGGGAGGGCACGGATGAAGAGCGCGGTCGGACCAATCATCTTGATGGGGCTTCTCCTCGCATTGGCGGTGCTTGTCCCTTGGATGGCCAGCTCTCCCCCCGAAGTCGGGGACTACAACCGCCTCATGGACGCCCGCGGCCGCCTGCCGGGGTCACTGCCCGAGCTGGAGTCGCTCGCGGCGCGCGATGACGGGGTGGGGTGGGAGGCGCGGGTCGTCCTCGGCCAGTGGTACCTCGCCCAGGGCGCCCCTTCGCAGGCGATCCCCTTCCTCCGATCCGCCCTTGCCCTCTACGCCACCGCCGATCTCCAGGCCGAGCTCGCCCTTGCCTACGAGGGGGCCGGCCACTGGGCGGATGCCGTTCGGGAATGGGAGGCGCTCCTCCCGCGGCAGGACGCGGTGCGGGCCATCGTGCGATTGGAGCGAGAGCCGGTCCGAGCTGCTTCGCTCCTCACCCGGGGGGGTGCTCCAGGAGAGGCGCTGTCCTTCCTGGCAGGGATTGGCGGTGCTCAGGCGGCGCTCGAGCGGGCGCGGGCCCTCCTCGCCCTGGGGAAGGCCGGGGAAGCGGCAGCCGAGTTCGAGCGGTACCTCCTGTCCTTTCCCGGGGACCTCGTGGCTCAATTCGAGTACGGGCGGGCCCTCGAACGGGCGGGAGAAACGGAGAAAGCGATCCGGGCCTACCGCGCCGCGGGGGCGGCCGGAGCCTACGCGGCAGGGCTCCTCCTCGAGTCCCTCGGGCGGGAGGAGGAGGCGATCGCCGCCTACCTCCAGTCGTCGGAGCTCGAGGCGAAGTGGCGGGCGGCCCGGCTGCTCGAGGGCTCCGGCCAAACCGCGGATGCCATCTCCTTGTACTGGGAGCTCGCGCGCGGGGCACATCGCGTTCAGGATGACGCCGCGCTGCGCCTCTACCTCCTCCACACGCGGCGGGGGGAAGCGCCACGAGCCACCGAGGCGGCACGGCTTCTCTCCCGTGCCTTCGCATGGCTCGTGGGGGAACCCCCGCCGCCCCTTCCCCTCGTCGCCGATCCCTCCCCCGCCTCTCCCCCCGTCCTGGCGTTGGCCGCTGCGCTCGCGGAGGCGTTCCCGAATGGGGAGGGGAGGAGATGGGCGGACATCGAGCTGGCCATCGCTGCCAGCCGTGGATCGGCCGTGGACCGGCTCGCGATCGGGGAGCGGTACGTGGCGCAAGGCGACTGGCGCGCCGCGTTCCGCGCTGGCGCATCCGTCCTGTCCTCCGTCCCCTGCCGCCGCGCCTACCACCTCGCCTACCCGCTGGCGTGGTGGGACACGGTGCTCCGCTGGGCCGGTGCCTATGGGGTGGATCCGTACCTCGTCCTGGCGGTGATCCGCGAGGAGAGCGGGTTCCTCCCTACCGCCGTGTCTTCGTCCGACGCACGGGGGTTGATGCAGCTCCTCCCCTCCACCGCCCGCTGGATCGCGGAGGAGAAGCTCAAGATCCCGTACCGGGAGGAGTCCTTGTTCGACCCCGACGACAACATCCGGCTCGGGACGTGGTACCTCGCCCACCTCCTCGACCAGTCCAGCGGGAACGTGGCCTGGGCCGTGGCCGCCTACAACGGGGGGCCGGGGAACCTCCGCCGGTGGACGGCCGACGGTGTGGCCAGTCCGGCCGACCTCCCTGCCGCCCTCCGCTCCACCGAGACCCGGGAGTACCTCGTGAAGGTCCTCAACGCCTGGCTCACCTACCGCTGGCTCTACGGGAGCTGACCGCCTGGTTCGGTCTGCCCCTAGATCCCGAACCCCGCGAACGGGAGCTCTGCCAGGGGAAGATTTCCGTTTAGGTCGGGCTTGAGCACCACCCAGGGCCTGGGGGCGAGGACCACGGCTCCGGGCGGGACGTCCTCCCGCACCACCGCGCCCGCCCCGATCCGGGCCCCCTTCCCCACCCGCACCGGGCCCAGGACCACCGCCCCCGCGCCGAGGACGACCCCGCTCTCCACGGTGGGGTGGCGTTTCCCCGGCCGGGCCGCCACGCCGCCCAGAACCACGCCGGAGTAGAGGTGGACGTCGTCTCCGATCTCGGCCGTTTCCCCGATGACCACGCCCATCCCGTGATCGATCGTCACCCGCCGGCCGAGGCGGGCGCCGGGGTGGATTTCGACCCCCGTCCAGCGGCGGACGAGGTGGGCCAGGGCCCGCGCCGGGAACCGCCACCCGCGCCTCCACAGCCAATGGTCGATCCGATGGGCCCACACCGCGTGCATCCCGGGGTACAGGAAGAGGACCTCCAGCGCGCTCCGCGCCGCTGGGTCCCGGGCCTGGACCGCCCGGATGTCGTCAACGATCCCCCGCATCGCTCCCTCCGAACAGGCCTGTGGACAGGTACCGCTCCCCCGTGTCGGGGAGGACGACCACCACCTGCTTGGCCCCGAACTCGGGCCGCGCTGCGACCCGCAGCGCCGCGGCGAGAGCGGCCCCCGAGGAGGTCCCGGCGAGGATCCCCTCCGTCCGGGCCAGCCGACGCGCCGCCTCCGCGGCCTCGTCGTCGGACACAGGCAGGATCTCGTCCACCACCGAGCGGTCGAAGACGTCGGGGACGAACCCAGCCCCGATCCCCTGGATCCGGTGGCGGCCCGGCGCGCCGCCCGAGAGCACGGGAGAAGCCGCCGGCTCCACCGCCACCACCCACACCCCGGGGTTCCACCGGCGCAGCGCCCGCCCGACCCCGGTCACCGTCCCCCCGGTTCCCACCCCGGCCACGAACGCGTCCACCCTCCCCGCAGTGTGGCGCCAGATCTCCTCGGCGGTGGTCTCCTCGTGGATCCGGGGGTTGGCGGGGTTCGTGAACTGCCCTGGGACGAATGCCCCGTAGCGACGGGCCAGGTCCTGCGCCGCCTGCACTGCTCCTGGCATCCCCTCCTCGCCCGGGGTGAGCACCAGCTCCGCCCCCAGCGCCTGAAGGATCGCCCGCCGCTCCACGCTCATCGTGTCCGGCATGACGAGGATCAGCCGGTACCCCCGGACCGCGCACACGAGCGCGAGCCCGATCCCGGTGTTCCCCGACGTGGGCTCGACCACGATCCCCCCCGGGTGCAGCAGCCCCCGTTCCTCCGCGTCGCGGATCATCGCCTGGGCGATGCGGTCCTTCACGCTCCCGCCGGGGTTGGCCATCTCCAGCTTCGCCACCACCTCCGCCCCCACCCCGCGGGCCAGGCGGGCCAACCGCACGAGCGGGGTCCGCCCGATGAGCTCGGTCACATCACGGTGGACGCCCATGGGGTCCCTCCTCGGGTGGGGAGAACGGGCTCGGTGGGGCCCGGGAACGGGTTGGCTCGATCAGGAACGGTGGGGGCGGCGACAAAGGCGACCACCCCGCGTCTCGTCGGTCGGCTTCCTCATGTCTCCGCACCCCCGATGGAAGAAGATGCGGTACGATACCGGGCCTCCCGTCGACCGTCAACCTTGCGGGGCGCCGGGGAAGAGGGGACCATCCAGCGCCGATGCCAGCCCATTTACCCATGGGGCGGCGGCTCGTCGTGGCCGCGGGGGTCACCGGCCTGGTGTGCGCCGGCCAGGTGGCAGGCGGGCTCATCACGGGAAGCCTCGCCCTCCTCTCCGACGCCGCCCACGTGTTCCTCGACGCGCTCGCCCTTGCCCTGTCCTACCTCGCCCTCCGCGCCGCGTCTCGCCCCCCCACACCCCGCCACACCTACGGCCTCCACCGGCTTCAGGTGCTGGTCGCGCTCGTCAACGGGGCGACCCTGGCGGCGGTAGCGGCGGGCATCTTCCGGGAGGCGGTGGAGCGGGTACGGGACCCCGTCCCGGTGTGGGCGGGTCCGATGCTCGCCGTGGCCGGGGGCGGGCTCGTTGTCAACCTGGCTGTGGCCTGGCTCCTCCACCGCCACGATCGGGAAGACCTCAACGTCCACAGCGCGTTCCTCCACGTGGTGGGCGATGCCCTCGGTTCGGTGGGCGTGATCGCGGCGGGGATCGTCATCCTCCTCACAGGGTGGACCCTCGCCGATCCCTTGGTGAGCCTCGCCATCGGGAGCGTGATCCTCGTGGGGGCGGTGCGGGTCCTGGCCCGCACGGCCCACATCCTGATCGAGGGGGCGCCGCGGGGGGTGTCCACGGAGGAGGTCCAGCAGAGGTTGGCAGGGATGCCCGGCGTGCAGGGGGTCCACGACCTCCACGTGTGGACGGTGGCCCCGGGGTACGTGGCCCTCTCCGCCCACGTGGTCGTCCCCGACCAGGCCCTGAGCCAGGCCGAGGCCCTCATCCGGAAGCTCCGCCGTCTCCTGCGGGAGGAGTTCGGGATCGGCCACGCGACGATCCAGGTGGAGTGCGTGGGTTGCCCGGAGGTAGCGTGCTCAGGTCCTGGCTGCCTCGGGCCTTCATGACCTCCCTGGGATCTCCTTCCCCCGCCAGCACGCCTCGCAGCGAGGGCTGCCCGAGGTCGTGGAGCAGGCGGTACGCGGGGCGGTTGAGGGCCCGGTAGCAAGGGGAGTGCCCGGGGGGCCGACGGGTTCGCACCACATCCCACCCCTGTGCCCTGAGCTCCTGGGGCGTGAACGGGAGACGCCCCTCCCGCGCCAAGCGCACCGTGCCCGTCCACAGCTCCCGAAACTCGTTCCACGTCCCGGCCCGGAGGGGCTGATGAGCGAGGGTCGCCGCCAGCACGGCGGGGTCGATTCCCATCCGCCGCGCGGGCCGCAGGTTGACCCGGAACACGGGCCGCGCTGGGTGCACCGGTTCCAGAAGCGGCTCGCCAGGGAAGAAGTCGGGATCGAGTTTCTCCCATTCCCGTCGCAATTCCTCCACGAATCGCTTGCGATCGGCGAGGAGGTGGTCCATCCCCAGCGCCCCCTGGTAGAGGAGCTTCGCCAGGTCCGCGGGGCCGAACCCCGGGTGAAGCTCCAGGTGCCGCTGGATCAGCCCCTCGAGGGGTTGCCGCTCAGCTCCTGATCCCGTCCCGAACCCGATCTTACCGTTGGGCACGTCCCCCGACTTCCGAAGATGTCACCGGCTCTCTCGCCCCACGGAGCTCGCAGAGAGCACGGAGCGACCCTGGCACCCTGTTCACCACCACCCGCACGAAGACGCCCCAGGCCAGGAATGGCTGAACTTCAACGTGCATCGGTGTTGCTGTTCTTCGTGCCTCGATGTCTTTGCTCGGCGGTGAGGCCCCAAGGCTCCGCCTGCTCACAGACCTACCGGAGCCGGAAGTAGAGGTGGAGGAGCAGGCCCACGATGGCACCGGCGGCGGCACCGAACGCCGCGTCGTGGAAGAATGCTCCGACCGCTGCCCCGACCCCCGCCCCAAGGGCGAGGTCCCGGCCCAGGCCGAACCACCACGGCCTGGGCCGCACCCGTCGCTTCGCTACCCCTGCCCGGCCTCGTCGCCGGATAGGCACTGCTCCTTCCTCAGGAGGTCGTTCCAGTGGCGGTCCACCGCGGCCTGGAACTCGGCGATCCGCTCCTTGCCCTGCGGATCGCGGAACAGGTGGCGGAACCGGCCCTGGGTCTTCAACCACTCTTCGACCGGCACGTGCTCCTTCGGCTTGTAGTTGATCTTGTACTTCCCCTCGACTACCTCGTACAGCGGCCAGTACCGGGTCTCCACGGCGAGCTTGGACTGGACGATCGCGCTGTCCCGCGGGGTGCGCCACCCCAGCGGACAGGTGGTGAGGACGTTGATGAACTTCGGGCCCTCGTACTTCATCGCCCGCTCCACCTTGTTCGCGAGGTCGACCAGGTGCGACACCGCCGCCTGGGCCACGTACGGGACGTGGTGGGAGACCACGATCTCCGTGAGGTCCTTGCGGTCCTGGGGCTTGCCCGGGATCGCCTTCCCCACCGGGGACGTGGTCGCCGCGGCGCAGGCCGGGGTGGCGCTCGAGCGCTGGACCCCGGTGTTCATGTACGCCTCATTGTTCACACACACGTACAGGAAGTCGTGCCCGCGCTCCAGCGCCCCGGACAGGGCCTGGAGGCCAATGTCGTACGTCCCGCCGTCGCCCCCGAACACCACGAACCGGATCCGTTTCTTGACGGCACCGGTCTTGGTGAGGGCCTTGTACGCCGCCTCGACCCCCGAGATCACCGCCGCCGCGTTCTCGAACGCGACGTGGACCCACGGCACGTTCCACGCCGTCCCCGGGAACCGGCTCGTTGCGACCTCGAGGCAACCGGTGGGGCTCGCCGCGACCACGGGCTCCTCGATCGCATTGAGGACCGTGCGCACAACGATGGGCTCGGCACAGCCCGCGCACAGGGTATGGCCGCTTGTGAACCGAGCGTTCGCTTCTTCGCGCTGTGCTAGCGCCTTGATGCTTGGCATGTCCCCTCCTACTCCCTGAGGCCGAGGTAGCGAAGCCGGGTCTCTGGGCGAGCCTCCTTCAGCTCGGCAAACGCCCGCAGGATCTGGTCCACCGTCACGTCCCGGCCTCCTAGCCCGTAGATGTAGTTGGCGAGCGTGGGCCGCAGCTTGCTGTGGGCGAGGGCTGCGGCCACGTCGCTGTACAGGGCCCCCAACGCCCCGAACGAGAACGCCCGGTCGAGGATGGCGACGGCCCGCACCTTGGCCAGAGCCTGGGCGACCTCGGCATAGGGGAACGGCCGGTACAGCCACACCTTGAGGACGCCGACCTTGTCACCTTTCTCGCGGAGCGCGTCCACGGCCACCTTCGCCGTGCCCGCCGTAGAGCCCATGACCACGACCGCGCGCTCGGCGTCATCCATTCGATACGGCTCGATGAACCCCGCATACCGCCGCCTGGTGAGGGAGGCGTAGGCCCGTTGTACCTCGAGGAACACGCCCGCCGCCTCCTCGATCGCCGCCTGCTGGGCCCGCTTCAGCTCGAAGTAGTAGTCGGGCATGGCGAACGTCCCCCACGACACGGGGTGGTCGACGTCCAGGAGGGGGTGGACCGCCTGGAATGGCCCGACGAACTTCTTCGCCACCTCGTCCTCCAGCGGCTCGACGACCTGCGAGGTGTGGGTGAGGGTGAACCCATCGAGGTTCACGATCCCTGGGATCCTCACCCTATCGTGCTCGGCGACCCGCTGGGCGATGAGGGTGTAGTCGTACGCCTCCTGGGCGCTCTCGCAGAAGATCTGGAACGCGCCGGCATCCCGCGCGAGGTAGGCATCGGCGTGATCGCAGTGGATGTTGATCGGCGCCGATAGCGACCGGTTGGCCAACGCCATCACGATCGGCAGCCGCATCCCCGCGGCGATGTACAGGACCTCGACCATCAGCGCCAGCCCCTGGGACGAGGTCGCGGTCATCACCCGCGCCCCGGCCGCCGCCGCGCCCACGCACGCCGACATCGCGGAGTGCTCGCTCTCCACCGGCACGAGCTCGGAGTGGACGACCCCGTCGTGCACGTACTGGGCGTAGTACTCGGCAATCTCCGACTGGGGAGTGATGGGGTACACCGCCACCACGTCCGGCTCGATCTGGCGCATCGCCTCGGCCACCGCCTTGTGGCCCGTCATCACCTTGCGCATGTTCCCTCCCGTTCTGGAACCATCTCCAGGGCATCCTTGGGACAGATCGCCGCGCACAGCCCGCACCCCTTGCAGTGATCGTAGTCGATCCCCGTCATCTTCCCGCCGGCGACGAGGATTGAGTCGTCCGGACAGTGGAGCCAGCACTGAAGGCATTGGATGCATTTGTCCTCGTGCCAGATCGGGCGTTCGGAGCGCCAGCTCCCGGTCTTGTTGAGGTCCCGTGCTGCCCCGCCCAGGACGACCCCGCCCAGGGGGAGGTCCTTCCAACCCTTGAGTTCAGCGGTCATCGGTTGCCTCCTTCGCCGCGTCGTACGCCGTGCGCAGCGCGGCGATGTTCTTGGCGAGCATCTCCGCCGAGATCCGCTTGCCCATCGTCTCGCGGACCTCCTCCTCGACCAGCTGCCACGGCGTGCCGAGCACGGCGGCCACCGCTCCCAGCATCGGGATGTTGGCGAACCCGGTGCCCTTCTCACGGGCGATGCGCTCCGCATCGAGGGTGACGATTCGCCCCGCGTACCCGGTGCGCTCTCGGATCTCCTCCGCCGCGCAGGACGTGTTCACGACCAGGGTTCCCCCGTCCTGGAGGCCCTCCCACGGCCTCTCCGCCTCGAGGAGCGTCTCGTCGACGACGACGGTGATATCGGGGGAGTAGACGGCGGAATGAACGCGGATTTCCGCGTCTGAGATCCGGTTGTAGGCACGCATCGGGGCCCCCGACCGCTCGGGGCCGAACTCCGGGAAGGACTGCACGAACTTCCCCTCGCGGAGGTTGATCTGGGCAAGGATCTGGGAGGCGGTCTTCGCCCCCTGTCCCCCTCGCCCGTGCCAGCGGATTTCCTTCATCTCAACCCTCCTTTGCAGGATGGGTCATTATAGCCGACCTCGAGACTCATCCCCACGGGCCCCCAACGAGCGAGGCGGCCCCCCTGGGCCGCCTGTCAGCACAGACCTGAACCCTCCCGCCCTACGACTGGCACTTCTCCTTCAGGCCCTCGACGTCCTTGATCACGATCTGGTAGCGGCGCTTGTCGAGGATCCCCTCCCGCTCGAAGCGGTTCAAGACCACGGTCGTGTTCTCCCGCGCCGACCCGATCATCTCCGCGAGGTCACGGTGGGTGAGTTTGAAGCCGATGAGGATCCCGTGTTTCGTCTTGACCCCGTATTCGTCGGACAGCCGGAGGAGCTGGCGCGATAGCCGGGTCTGGATGTCCCGGAACGCGAGGTCCTCCACGATCTCCTCGAGCTCCTGGACCCACAGCCCGAACACCCCGAGGAGGTCGGCGAACACCTCCGGCCGGCGCCGAGCGGCGAACAGGAACGTGTCTCGCTCCACACGGATGATCTCCGAGTCCTCGAGCGCCTCGGCGTGGTGGCGGCGGCGCTTTTCGCCAACGAGGGCCATCACCCCGAACACCTCGCCCGGACCGCGCAGGGCGAGGGTGATTCGCTTCCCGGACGGGTGGAGGTAGGAGAGCTTGACCCGCCCCTCGTCGACCAGGTACACCGCAGTGCTCGGGGTTCCCGGATGGTACACGGTCTCGCGGGCCAAGACCCGGATCCGATCTCCCTCGGCCCAGATGGGGTTGTCTCGTGTGAGGAGGCTTCTCGTTTGGGTGGTTTCCATGGTGTCTGCAGCCTACCCCGAGGGGGGAGGAGCCAAGAAGGAAGGGGGGAGCGTCAGCAGGGGGTCCTCGGGCCAGAGAAAAAAGAACCGCGTCCACTTGGGGACGCGCCGACGTACGGTGAACAGGGGGACGACGGGCCCTATCGGGCGGGAAGGCTGGGTGTAACGAAGGTTACTCCCTAGAAAGGAGGTGATCCAGCTGCACGTTCCCGTACCGCTACCTTGTTACGACTTCGCCCCTCTCATGAAGGACACCCTCGGCGCCCTCATCG